>JAICKA010000134.1 GCA_025928185.1 Gemmatimonadaceae bacterium
CGCGCCGATCGCAACGAGCTCGGACGGATGCGAGATGCGGCCCCACGACATGTCGGTGATGTGGAGCAGGCCGTCGACACCGCCGAGGTCGATGAACGCACCGAAGTCGGTGATGTTCTTGACGACGCCCTTCCGCACCTGATCCTTCTCGAGCTCCTTCATCAACTTCTCGCGCTTGCCGGCGCGCTCGTTCTCGAGGATCACGCGGCGCGAGACCACGATGTTCCGGCGGCGCTTGTTGAGCTTGATGATCTTGAATTCGAACTTCTGACCGAGCAGCTCGTCGATGTTCGGGACGCGGCGGAGCGCGATCTGCGAACCGGGGAGGAATGCGTCAACGCCCATGAGGTCGACGACGACACCACCCTTGATCTTCTTGACGAGCGTGCCTTCCACCGGCGTGTCCGTCTCGTACGCGACGCGGATCTTCTCCCACACGCGCATGAAGTCGGCTTTCTTCTTCGACAGAACGACGGAGCCTTCCTGGTCCTCGAGGTGCTCGAGCAGGACTTCGACTTCGTCACCCGGCTTGAGATCCGGATGGTCCTTGAACTCCTCGAGAGGAACGCTGCCTTCCGATTTGAAGCCGATGTCGAGCACGACCATGTTGTCGCGAATCTCGAGCACTTTGCTCTTCACGATCTCGCCCTCGTCGATCGACGCGAGCGTACCGTTGTAGAGCTCCATCATCTTCTCGTACTCGGCCGACGTGTATTCGTCCTCGTCGTACAACTCCGGACGGCGATTGGCGAGCGGGCGCAATTGCGCGCGCTGCGCGTCGCGCTTTTCGCGTTCGGTGGTCGTGCTGTTGGAAACGGTGGGTGTTTCGAGCTCTGGCATACCGAAAGAAAGTCTCCTGACGTACCGCGGGGGGTTTAGGCTCGCCGCGACGAGGCTGAATTGTGGGTTGGCCGACATCTCGGGGATGAACAGCCGCGAACCGTTCAAGGTAAGCTGGCGAGGGTCAGCCGTCAACTGCCGAAGTGTCGTCCGGACGGTGAGTTACGGCACGTGCCAGGGCCACGATTCGCTCGACCTGATCCTCCTGCGTCAGGTACGTCGTGTCGATCAACACGGCGTCGGCCGCCTGTACGGTTTGCGTCGCGTCGCGGGCATCGCGGCGAACGATCACGTCGGTCTCTTCGGCGATCTCGGGGTCGGTCGGATGCCGGCCCAATCGCTGAATCAGTCGGCGGCGCGCCCGCTCCCACGGATCGGCGACCAGAAACACCTTCAGGTCGGCATCGGGGAAAACCACGGTTCCGATGTCACGGCCGTCGACGACGACATGCTGCAGCGCGGCGGCCTGGCGCACGCGCTCGTTCACCCACGCGCGCACCCCGGGCATCGTCGCGACGAGCGACACGGCGCGCGTGACCTCGCCGCTTCGCAGCTCCTCGTCGACGTTCGCTCCGCCCACCGTCGGCACGAACGTGTGTTCGGCGGCAACGAAACCGATGCGCGACACGCCCGCGAGCACATCGGCTTCGGTCCATTCGTCGATTGCGGCGGATCGGGCGAGCTGCACGAGCGTGGCCGCGCGGTAGAGCGCCCCGGAGTCGACGTGGAAGTACGACAATCGTCGCGCGACCCATTGCGCGGTGGACGACTTTCCCGATGCCGCGGGCCCGTCGATGGCAATCACGACATGATTGCCGCGCGCGCTCGTCGGGGTCGAGGAAACACTCATGAGAATCTCAGGCGCGCTGCACGCGTGCGAGGTCCCGCCAGAAATCCGGATACGACACCGCGACGCAGTCACGGTCGTCGATTTCGATCGCGTTGCCGGATGCGGCGCCGAGCACGCCGAACGCCATCGCCAGCCGATGATCGCCGTGCGTGACGATGCGGCCGGCGAGCGGCCGGTCCGAGCCGGTGATGCGCATGCCATCGGGGAGCTCCTCGGCTTCGGCGCCGATGGCGCGCAAGTTGGAGACGACCGCCGCGATCCGATCGCTCTCCTTCACCCGCAGCTCGTTGGCGCCGGTAATCACGGTTTCTCCCTCGGCGCGTGCCGCCACGCAGGCGAGCATCGGAATTTCGTCGACCATCGCGGGCACATCGGCTTCGCCGATCGTCGTGCCGCGCAGCGTGCCAGGTGCGACAACGACGTCGGCGACCGATTCCCCGCCCTCATCCCGGCGCTCGAGCTCCGTGATGCGCGCCCCCATGCGCCTCAGTTGCCCGAGGAAGCCGATCCGCGTGTCGTTCACGCAGACGCCCTCCAGCCGCAACTCGCCGCCGGTCGCGAGGGCCGCGAGGGCCGCGAAGAACGCGGCCGACGAGGGATCACCAGGCACCGCGGTGTCGAGCGCGCGAAGCGCCGAGGGCTCGAACGACACGGAGCAACCCTCGATCCGCACACGGCCGCCGCGCGCGGCAAGCATTCGCTCGGTGTGATCGCGCGAACGCGCCGGCTCGGTCACCGTGGCGCGAACGCCGGCGACCAGGGCCGCGAGCAGCACCGCGCTCTTCACCTGCGCGCTCGCGACCTCGCTCTTCCACGCTGCCTCGTGCAGCGTGCCGCCGTGAATCGTCATCGGCAGGCCGCCATGCGCCGGAAGCTCGACGCGTGCGCCCATCGCCTCGAGCGGTCGCGCGACGCGGCGCATCGGCCGGCGGCTCAGGCTCGCATCGCCGACGAACGTTGCGTCGATCGGACGCGCGGCGGCGACGCCGGACATCAACCGCGTCGTGGTACCGCTATTGCCGCAATCGAGGGGCGCGAGCGGCTGGGTGAGGCTTTCCGGCCCGCGACCGTGCACCACGAAATCCGATGAGAGAACTGGAATGTCCGCTCCGAGTTCGCGGAGCACACCGGCCGTCGAGTGCACGTCGGCCGACCGAAGGATGCCGGTGATGCGCGATGGGCCTTCGCCGAGCGCGCCGAAGATCAGCGCGCGGTGCGAGATGGACTTGTCGCCCGGCACTCGAAGCGACCCGGAGACCTTCACCGCAGCCATGCCTCGAGCGTCGTTGCCAGATCCGTCTTCTCGTCGCGGTATTTGACGATCACTGGCGCCTGCAGCCCGAGCTGCTGCTCGGCGCCCCAGCCCGTGCGGATCGCCCGCGTACCCGGCACGACCACCGCGGCCTCAGGAATCTCCAATGGCCGCTCGCCCGCCGCGCGATAGACGCGCTCGTGGACGAGATCGAACACCGGCGTCCCGCGCGTCAATACCACACCGGCGGCAAGCACCGCGCGCGAGCGCACGACCGTGCCTTCGTACACGCCACAGTTGCCGCCGACCAGCACCTCGTCTTCGATCACCACGGGCGCCGCATTCACAGGCTCGAGCACACCACCAATCTGGGCCGCCGCGCTCACGTGCACCCGCGCGCCGATCTGGGCGCACGATCCAACAAGGGCGTGCGAATCGATCATCGAGCCGCTCCCGACCCACGCGCCAACGTTCACGTACATCGGCGGCATGCAGATGACTCCGGGCTCGATGTGTGCACCGCGGCGAATCGAAGAGCCGCCGGGTACGACGCGTACGTTGTCGGCCGGCTGGAAGCGCCGGATCGGGTACGTGTCCTTGTCCACGAACGACAGGCTGCGTCCGCCGCTCGCCTCGAGACGGCCGAGTCGAAAGCCAGCGAGAATTCCGCGCTTGACCCACGGTACGGCGCGCCACCGCCCGTCGTTCGACCGCTCGGCGGCGCGAAGATCGCCCGCCTCGAGCGCATCGAGAAAGCTTTCGAGAACTCCAACGGCATCCGACGGCCATGGCTCGTCCGCCGGCGTCGCCGCAAGAGCTTCGATTCGTTGTTCCAGCTCGACGGCCGAGACCGTCACGCCAGCACCTCTGCCGTCTTGAGCGCTGCGCGGACCACGCCGGTATGCGCATCGGCCATCGGCACGAGCGGCAGGCGCAGCGTGTTGCGCATCTTGCCGAGCATCGAGAGCGCCGCCTTCACTGGGAGCGGGTTGGACTCGATGAACGCCGCGCGCATCCACGGCAAGAGCCGGAAATGAATCTCGCGCGCCCCGGCAAGATCGCCCGCATGCATCCGTTGGCAGAGCTGCACCATGAGCTTCGGCGTCGCATTCGACACGACCGACACGATGCCGTCGCCGCCGAGCGCCATCACGGGTAACGTGAGCTCGTCGTCACCGGACAACACGGAGAACTCGGGCGGCCGGCCCCGCAGAATGTCGGCGATCTGCGGCAGTTGTCCGGACGCTTCCTTCACGGCGACGACGCCGGGCACCTTTGCCAGCTCGAGTGTCGTCTTCGCCTCGATGTTGCTCCCCGTGCGGCCGGGCACGTTGTACACGACGATCGGCAGATCGACCGCTTCGGCGATCGCGCGAAAGTGCGCGACGATCCCGCGCTGTGGAGGCTTGTTGTACATCGGCGATGTGTGCAGCAGGTGCGTCACGCCGACGTCACGCATCGCGCGCGACAATGCGATGGCCTTCTGCGTGTCGTTGCTGCCCGCGCCGCCCACGACGGGCACGCGCCCACGCGCTTGCTGCACGGTGATCTCGACCACGCGGCGGTGCTCATCGAGCGTCATCGTCGCCGCTTCGCCGGTGCTCCCGCAGGGCACGAGGAAATTGATTCCTTCCTCGAGCTGCCAGTCGACGAACGCGCGCAGGGCGCCTTCATCGAGGGAACCGTCAGCATTGAATGGCGTGGCGAGCGCGGTGCCGCACCCGCGAAGTCGTGAAGCCGTCATGTGGTGCCCTCGCGATTCGAAGTTGCCAGCACGTCGCGCATGGTGAACACGCCGCGACGGCCGATCAACCATTCGGCCGCAACGAGCGCGCCCTCGGCGAACACACGCCGGTCTCGCGCAATGTGCTCGAGGTGAATCTGCTCGAACGGCGCATCGAAAATGAGCTCGTGCGTGCCGGGCACCGAGCCCGTGCGCACGCTGGTGATCGGAATGTCGGAACCCCACGCGGCGCCTGCCACGCGGGCGAGGGTGGCGGCCGTGCCGGACGGCGCATCCTTCTTTGCCGAGTGGTGAGTCTCGATGATGTGCGCCTCGAAGCCGGGCGCGCGGGCGAGCAGCCCGGCGGCCAGCGCGACCACTTGCTCGAAAATGTTCACACCGAGCGAAAAGTTGGACGCGGTGAGGAGCGCGCCGCCGCGTTTCGCGACGTCCGCCGAAATCGCCGGCAGCTCTCCGTACCAGCCGGTCGTACCGACGACGGTCGGGCAACCGGCGGCGACGAGCGCCCGAACGTTGGCCGGCGCCGCGGCCGGTGTGGTGAACTCGACGGCGACGTCGGCGCCGTTCAGCATCGCGGCGGTAATGCCGTGGCGCGTTTCGTCGGCATCGAGTCGCGCCGCTACGTCCCACCCGCGGTCCGGCGCGAGCGACGCGATCGCGCGGCCCATCTTGCCCATTCCAATGATGGCGAGCCGGCGCGTCATACCGCGGCCCCGCCGAAGAATGCGGCATGCAACCGCTGCATCGCCGGCTTCACTTGCTCGTCATCGACGACCATCGTGAGATTCAACCCTGTGGCGCTGAGCGACAGCATGTGCACCCGGACGCCGCCGAGCGCGCCGAGCGCACGGGCCATCGCTTCGCCGCCTTCGGCGATCGATCCGCCGACGATCGCGACGATCCCGCGCGCGCGTTCGACCGAGACGTCGCCCAGCGCACGCAAGTCGCTGACGATCCGCTCGAGGTTCGACGGATCGTCGATCGTGAGCGAGACCGACACCTCGGACGTCGCAACGACGTCGACCGACGTTCGGTGTCGTTCAAAGATCTCGAACAGCGACCGCAGGAAGCCTTCAGTGAGCAGCATGCGCGGCGAGCCGACCTTGATGAGCGTGACGTTGTTCTTGCCCGCGATCGCGCTCACCGGCCGCTTGGGCGCTTCGAACGTGATCTTGGTGCCGCGGCCTTCCGGCCGCCGCGAATTCAGAACGTACACCGGGATCCCGAGTCGGACCGCCGGCGCGATCGTGTTCGGGTGCAGCACTTTCGCGCCGAACGAGGCCAGCTCCGACGCCTCGTCGAACGCAATCTGCTCGATCAATCGCGCGTCGGATACCACGCGCGGATCCCCGGTCAACATTCCATCCACATCCGTCCAGATTTCGATCGCCTCGGCGTGCAGCGCGGCGCCGAACAGCGACGCGCTGTAATCGCTGCCGCCACGTCCGAGCGTGGTCGTAATGCGCGTCCCCTGCGCCGATCCGATGAACCCGCCCATGACGGGAATCTTGCCATTTCGAACGTACGGGATCACGGATGCACGGCACGCTTCGGCGATCGCCTCGGGCTGCGGCTCGGCGCGCGTGAACGTTCCATCGGTGATCATCACCTCGCATGCATCCACGTGCACCGCTGGCAAACCGTGCTTGACGAACGCCGCGACGCACAACAGCGACGACATCTTCTCCCCGAACGATGACATCGCATCCAGGCTGCGCGGCGTGAGATCGCCGAGCGTGGCGAGCGCTTCGGCCAAGTGCGCCAGCTCGTCGATCATCACACTCAGCTCGGCGCACGTTTCCATCGATTCGATCCCACTGCCGAGCAACCGCTCCGCC
>JAICKA010000135.1 GCA_025928185.1 Gemmatimonadaceae bacterium
CGGCGCGTCCGTCGAGGTTCGCCAGCAATTGCCGGTAGAACGCGACGGTGGTCGAGTCGGGGTAGCGCTCCGGCGTGAGCGTGATGCGCGCGGCAATCGCGTGCTCGGGCCGGAATCCGGGGTCGACCTCGAGCAATCTCTGAAGACTCTGCACGACGAGGCCGGCGGAGATCACCAGCACGACCGCCAGCGCCACTTCGGCCACTACGAGCGACTTGCGCACCCGCTGCGACTTCACCCCGCCGGACTGCGCTCGGCCGCCGTCGCGCAGCACGGCGTTGAGGCTGAACGTGCTGGCGCGAAATGCCGGCCACAGGCCGAACAGCAGGGCCGAGAGCATGCTCAACGCGATCGCGAAGGCGAGCACGCGCGCGTCGAGATGGATGTCACCCGCCCGAGCGATGGCGCCGGCCGGCAGCATGCGGCGGATGCCGCCAATCGCGCCCGCCGCGACGAGCACGCCGAGCGCGCCGCCGACGACGCCGAACCCGAGACTTTCGACGAGAAGCTGCGACACCAGCCGCCCGCGCGACGCACCCAATGCCTGGCGCACCGCCAGCTCGCGGGCGCGCGTGGTGCCGCGCACGAGCAGCAGGTTGGCGACGTTGATGCAGGCGATGAGCAGCACGAGCGCCGCCGCGGCGAGCAATAGCAGCAGCGGCCCGCGCACGCCCTGCGACAGGTCGTCCGACAGCATGAACACGCTCGCCGTCCAGCCGGCAATGTCGGCGTTCTCGCCGGCGATCTGCACCTCGGTGTCGTACAGGTCGCGGCTCGCCGCGGCGAGCGTCACGCCGGGCTTCAGTCGCGCCAACGCGCCGAACAGGTGCTGGTTGTGGCGCTCGACGGCCGGAAAGCTGGTGAACGGCACGACCGTGACGACGTCGAGCTGGTTGCCCATGAACGCCGGCCCGATCAGCGCGGCGTTCGCCGGCAACACGCCGATCACGGTCCGCACTCGGCCGTCGATCGAGAGTTTTTTGCTGAGAATATTCTGATCGCCGCCGAACCGGCGCTGCCAGAAGCCGTAGCTCAGGATGACGGTGGTGCTCGATTCGCCGCGCTCGTCGTCCGCGCCGAAGTCGCGGCCGAGCGCCGGCGTCACGCCGAGCACGTCGAAGAAGTTGCGGGTCACCTGGAAGTCGGCCACGCTCTCCGGGCTGGAGCCGGTCGTCATCGTGGCGACGCGGCTCGTGTACAGCGCCATGTCGGTGAACGAGTGCGTGCGCTTCCGCCAGTCGAGATAATCGCCGTACGACACGCCGAACCGGCGAATGGTCTTGTCCGGATTGGTCGCCCACAGCGACACGAGACGGTCGCCGTGCGCGAACGGCAGCGGCTGGAGCAGCACGGCGTCGACGACGCTGAAGATCGCGGCGTTGGCGCCGACGCCGAGCGCGATGGTGAGCGCGACCAGCGCGGTGAACCAGGGCGCGCCGGTAGCGGCGCGGAACGCGGCGCGGAGATCAGATCCCATATGAGTGCCCAGCTCCACTGTTTGCCTGGCTGCGAGTCCGCAGGCCCGCTGAAATCAAGAATGCGCGTGCGCTCAGCGCAACGCGACGCGCCGAGGCCGCGTCGGCCGACTGGGCCGGCTTGACTTGCGCGAGGGCCGAACGCATCCTTCCCATACCCTTGCCAAGGGAGAGCACCTCATGCCGCGCGCGCGCGATCCGGGCGACCTGCTTCAAGGCACACTCGGTATTCTGATTCTCAAATCACTGCTCCCTGGTCCGTCGCACGGCTATGCAGTGTCCCGCTGGATCGAGGAGACCACCGGCGACGTGCTGCGCATCGAGGAGGGGTCGCTCTACCCCGCCCTCCGCCGTCTCGAGGATCGCGGACTCGTCGCATCCGAATGGGGACTCTCCGAGAACAACCGCCGGGCGCGATTCTACACGATCACGGCCGCCGGACGCAAACATCTCCGCGCCGAAGCGGCGGTCTGGCTCCGCTACTCGCAGGCGGTCACGCGCGTGCTGCGCGCCGAACCGACACTGGCGTGACCGGCGAGCGTGTGCCGCGCTGGCGGCGCTACCTGCGCTTTCTGCGGCCCGACGTCCCGGCCGACGTCGACGACGAGCTGGCCTTCCACATCGACATGCGCGTGCAGCGCAATCGCTCGCTCGGCATGTCGCCCGATGATGCGGCGAGGGACGCGATCGAACGCTTCGGCGACATCGGCGCGGTGCGCGCGGAGCTCGTGACGCACGACCAGCGCAAGCACGCCCGCCGCGCACGTGCCGAGTACGCGGCGGATTTCGCGCAGGACGTGCGATTCGGCTGGCGCGCACTGCGTCGCGCGCCGGCCTTCGCGATCGCGGCGGTGCTCACCCTCGCGTTCGGAATCGGCGCGAACACGGCGATCTACTCCGTGCTGCACGCCGTTGTGCTCGAGCCGTTGCCGTACGCGCAGCCCGAGCGAATCGTCGCACTCGGACAGGGCTCGACCGGCGAATATCTGGCACTGCGATCGCGCCTGCACAGGATCGCCGATCTCGCCTTCTGGGACCCCGTGACGCACCCGGTCGATGACGGCCGTCAGTCCGCGCGGCTGACCGGGGCCGCCGTGTCGACCAACCTGCTCCCGCTGCTCGGGGTCGCGCCAATGCTCGGCCGCGGCTTCTCCGACGCCGACGGGCAGTTCGGCGGACCGCACGTGCTGCTGATCAGCCACGCGCTCTGGGCACGCGAGTACGCGTCGTCGCCAACCGCCATCGGCCGCACCGTCACGCTCGACGGATTTCCATTCACGATCGTCGGGGTGATGCCGCCGAGCTTCCGCTACCCGAACAGCGACGTGGAGTTCTGGCAGCCGTACGTCGTGGATCCACGCAACCTCGGCTTGTTGTGGGGCGTCGGCGGCAAGTACTTCATCGGCCGACTGGCGCCGCGCGCCACCGTCGAGCAGGCGCAGCGCGAGGTGCGCACCGTGTGGCCATCGCTTCGCCGCACCAATCCGATCTGGGATCCCGGCCCGGGGTACCGGGTGAACGCGACGGCGCGGCCGCTCCGCTCCGCACTCGTGGGCTCGACCGGCGCGCTGCTCTGGATGCTGTTTGCGTCCACGTTGCTCGTGCTGGCGATTGCCGGCGTGAACGTCGCGAATCTGCTGCTCGCCCGCGCGACGTCGCGCGAACGCGAGCTGGCAGTGCGTACCGCACTCGGCGGCGGCCGCGGGCGACTCGTGCGCCAACTCGTCACCGAGACGCTAGTGCTCGCGGCACTCGGCGCCGTTGCGGGCATCGCGCTCGCATGGTTCGGCGTCCGCGCGCTGGTCGCCGCAATGCCGGCGACCATGCCACGCGCCAATGAAGTCTCACTCGATGGCTCGGCGTTGGCGTTCGCCGCGTTGATCGCGGTGGTCACGGGCATCGCGTGCGGGATCATCACGGCCTGGTGGGCCACACGCGCGCAGCGCAGCGACGTTGCGCTCGGTGCATCGGCGCGACACCGCACGTCAGGCGTGGCGGACCAGCGCATCTCTGGCGCGCTCGTCACCGGAGAGATCGCACTCGCCGTGATCCTCGTCGTCGCGGCGCTGCTCCTCGTGCGGAGCTTCGCCGCGCTGCGGGCAATTCAGCCCGGCTTCGACGCGACGCACGTCGTCGCGGCGCGCATCTCCGTACCCGAGAAGCGGTTCGCGTCCGATACCGCGGCGGTGCTCGCCTACTATGAGCGTTTGCTCGAGCGCACCGGTTCGATCCCCGGCGTGCACGCGGCGGCGCTCGTCGATCGATTGCCGCTCGCCGCTCCCGTGTACGGCATCGCAGCGAGAGTCCAAGGGCAGTTCGAGGACGTCACCCGCGGGCTGCCGACGGTCGACCACATGCAGATCGTGACGCCCGGCTACTTCGCGGCGATGGGCATTCCGATCCTGCGCGGCCGAGCGTTCGATGAGAGCGATCGGGCCGGCGCAGTGCCGGTGGCGATCGTCAGCCAGAGCCTCGCCCGCCGGTACTGGCCGCACGGCGATGCGATCGGCCATCGCGTCGGGTATCCGTACGCCAGCCCGTGGATCACGATCGTCGGCATCGTGCCCGACACGAAGCAGGACAGCCTGCGAGACACCGCGAGCACAAGCCTGTACGTCCCCTGGGATCAGGCGAAAGGCCGCACGCAGGGTGAGATGTGGCTCGTCACACGCACGACAACCGATGCCGCATCGACGAGTGCGGCGATCCGGCGCGTGGCGCGCGCCCTCGATCGCGCCGTGCCGGTGAGCGACGTCCAAACGATGGACGCCGTCGTCGCGGGTTCGATGGATCATTCTCGCTTCGTCACCATCCTCGTCGGATCGTTCGCACTGCTGGCGCTGGCGCTCGGAGCGATCGGCATCTATGGCGTGATGTCGTATCTCGTCGGCGAGCGGACGCGCGAGATGGGCATTCGCATAGCGCTGGGCGCGTCGGCGGCGATGGTCGGGCGATTGGTCGTCGCTCGCGCGGCGTGGCTGGCGGCGATCGGCGTCATCATCGGCATGGGTGGCGCGTTCGCCGGCACGCGCGTGCTGTCGCGATGGCTCTACGGGGTGTCGCCCGCGGATCCGGTGACGTTCATCGCGGTGCCGATCGTGTTTCTCGGCGTGGCGCTGGCGGCGAGCTACGCGCCGGCCCGCCGGGCGACGCGCGCCGATCCCGCGGCGGCGCTGCGCGCCGAGTAAACGGCCGCCCACCACCGCGCATTGACGCCGCCGGGGCTTCACACTAGTTTGCTCTAGGCCTGTAGCAAAACAGTGTAAGCCACTCGCTCCGCCGGTGCGCCCAATGCCCGACCCCAAACCGCGCGACCTGTTCCCGGGCGCGCTCGAGATGATGGTCCTCCGCCTGCTCAAGCAGCGGCCGATGCACGGCTATGCCCTCGTGCAGCGCATCCAGCAGGCGTCCAACAATCTGCTGCAGGTGGAGGAGGGATCGCTCTACCCTGCCCTGCAGCGTTTGCTCAAGGACGGACTCGTCGACGCCGAGTGGGGCGTTTCGGCGACGAACCGGCGGGTGCGCGTGTACCGCATCACGCGCGCGGGCGCCAAGCACCTCGGCCAGGAGATGTCGAGCTTCGAACGCATGCTCGACGGCATCAACCTCGTGCTGGCACTCGGAGGTGAAACATGACGTGGCTCGACGGACTGCTCCGCCGCCGGCGCATCTATGACGATCTCGCCGACGAAATCCGCGCGCACCTCGACGAGAAGGCCGACGAGCTGGTGGCGCGCGGCATGTCGCCGCGCGAGGCGCGCGAGGCGGCGCGGCGCGCGTTCGGCAACGTAACGAACATCCAGGAACGCGGGCGCGACGTGTGGCAGTGGCCGACGATCGAATCCATCCTGCTCGACGTCCGCTACGCGCTCGTTCAGATGCGGCGCGCGCCGGCGCTGTCGGCAACCGTGGTGCTGACGCTCGCCCTCGGCATCGCGGCGACGACGACGGTGTTCAGCTGGGCGCGCGCGGTGCTGCTCGATCCGCTGCCCGGCGCCGGCCATCCGTCGCAGGTCTATGCCCTCGAGACGACCACGGCCTCCGGCACCTGGACGCCGACGTCGTGGCTCGACTACCGCGACTTTCGCAGATATCTGAAGTCGTTCGACGAACTGGCCGCCGCATATCCGACATCGCTCGCGCTGGGCAACGATGCCGGCAGCGAGCGCGCCTGGGGCGAGCTGGTGTCGGCCAACTTCTTCGACGTGCTGCAGGTCCGGCCGGCGCTCGGCGGACTGTTTCCGTCGAACAGCGACGACGCCGAAGGTGCGCAACCCGTCGCCGTGATCAGCTACGCGCTCTGGCAGCGGCGGTGGCAGGGCGATCCACACATCGTCGGACGCACCGTCGAGATCAACCGCTTTCCGTTCACGATCGTCGGCGTCACGCCGGCGGCATTTCACGGCTCGATGCCCGGCGAGCAGACCGACCTGTGGGTGCCGGCGGGCATGCTCGGCCGCATCGTGCCGACCGGCGGGTGGTGGCTCAAGGATCGCGGCACGCGCACGTTCCGCGTGCTCGGCCGGCTCAAAGCCGGTGTGAGCTTTCCGGTGGCGCGCGACGAAGTCGATCGCTTCACCACCTTCATGGCGAAGGTGAACGGCGGACCGAGCACGGGAATGCACGGTTTGCTGATGCCGGTGTGGCAATCGCACTGGGGCATGCAGGACGCGCTGCGAGCGCCGATCGTCGTGCTGCTCGCCGCGTGCGGGCTCGTGCTGATCATCGTCTGTGCGAACGCGGCGAATCTGCTGCTGGCGCGCGCGGTGAGCCGCCGGCGCGAGCTGTGGCTGCGGCTCGCGCTCGGCGCACCGCGCCGGCGGCTCGTACGCCAACTGCTCACCGAAGCGTCGATCCTCGCGATCACCGGATCGGCGTTGGGGCTGGGCGTCACGGTGTGGCTGGCGCGTTCGCTGCGCCTGCTCATTCCGTCATTTGCCGCCCGCGCGCTGCTGCCGCCGCACGTCGACGGTGCGGTGCTGGCGTTCAC
>JAICKA010000071.1 GCA_025928185.1 Gemmatimonadaceae bacterium
GCGGGTCGGCAGCGCGGGCGCGTATGGTACGGTCGATCGTGTTTCCACGCCAGTAGTAAGATAACTGCCGGTGAAACACGCGGTTACGAAAAACAGATCACGAAGCTGCACGACGGCGGCGGTTCGCGTTGAAAACGACCCCGGCCGTGTCGACAACTGGCCGGCTGCTCCCTCGCTCGACATGCGACAGCCGATGAAATCCATCCTCAACTCCCAATCAGAACACGACTTGCGCCGGCAGAACGTCACCGGCGCGCATCGGTGCGACTCATTGAATGCGCGCGTTGCGACGCGCATCACCAACTGCGGCGATTGCCTGGAAACACGTGCATTTATGAAGCCAGATCGGAGAGAGGAGAGGGGAGAGGGGAGGGAACCACCGAGAGCCCAGATGCGAGACATCAGGACTCAGAATGCCGCTTCTGATATCTCACCTCTCGAGTCTGGCCTCTGGGTCGTTCCCTCCCCTCTCCTCTCTCCCCTCTCCTCTCTGCAGTTCGAGATAACTCCTCACCGTCATCGCGATCCGCTCCCGCTCGGCGTCCGTCGTCTGCCGAACCACACGCCCGGGCACGCCAAGCACTAGCGAGTTGGGCGGGATCTGCATGCCCTCCGGACACACCGCACCGGCGCCGACGATCGAGCCAGTGCCGACGCTGACGCGGTTCAACAGGATTGCACCCATCCCGATCAGGCAATCGTCGGCGATCGTCGCACCGTGCACGATCGCGCGATGGCCGATCGCCACACGCGCGCCGATCGTCGTCGGCACGCCGTGGTCCACGTGCACCACGGTGCCGTCCTGCACGTTGCTGTCTTCGCCGATCGTGATGCGATCGGTGTCGCCGCGGATCACCGCCGTCGGCCACACCGACACGCGCGCGCCGAGCGTGACGTCGCCGAAGACGACGGCGTTAGGGTGGATGAAGGCGGTGGGGTGGGTGCGCATGAACGGTGGAACGGTGGAACGGTCGAACGGTGGCACGGTGGAACGCGCGAGCGAGGCAAGTTAGTGCGCGCGAATCGCCGCGCTATTCTTGACAATCGCGATTGGTGTGGGCGCGGTTAAATAACCGTTGCGAGCGGTGATCGTCGCGTCACGCGACTAAATCGGCGCTGGTGTGCGGCTCCGCGCGCTCCGCCGCCTATCCTCTCTCCTCTATCCTCTATCCTCTCACTTGTACTTCACCCGCCACACATACCCGCCCTTGTCGTCGCTCACATAGAGCGAGCCGTCCGGACCCATCGCCATTCCCACCGGCCGGTGCGCCGCGGAGCTGGCGCTCGTCGCGCCGCCGGCGAAACCGGTCGCGAACATCGTGTAATCCGCCGCCAGACCTTCCTTGAACGTCAGGAAGACGATCTGAAAACCCTCATCGGGCAGCGGCGCGCGCGTCGACGAGCCGTGGAACGCGATGAACGCGCCGCCGCGATAGGCCGCCGGGAACATCTTGCCGGTGTAGAACAGCAGCGACATCGGCGACCAGTGCGCCGGAAAGGCGATCAGCGGCTGGATGAGCCGCGCGCAGCGGCCGATCTGCTGCTTGTCGCCGCCGTACTCCGGTGCGACGGCCCGCCGGCCCTTTAGATAATCGTAATAGCAGTACGGCCAACCGAAGTCGGCGCGCGGCGTCGCCACGCGGATCATCTCCTCGGCCGGAATCGTCGCGCTCTCCTCGTCGGTGTACAGCGCCGGCCAGCGCGCGTGCAGCTCGTCGCGGTCGTGCGACACGGCGTAGATCATTCCGTCGGTCGGGCTCACCGCCAGCGCGATGGCGTTGTGCAGGCCGGTCGTGGCGCGGGTGCCGTCCTTCATCGTCTGGTGCGTCTGGGTGAGCCGGAACGTCCAGATGCCGCCGGTCGTCGCGAGCTCGGGACAGGGATCGCGTCCCGGCGCACCCGGCGCCTCCTTCGTCTGACACGCGTTGCTGATCGCCCCGATGTTCACGACGATGTTGTTGTGCGTGTCGAGCGCGAGGCTGTGCGACGGAATCGCCCGCGCCGGCAGCCCGGTCACGATCGTGTCGACGCGCTTGCTCGGCGCGATACTCGAGTCCGTCCAGTGGAAGCGCAGGATCTCGTGCGCGGTCGAGGCGTACAGCGTCGAGTCGCCGGCGAGCACGAGGCCGTGCACCGCGCCCGTGCTGTCGAAGCGCACGAACACGTCGGCATGGCCGTCCTTGTTCGTGTCGCGCATCGCGACGATCCCGCCAGGCTGCCGACGTTGATCGAGCACGCCGGCGATCACGTCGCCGTTCTTGCGCACCACGATATGCCGCAGCGGACCGCCGCTGTCGGTGAACACGACGGCGCAGAAGCGCGGTGGCAGCTTGATCGATGTGTCGCAGCCGTTCGCGTCGGTCTTCGCCCTGGACGAATGCCCGCACGCCGCGGCGAGCAGCGCGGCGCACGTGACGACGATCAATCCTGAGCGTGGCGAACGGGACATTGCGAGTCGTCGATCTTGCACGAAGCGTGCGCGGCGGCGGAGCCCGGCCGAGCGCTGAGCGCTCAGAACGAAACGCCGGCCGTGACGTAGAACTGAACTGAGCGCTGGCCGAACCGGTCGCCGTTCTGGGTCGGCACCGCAACCCCAAGCCGGAACCGATACGGCGAGTCCCACGACAGCACACCGAGATTGAGATTCAGCTCCGCGCCCGCCGACGCGATGTCCACGTGCTCGGTCTGCGCGGCGCGGTTGCACACTTCCCGTCCGACCACCGCCGTTGGACACCACGCGGCCCCGTAGTCGGCAAAGACAGTCAGCGAGCTGCGATCGAGAAAGAACGGCAGCGCACCCGGCGAACGACCAGTGAGAAACAGCGGCAGCCGATATTCTGCCGAGCCGGCGAATGCACGCGTGCCGATCAACGTGCCCGGCGCAAAGCCGCGCACGCCGAACGTCTTGCGACCCTCGCCGATGGTGTAGCCGGGAATGATCTCGAACGTGCTGCCGCTGATTCCGCCGACGGAGAAATATCCGCTGGCGTTCTCGTCGGCCCAGCCGGCGGCGCCGCGCAACGCAATCACGTGATGTGCATAGCCGGGCAGCGCGAGCGCCTTGTACAGCGCCGCGGTGCCGACGACGCTCACGGTCTGCGGACCTTTGCCGGCGCGTCCGCTCGCCAGCCGATCGCGCACCGTCGCGTTGAGCTGCACGCCGTCCTCCGGTGAGATGCTGAACGGCGGCCGCAGATAGTTCGCGTAGCCCGCGGCGGCGATCAGGCTCGGAAACGTCGGCGAGCCGAATACGGCGCCGCTGTCGACGAGCGGCAGAAGACCGTCCGGCACGCTGATGTCGGTGCGATGCTCGACGCCGACGCCGGCGGTGAGCGTGAGCGCGTTGCGCACGCGCTGGCGGATCCACGTCGCCAGCACGTCGGCGCCGAGCGTGCGGCGGCGCACCTCGCCGATGAGCTGCTGCTGTGCGTCGCGCGTGTAGATGCCGCCGAGGCTCTGCCAGTCCTGCGACGCGTCGACCTGGATGATCGGCAATCCGAGCCCGCTGTACTGATACGAGAGATTGCCGGTGAGCCCGGTGTTGTTCGTCGGCACGTCGAGCTGCGCCGTCATCACATGTCGGCCGATCACGTCGAAGCCGCTCGTCATGATGCCGATGCGATAGCCGCCGTCGATGCCTTGATCGATCGTCGGCAGCCAGTAGCGCGGCATGAAGGTGCGCCACGGGCTGTAGCGCGTCACGCGTCCGCTGTCGACGAGCAGCGGCGCCGTGGTCGGCGACGGCAGCGTGTCGAGATACGTGGCCACGGTGTCGCGGGCGAACAGCGCATCGCAGCAAGGCGCCATGCCGAGGTGATAGCCGTCGCCGCGAAACTGAATTGCCGCCAGGCGGTCGCCGCGTGGCGCCACGCTCGGCTCGAACACGCCCGTCACGGCATCGCTTACTACGACGGTGCGCGACGGCTCGAACGTGCGAGGATTGCCGAACTGCTCGACGTACACCTGCGCCGACCCGGTGCGATCCGAGCTGTACATGATGCCCGCGTCGTTCGACAGCCAGCTCGGCGTCGCCTCGATGGACGATCCGCTCGAGACGACGTGCAGCACCTGTCCGGTGGTATCGATGACGACGATCTGCGCGATGTTGCCGCGCCGCCAGCGCGACGCGACGATCCGGTCGCCGGCATGCGACCAGCGCGGCTCGGTCCACTGCTCGTCGTAGCTGCCGCTCGTGATCGGCGTGATGCGCTTGCCGTCCTTCGAGACGCGCACCAGGCGCGTGGCGCCGGGGATGATCTGCGTTGCGACGATGGCGCCGTCGGCCCGCGCGTCGGGCGCGGTGAGCCGGGCGCCGTGCGTGAGCTGGTGCTCGCCGCCGCCGCGCCGCTCGATCCAGAGATCGAAGCGTTCCTGATAAGGATTCGTGAAATCGACTTGTGAAAAGAGCAGCGAGCCGTCGGCGAGCGGCACGTTGGCCGACCGGCTGTTGCGGCGCCCGATCCGCGTACGCTTGCCGTTCGCGTTCACGCGATATGCGCCGAACACCGCGCGGCCCGGCGTGCCGCTGTAGACCACCGCGGAATCCGACAGCCAGCGCGGCGCGAACACGTACACGCCGTCGTTCGTCAGCTGGCGCCAGCCGGCGAGCGGCTCGGCCGGTGCGACGCGTATGCTCCGCGCCACAGAATCCGAGAACGCGCGCCAGGCGGTCGAGAAGCTCTCGCCGAACGCTGCCTTCGACGGCACGTTGATCAGATACGGAATCAGCTCGGCGCTCGACTTCTCGACGAAGTCGCGGATGCGCGATTCGCCCTGGGTCCGCGCGAGATAATCGACGAACAGCGAGCCGAACGCGTACGCCGATTCGCCGAACGGGAAACGTCCCTGCGCGAGACTGAGGGTGCCGAGCGCTGGAAAGTGGTGATCGACCGCGGCGGCGCGCGCGATCATGCGGTGCTCCGATCCCTGGATGCGGCCCGCGCCGGTGAGGTGCGATTCCTCGTAGACGGCGAGTCCCTCGGTGAGCCAGGCGGGATCGTAGAAGTTGGGAAACAGCAATTGAGCGCGCCCGAACACGTGCTGGCCGAGCGCCCAGATGCCGCGCGATCGATCGAGATGAAAGATGTGCGTGAGCTCGTGCGTGATCACGAGCTGCGCCCAGTCATCCGTGTAGCGGAGCGCCGTCTCGGACACCGGCGGGTTCGCGAAGATGACGATGCGATTCGTCGGAAAGGGCGTCGCGGATCCGTTCGACAGATCGACGTCGTCGGAGATCACGACGTCGATCATGCCGCGCGGCGGATGCAACTCCTGCGACAGCTGTCCGTACGCGCGCTCGGCGTCCGCGGCAATGCGCCGCGCCAGGCCTTCGATGGGCGGCGTGAAGTGGATGTAGAAGTGCTGAGTCTGGAGAGTGCGCCAGTCGTGGCTGGGATCGATCTGGGCTGAAGCGGAGGCGGGGTGGGCGGCGAAGCCGATCGCGACGAGGAGCGCGATCCGCCATCGTCGCGCTCGGCCGCGCGCCGGCCGCCGCGCCGCGAGGGGCGCGAGCAGCCGTTGCAACGCGGCAATCATTGTTGCGCGAACAGTCGGAAGTACGCTTCCACGCCGTCGGCGATGCCGCGGGCGTACCGTTCCTGGAACTCGGGGACTTTCACCGCATTCTCCTGCTCCGGCACCATGAGAAAGGCTCCTTCGCAGATGAGCGAGGGCATCCACGTCGTGCGGCCGATCGCGATGTTCTGATAGTGCACGCCCAGATCGCGCAGACCCATCTCGCGCATCATCCCGGCCTGGACGAGCCGCGCGAGCGGCTCCGTCTGCGGATGGAAGTACAACGTGCTCGTGCCCACGTTCGGGAACGGATTCACGCCGTCGCCGAACGCGTTGAGATGAATCGAGATCAACGCCGCGGAGTTCGCGCGCCGCGCGATCACGCTTCGGAGATGCAGATCGACGGCATCCATCGTCGTGCGCGTCATCACGACGTGCGCGCCTCGCGCCTCGAGAATGTCCTTCAGCTTCATCGCGATCGGCAGCACCGCCTGCGCTTCCGTCAGTCCGGTGGGTCCGATCGCGCCGCCGGGTGGATGCCCCGGGTCGACGGTGATCGTGAGTCCGGCGAGCGGGTGCGCGAGCGACACCACCGGCGGGCGGCGCAGCCGCAGCACCATGCCGCGGGTCGAATCGAACATCACCAGGTAGCCATACGGCGGCTTGGTGAGCTCGATGTCGAACCGTACGCGGTCCGACGCGACGGGCACCCAGTTGAGAAAGCGGACGAGCGAATCGTTCTGCAGGTACTTGATGATGTCCGGCGTCGCCTGCGTGTTGTACAGCGTGAGCGTGAGATGCGTCAGATTCTGCTCGAGCAGATACGGCGGCGGCGACGACACCGGGAAGATGATGTCGACCCAGTCTGGCGACGGCACGAGCGCCATCGCCCCGATGGTGCGGTGCGGCGATGGATAGCCGTCCGGCAGCGGCAGCACATTCACCGAGTCGACCCAGATCTCGAGATTGGAGTCGAGCCGCACCCGCACGTTGTCGCCGTTGCGTCCCGTCTCCTGCGCGATCGTGCCGGGAATGAGCATCCACTTATACGTGCCGGACGGCGTCGAGCGGCCGATGATCGTCGCATCGGTGTCGCTCTGCGCGGCGGGATCGCCGAGCGAGACCCACTGCGTGAGCGTGTCGGCGTCGGCGACGCGTGCCACCGGCAGGTGCACTCGATTCTTGCCGCGCGAGACGTACACCGTGCCGCCCGCGCGCAGCCGGCCCGCGGGCACGTCGGTGGCGAAGCTGTTGGCGGCCGTGTTGACGAGATTGAATCGCTTGCCGCCCGCCGTCACCCACGCGGTGGCATTCGTTGGCGCGCGCACGCTCACGCGTACGGGTTCGTCGTCGCGCAGCGCGAGCGACGCGCTGGCGGGCGACACGCTCGACGAGTCGACGACGAGCGCTCCGGTGAGCGGAAACTGGAGTGGCGGCGGCAACACGCGCACCGGCACGACGAGCGATGCGCTGTCGGTGCCGTTGCGAGCGACGAGCACGTATTGCGGCGCGCTGTCGGGCGGTACCGGCAAGAAGCCGAGGAAGGTGCCGTTCGGCGCGACCGGCACCGGCGTGCCGTTGATCGTGAGCGTCGCGTGTCCGTTGCCGACGCTGCCGAAGATGAAATTGGAATCGACCGGCTCGAGCTGATTGCTGTCGGGAAAGACCAGGTTGAGTCGGAGCGGTCCGATGAGTGTTGGAATCGGCGGGAGCGGCGGCGCCTTTCGCGGCGTGATGCCGCGCTCGAACGTGGGAACGGTCGGGGGCGACACCGGCGGCGGCGGCGCCGTTACGACGGGCGCGGGCGTCGGCGTGGAAGGCGCCGGCACTGGCGCGCCGTGGCACGACGTCGTGACGATCGCGGCGAGTGTCGCGAACAGGAGAGGAATGGTGCGCATTCGGTGGACAAATGTAGGACGATCGACGGGCATTCGGTTAGTCGCGATTCGTCGTGCAATTCATTGACCATCCCTCCCCCGTCATCCTATATTCGCGCTCCATGCCTGTATTCCGCGACGAGATCCATCGCGGGGAGCCTGCGTGACCGCGTCGAGAGTCTGTCCGCAGTGCGGCACGGAGTATCCCGCCAACGCCCGCTTTTGCGAGACTGACGGTACGGCCCTGCGCAGCGCCGCGCCGAGCGCCGATCTGGTCGGCGCCATCGTCGCCGATCGCTACTGCATTCTGCGCAAGCTCGGCGAAGGCGGCATGGGACAGGTCTATCTCGCCGAACACGTCAAGATGGGCCGCAAGAGCGCGCTCAAGGTCCTGCATCCCGGGCTCGTGTCGGATGTCGACGCGATCAGCCGCTTCAATCGCGAAGCGGCGAACGCCAGCCGCATCAATCATCCGAACGTCACCGCCGTGTACGATTTCGGCGAAACACCAGATGGCTTGATCTACCTGGCCATGGAGTTCGTCGACGGCCCGTCGCTCACGACGCTCATCGCGCAGCAGGGTGCGATCGCCCCCACCCGCGCCGCGGAGATCGTGCGACAGGCCGCCGACGCACTCGCCGCGGCGCACGACATGGGCATCGTGCATCGCGATCTCAAGCCGGACAACATCATGCTCGCGCGCACGCGCGATGGTGGCGATCTGGTGAAAGTCGTCGACTTCGGCATCGCGAAGGCGGCGGGCAACACGGCGCAGAACGTGACGAAGACGGGCCTCGTCGTCGGCACGCCGGCGTACATGAGCCCCGAGCAGCTCGCCGGCGACACGCTCGACGGTCGCAGCGACATCTACTCGCTGGCGCTCGTCGCGTTCAACATGCTCACCGGCACGCTGCCGTTCCCGTCGGAGTCGGCGCAGGAATCGATGATCATGCGTCTCACCGATCAGCCGAAGACGCTCGCCGACATGCGTCCCGAGGTGGGCTGGCCGGCCGCCGTGCAGGACGTGATGGACCGTGCGCTGCAGCGGTTGGCGCAGGATCGGTATCAATCGGCATCGGAGTTCGGCAACGCGCTCTCCCGTGCGATCGAGCGCATGCCGGAGAGTCGCGCGTCGAGCGCACGGACGGTGGTGCTCGACACCGCCGTCGTTCCGCCGACGCGCATCTCGCCCGAAGCGGACGCCTCCGGGACACGTGCTTCGCGGTCGAGGTGGATGCCGGTCGTCGGTGCGATCGCCGCAGCGGCGATCGTCGTGGCGATCACGGCAGTGGCGGCGCCGAAGCTGATGCATCGGTCGACGGCCGCCGCCGTGCCGCCGGACTCGAGCCGGAGCGACACGACGCCAAGGAGCAACGCGGCGACGACGGCACAGGCCGCGCCGCCGCACGCTCCGGGCACGATCGACAGCGCCACGAGCTCGCATGCGCACGCGCCCGCCGATCCCGTGCCGGTCGCGCCGGTTGATTTTGCCAGCCTCGAGCAACTCGCGAAGAAGGCCGCGAGTGCCCGACGGGCGCTCGACTCGCTGGCCGCCGATTCGCTTCGGATCATCAGCCCGGATGACCAAGTGAGCGCGGGAATCGTCCGTTACTGGGCTATCCTGTCGCTCGGAGACGGATCGCTCGACAATGCGGATCGCGCGTGCCATGCACTCATATCGGTGCAGGCTGTGGCGGCACGCGCATCGCAAAAGCTCCAGCGTCGAATTTCCGATTTCCTCACCGGATGTTCCTGAATGCCCCGGCGGTAATGCGCCCCACCCCCACCCGCCCCTTCTCTTCTCAATGAGCTCCACGCCCCCTCCGTCAGCAGGCGAGGTGATCGTCCACGTCTGCGGCCGAACCGACGTCGGACGGACGCGCGAGCACAACGAAGACGCCTTCATCATCGCGGACTTCTCGTCCCGCGATGCGGCGGCCGCGACGCCGATTCCGATCGTCGAGCAGCAGCGGTACGCGCTTGGCGCGCGCGGCGCTATGTTCATGGTCGCCGACGGCATGGGCGGCGCCGCCGCGGGCGAGGTCGCCAGCGCCATGGCCGTGGAGATCGTGCTCGGCCGCATGCGCATCGAATGGCTCGGCGAGCCATCGGTGAGCGCCGAAGCGTTCATGCGCTCGATCAAGCGCGCGACCAGGTCGGCCAACGAGCAGATCCACACCTACGCCACGCGGCACTCCGAGTATCGCGGCATGGGCACCACGGCGACGATCGCCGGCGTGCTCGGCGACACACTGTATCTCGCTCAGGTCGGCGACAGCCGGGCCTACCTCGTGCGGGAAGGCGTCGCGCGGCAGATCACCAAGGATCAGTCGCTGATGCAGAAGTTGATCGAGGCCGGCGAGCTGACCGAGGAGGAAGCGGCGCACAGCGACCGCCGCAACATCATCCTCCAGGCGATCGGCCCGGAAGCCACGATCAAGGTCGACCTCACGCATCAGCCCATTCGGCGCGGCGACACGCTCGTGCTGTGCAGCGACGGCCTGAGCGGACAGATGTCCGCGCAGGACATCGCGGCGATCGTCACCAGTGGACGCGCGCTGCGCGACGTGTGCGACGCGCTGATCGATCGCGCGAACGCCGCCGGCGGCCCGGACAACATCACCGTGATCGTCGCGCAGTTCGACGGCAGCGGCTTGCAGCCGCCGGCGCACGCGGACGAGGTCGGGCATCGCGTGTTCGCGCTGCCGGAAACGGGACAAACGCCGGTGGCCGCGATGGACGTGACGCAGCCGATGCCGGCGGTTCGCAACATGCCGCGAATGAAAACGCCACGTTCCGTCGAGATCGTCGAAGCGCCGCCGGAGGTCGAGGCCTCGACGCCGGCCGCGTCGGCCGCCGAAACGGCGACGGTGTCGCCCGCTCGACGCCGCGTGGGACGCATCGTCGCCGGCGCGCTGCTCGTCCTGCTCGCTGCGGCGGTCGCGTGGCTGGTGCTGCGCCTGACCGGCATCACCGCGCCGTCCGCGCCGGCGACGACGGTCTCGCACGGGGCCCCTCCGGCGAGCGCGCCGGCGCCGTGACGCCGCTCGAGCTGCGCATCCTCAGCGGAGCGCGGGCCGGCCGGACGCAGACGTTTCAGCAAACTCTCATATCCGTAGGACGGGACGAGGGCAGCGATCTGCGGTTCGATCCGGCGCGCGACCTCGACGTATCGGCGGCGCACGCGGAGATCCGCGGCGGGGCGGCCGGTTACACGATCGCCGACAAGCAAAGCACCAACGGCACGTTCGTGAATGGTGTGCGGCTCGCGGCCGGTGCCGCGCATCCGTTGCACGATGGAGACGTCGTCGCATTCGGCGCCGACGGGCCAACGGTGAAGGTCGGCTTGCCGGCGGCTCGGCTGCCCACCGCACAACGCGTGGCGATGGCCGTGCGCGATCAGACGCGCGGGCTCAAGATTGCGGCGCTCGGACTGGTGATCGTGGTCGGCGGATTGGCCGCGGCCGGCTTCTGGGCCGGCCGCCGCGCGACGTCGGAGCGAGACGCGGAGATCGCGCGGTTGATCGCCGCGAACGAGAGCACGTCGCGCCAGCTGAGCGCGGCGCTCGCCCGCGCAGGCGACACCTCGCTCGTGACCGCGCTGCTGCAGCGGACAGACAGCCTGCTCACCGCCGCACAGGCGGCGCACACGAAGTCCGCCACGGCCAGCGTGCGGCAGAGTCTCCGCCGGAATCAGACACTCCAGCAGGCGTTCGGCGCCATGGACCTGCCGGCGATCCACGACGCCAACGATCCGGCGATCGTGCTCATCGCCAGCCAGATCGGCCGTCAGGCGTACGAGGCCACCGGCTTCTGTGTGCGACCGTCCGGACTGATCGTCACCAACCGCCACGTGGTGAGCGACAGCAGCGGCCGCGCCAGCGAGGTGGCGGTGAAATTCGCCGACACACCCGAGTGGCGGCATGCGCACGTCGTGCGGCTGTCGGACGACAGCACGACGGATCTCGCGCTGATCCAGGTGGACGAACCAGGCACCTTTCCAATAGTGTCGGGCATCGCCGCGAGCGTGGACGTGCCGGTCGGCTCGCCGATCGCGACGCTTGGCTTTCCGCTCGGCACGGACATGCCGATGGGCTCGAGCGGCGCGATGCTGGTGCCGCGCACGTCGCTCACGATCGGCAGCGTAAGCAAACTCGTATCGAGCCTGGTGCAGATCGACGCGTTCGCATCGCACGGCTCGAGCGGAAGTCCGGTGTTCGACGCGCACGGCCACGTGATCGGCGTGGTGTGGGGCGGCGCGCCCGGCACGGCGGGACGTATCGTGTTCGCCGCGCCGGCCGACCAGCTCACGGCGCTGCTCGCGGCGCAGCCGTAGGCGTCAGGCGGGTGTGAGCGCGCCGAGGATGCGCGGCCCGCGCGCACCGGTGGCGCGCGGCACGTTACCGGGGCGCCCCTGGACGTGGAGATACGCGAGCAGCGCGAACGCCACCGCCTCCTTCGCTTCGCCATCGAAATAGCGCTCGGAAAACGCGCGCACCGGAAGCGGAGCGACGGCGCGCTCGATCATCGCCACGAGCGCCGGATTCTTCGCGCCGCCGCCGGACACCAAAACTTCGGCCACCGGCTCGGGCATGAATCGTCGATACGCGTCGGCGATGCTGCGCGCGGTGAGCAGCGTCGCGGTGGCGATGATGTCATCGTCCGTGCACGCGGGCGACTCCTCGCGGCAGCGCGCGATCAGCCGCTCGACATACCGCGCGTCGAACAGCTCCCGCCCGGTGGACTTGGGCGGCGGGGCGGCGAAGTACGGCGCCGAGAGCAGCTCGGCCACGACGGCTTCGTTCGCCTGACCGGCGGCCGCGTGCCTGCCGTCGGCGTCGAATTGCAGATCGGGCATGAGCGTTCTAGTAACGGCGTCGATCACCGTGACGCCTGGGCCGGTGTCGAAGGCACGCACGCCCTCGAGCACGCCGTTCGGCGGCACGACCGTGACGTTGCCGATGCCGCCGATGTTCTGCAGCGCACGCCAGCCATCGCCGGCAAACAACAGTGCATCGGCGATCGGAACGAGCGGCGCACCCTGCCCGCCCGCCGCCACATCGCGCACGCGAAAGTCGCTCACCACGTCGATGCCCGTACGTTCGGCGATCACCGCCGCCGCACCGAGCTGCCAGGTGGAATGCGGCGGCTCGTGCCAGATGGTCTGGCCGTGCGAGCCGATCGCGCGCACATCGCCGCGCGGTACGCCCGCTTCGGCGAGCACCGCGACCGCCGCGTCGGCGAGCCACCCGCCGAGGTCGAACGCCAGCCGGCAGTACTCCTGCGCGGTGCCGGTGGTGAGCGCGGCGCGAAGACGTTCCCGTTGCGAGTCCGTGTACGACGTGCCGACGAACGCCAGAAGCTCGGGCGCGAGCGTCGGCCCGTCGTCCTCGAAGCGCACCGCCGCGGCCGAGATGCCGTCGAGCGACGTGCCGGACATCAGGCCGATGTAGACGCTCACGCCGAGCGCACCGGAGGCGGGGGACGATCGACCACCCGGCGAATGATGCCCCCGCCCTTCTCGAGCGCGCGTTCGGCCTCCACACGCGACACGCCGAGGAAGTGCATGACGATCGCCGTCTTCACTGTGCCGCCGCTCTCCTCGAGCAGCGACCGCGCGCGCTCGCGCTCGACGCCGCAGACCTCCATGAGAATTCTCTCACTGCGGTCGCGCAGCTTGTCGTTCGACGCGCGCAGATCGACCATCAGATTGCCGTACGTCTTGCCGAGCCGGATCATCGCGCCGCTGGTGATCATGTTGAGCACCAGCTTGGTCGCCGTCCCGGCCTTCATGCGCGTGGAGCCGGTGACGACTTCCGGCCCAGTGATCGGCAGCACGAGCAGGTCGACGACGTCGAGCGTCTCCTGCGGCGGCGGCGAGCAC
>JAICKA010000082.1 GCA_025928185.1 Gemmatimonadaceae bacterium
CGCAGCACCTGCTTGCGGCTGAACGCGAGCAGCTGGCGCGTCAGCGCCGCGGCCCGATCCGCCGCCGTCCGCACCTGGACCAGATCGCTGCGAGCGGGATCCTCAATGGCTTCATCCCCGAGGACGAGATCGGAGTAGCTGATGATGACGGTCAGGATGTTGTTGAAGTCATGGGCGATGCCGCCGGCGAGCCGGCCGACCGCCTCCATCTTTTGAGATTGCTGAAGTTGCGCCTCGAGCTGCTTGCGGTCGGACAGATCGCGAACGAAGCAGGTGATCAGCGACAGGGACCGTCCCGGCACGGGGACGCGCGTCATCGCCAGCTCGGCGGGAAACTCCGCACCGTCGGCCCGAATAGCGGCGACTTCGATTCGTACGCCATGCTCGTCCGGGTTCATCGTCTCCGGGTTGGTTCCGAGAACTGGAATGAGCCGCTCCAGCCTGGAGCCGACGATGTCGGCCGCGGCGTATCCGAACGCCTGTTCCGCTGCCGGATTGAACTCGGTGACCGTGCCGTCTGCCTCCGCGGTGATGACCGCATCCATCGCACCGTAGACGATCGCCGCCGAACGCGCGCGGGCGAGTTCGGCCGCTTCGCGCGCAGCCATCGCTTGCGACACGTGCGCAGTGAGCGCGGCATTGCTTTCCTCGAGCTCTGCCTGCTGCGTCTCGAGCTCCACGGCCTGCTCCTGGAGCTCGTGTGACGCGATTTGAATGGCGCCGGCCATCTCGTTGAATGCCGTCGCGAGTCGTCCGACTTCGTCGCGGCGCGCAACGCTCACCCGCGCACCGTAATCGCCCGCGGCCAGCTCCTCGGCCGCAACCGTGAGATCCCCGAGCGGCGAAATGAGATGACGGCTCAGGAGCCATGCGCCGAACGCGCCGGCCACGATGACCAGCAGATCGACGAGCACCATCGCAAACAGGAATGGGCGAGTCTGATCGGTGACGATCGAGGACGGCAGCGCCACCCAGACGAGCCACGGCGCGTTGCGTACCGCCGCCGTCGCGCCGATCCACTCCGTGCCGTCGGGCAGCGTGGTGCGCCGGGCCGTGCGCCGCGACGAAGAGACCGGCGGTCCGCCCACCCGTCGCTCGAGATCCGTCCAGACTTTTCCGTTCGCATTGCCGACCAGCAGCACCGCATGATCTCCGATCAACCCGCCGAGGAGCTGCTTGGATTGAACCGAGGACGACATGCGCGAGATCTGCCGCAGATATCCGAGCGTGTCGGCGGGTGGTGCGATGATCGGCAGCCGCGCTTCAGTGAAGATCGTGTCGTGCGCGGCGATCAGCGGCCACACCGGCGATGCACTCGAGCCGCCGGTCGTCGAGACAAATGCCGGATTCGAGCTGCTGTCGACCGTGACCAGCCGCGCGCCGGTCGGCGTGAGCAGCTCGAGCGCGACGATTTGCTTGCTCGTGCGGGCTTCCTTCTCCAGACGACGGCGTGCAGCCGCGATCGACCGGGCGTCCTTCCGCGACAATGCAATTCGCAGCGTGGAGTCATGCGACAGCGGTGAGCCGTCGCGCTGCAATCGGCTATTAGAAGTTGTGAATGCCTCGGCGACCTGCTGGGCGACGCCGGTGACGCGCTCGCCTGCGGCGACGACGAGGCTCCGCCTCATCTCCACGTACGCATACCAGGAGATCGCGACGACGGCGATCGAGAGGAGCGCAGTGGTCAGCAGCGGCAATCTGCGGCGGATGCTCTGCCAATCGCCGATCGATATCCTGGGACTCATGCGACACCTCCGTTCGTGCCGGCCACGCCGTCGAGCAGTCCTTTGACCGCGGCCGACAACTGTGCGGGCGTGAACGGCTTGGCGAGGAAGGTGATCGGCGGTTGCCCGGCCCGCGGTGATGGCTCGGACGGCTGGTCCTCGCCGGAGATGAGCAGTAGGCGCATCGACGGGCACATCGTGCGCAGCTGGTCGAGCAGTGCTCGGCCACCCATCTGCGGCATGTTCAAGTCGCTGATGACCAGCTGGATCGGAGCGCCGCACTGCTTCGCCATGCGCAGCGCATCCTCGCCCGTTGCCGCCTCGAGCACGTCGAACTTCTGCCGCCGCAACACGGTTCCGATCACCGTGCGCACGTTGACGTCGTCGTCGACGACCAGAATTGTTCGGGGTCCGGCATCAGATCGCGCCATCCGCCGCCAATCTCCTCTTGGTATCGCTGGTGATCGTGTCTCGCCGTACCTCAGAAGACGGTGGGGACGGAGAGAGGCAACAGCGGCGGAGCGGCGGAGCGGCGGAGCGGTGCTTACTCCTCCCGCAGGGCCACGATGGGGTCGACCCGCACGGCCCGACGGGCCGGGAGCAGGCACGCCGCTGCGGCGACCACAATGAGCACGAACGCGACGCCGCCGAGGATCAGCGGATCGCGAGCAGATGTTTCGTACAGCATTGGTGTGACGAATTTCGCGCCGGCCATCACGATCAGGCCGCCGATGCATACACCGGCAGCCGCCACGCCGACGCCCTCGCGCAGCACCAGGGCCGCGACACTGCGAGACCGCGCGCCGAGCGCGATGCGGACGCCCATCTCCTTCGTGCGCTGTGTCGTGTCGTACGACACGACACCGTAGATGCCGATCGCGGCGAGCACCAGCGCGAGGCCGCCGAACACGGCGAACATCGTGGCGCCGAGTCGAAAGGGTCTGAGCTCCTGCCGCACGGTTGGTTCATCGGCGAACAGATGGACATCGGCGAATGGCAGATTGGGTGCAGCCGTCTGCATGGCGCGCCGGATGTCGGTGATCACGCGAGTCGAATTGCCGTCGTCGACGCGCGCCACGAGCTCGCGGGCGGAGAGGTACTGTCCCGCCTGCGCCATTGGCAGATAGAAGAATGGCGTGGAATCCTCGAAGATGCTCTGCCGTCGGATGTTCTGAACGACGCCGATAACCTGCGTGCATGGAATGGAATCGGGTTGGCCATCCGCGCGCAGGCACGCGCCGATCGGGTTACGCTTGCCCCAATAACGCGTTGCGAAGATTTCGCTCACGATCATCACGCGCGGTGCGCCGGCATCATCCCTCGGCTGGAAGTTGCGCCCGCTCAGGATGTGCGCGCCGAGCGTCGCGAAATAATCCGGTGTGATGATGTTGTACATCGCCGTTGCGTGCGTCACCGAGTCCGATCCTGGAATCAGCACGCCGGCGCCCCACGACTGGCCGAACGGCACAGTGGCTCCCACGGCGGCGTGGCTGACGCCGGGGACGTTGCGCACGCGAGCGAGCGCCTGCTCGAAAATTTGGTCGGTACTGCTGGCCACGCGGCCAGTGGCGCGGAGATTCATCTTTCCGACGAGGACCCGGTCCACGTCGACGCCGAGTGGCATATTGTTGACGTTGACGAGGCTGCGCACGAACACACCGGCGCCGACCAGGAGCACGACGGCCATGCCGGTTTGCGCGACGAGCAGCAATCGGCGCGTGCGAGATCGGCGTGCCGTTCCGTCGCGTGCGCCGCTCTTGAGCGATGACGTCAGCTCCGGGTGACTGATCTGCAGCGCCGGCAGCAATCCGGTGAGAGTGCCGGTGGCCACGGTGATCGCGGCGGTGAAGGCCAGGACACTGCCGTCGACGACGGATCCGCTGACCGCCAGATCCTGGAATAAGAGCTTCTGTATGAGCTCGCCGCCCCAGTAGGCCACGAGGAGCGCGGCGGCGCCTCCAATGAGCGCCAGCAGCAGGCTCTCGGTGAGGAGATGCGTGATCAGCCGGCCGCGCGAGATTCCAAGCGCCAATCGGACGGCGATCTCTCGGCGCCGGCGAAGGCCGCGCGCGAGCAGCAGGTTGGCGACGTTCGCGCAGGCCACGAGCAGTACGATGATCGACATGCCGCCCAGCAGCTCGGTGACGGTGGCGTTCACGCCGCGATCCGCGGCGCGCGTCGCCATGATAGGCAGCCAGGTGAAGCTCCACTGCTTTCCGGTAAACCACGCTTCCGGCGCTGCTTCACGCGCAACGCGCATGGATTCGTCGCCCGCGAGGCGCAATGGAACGTCGGATCGTATGCGAGCGAAGATGGTGAGCCACGAGCCGCCGCCAGCCGTCGCCCACTTCGGCCCACCACCTTGCATTACGCCTGCGGACGTGAACGGCATCCACACATCCGGCCCGGTGATTCCGAGCCCGGTAAATCCACGCGGCGCAACGCCGATGATCGTGAACTTGCGATCGCCCAATTCGAGCGTCTGTCCGAGCGCGCGCGCTTCTCCGCCGAAGCGATTGAGCCAGAACGGGTAACTGATAACGGCGACCGGCGCGCCGAGCGGTTCGGCATCTTCATCAGCGCGAAAGAAGCGGCCGATTGCCGGCGTGACGCCGAGCATCGGAAAGTAATTCGCGCTGACGAACAGGCCCGACACATCCTCGGCGTTCTCTCCGCGGCCCAGCGGCACGTCGAGCGCGTTTACCGCGACGACCTGATCGAATGCCCGGGCGCGATCGCGAATTGCGCGATACACCGGATAGTTGAACGTCTGCTGCTCGGTCTCGTTGCCCTGGATACCGGCGGCGAGCTTGACGATGTGCCCCGGATCGCGAACGCCGACGGGCGGACGAAGCAGCAGCCGGTCGATGACGCCGAACATCGTGGCGTTCGCGCCGATTCCGAGCGCGAAGGTGAGGCCGACGATGATGGTGAGAGCCGGCGCGCGCACGAGCTGGCAAGCGGCGTACGAGACATCGTGGCGGATTGCGTCCATGCGATCGAACATGGTCAGCACCTCGTTGCGCTCGCGCGCGGCCTCGAGCAGTTGTGTAAACGATTCCTCATACGAGCCGAAGCGAGCGAGCGCTCCTGCCTCGGCATGCTCACGGCTCCAGCCTTCGGCCACGAGCGACCGGACGCGTTCGTCGAGGTGAAATCGGATCTCGTCGCCAAGCTCGCGCTCGACCGTGCGGGGCCGGCCGAGATCCAGTCGGAATGCGCGTGTGACGCGATCGGGAAGCGAGCGACGGCCGCGCATGGGCTCACGGGCTCGTGAGTGGCTCGGTGAGAATCGCGCTCACCGTTTGCGCGTAGCGCAGCCAGCTCGCCGTTTGGGCGCGCAGGTAGGCACGGCCGCGGGTCGTGATCCGGTAATAGCGCGCCTGCCGGTTGTTCTCCGTGGTTCCCCATTCGGCGCTGATGAGACGTTGGCGCTCGAGCCGGTAGAGAGCCTGATAGAGCGCGCTATCGAGCACGGTCAGGTTGCCCTTGGCGCGCGCCGCGAGCCAGGTGGTGATCTCGAAGCCGTGCATCGGATCACCGAGGAGGGCGCGCAGCACGAGCACGTCGAGCGTACCCCGCAGGACCGGGAGCGGTTCGGGCAGACGGGCCTCACCTTACAGGTTCTGTAGAGAGTAAGGCGCGCGAGGTGGAGCGTCAATAGCGGAGGAGCGGAGGAGCGGAGGAGCGGAGGAGCGGAGGAGCGGGGGAGCCGTCCGTATCCGTCGTACCGTCCTGCCACGTCTCGCTGCCATCGGCAGCGAGACGGTCAGCGGTCTTCGGCTTCCGCCTGTGTCCCCCCGGCGGGTGTGCGGCGGATGGTGACGGCGCGCTCCCAGAGTTGCTCGAGCTGTCGCTGCGAGGCGGTCTCCCACCCTTCGGGAATCGGCGAGAGACGGCGGCGCGATGTGGGGCCATCGAACGTGAGCCAACCACTGCCGAGTGGCCCGAGCACGGAACCCGGCGACGGAATCGTCGCCCACACCAGCCATCGTCCGCCAGTCATGTCAGTAAACTCGAGAACCGCCATGCGGACGCGTGGAGCAAATCCGGTTCCAGCCGGGCTCATACGTGACGCAGATCACATTTACGAGAATGTAGATATCAGATGTTTATTTCTGCGCCGCGCTGGGTCGTCACGCCACCTCGCGCAGTAATACATCGTCATCGTCGTCGAGTGCGCTGCCGGTCTCCGCTGCACCGACGAGCTTCGCGTAGTACTCGCAGCTCGCAAGCAACTCGTGATGGCTACCTTCGGCGAGAATGCCGCCATCCTTGAGCACGACGATCCGGTCGGCCTTGAGTACGGTTGCCAGCCGATGCGCGACGATGATCGTCGTGCGGCCGGTGCGCAGGTGCTCGATCGCTTCGGTCACCGCGGCCTCACTGACATTGTCCAGCGCGGAGGTCGCTTCATCGAGCACGAGAATCGGGGCGTCGCGCAGGATGGCACGCGCGATGGCGAGGCGCTGCCGCTGTCCGCCCGAGAGACGGCCGCCGCGCTCACCGATCACCGTGTCGAATCCATTCGGCAGCTCGGAGATGAAATCGTAGGCGTTCGCGCAACGCGCGGCGACTTCGATGTCGTCCGGCGTTGCGTCGGGACTGCCGTATCCGATGTTGTTGCGGACCGTGTCGTTGAACAGATGAATGTCCTGCGCGACGAAGGCGATCTGGCGCCGCAGGGACTTCGCCGTCAGCGAACGGATGTCGCGGCCATCGACGAGAATGCTGCCCGACTCCAGCGCGTGCAGCCGCATGAGCAGCGAGACGAGCGTCGTCTTGCCGCTGCCGCTCGGACCGACCAGCGCCACGCTCTCACCGGGACGAACGTGCAGATGCAGATCCTTCAACAGCGGCGCGCCGTCGCGATGCGCGAACGTCACCTGGTTGAACCGGATGTCGCCGGCCGCGCGCTCGATCTCCTCGGCGTCCGGCGCGTCGGCCAGGACGTCTTTCGTATCGAGAATGTCGTAAATGACTTCCAGCGCAACGGTGGCCTTTCGCAAAGTCTGATAGACGTTCGTCAAGCCTTCCACCGGCCCGAACAGACCGGAGATGAAGCCGAGGAAGGCGACGAGCGAGCCGACGGTGAGGTGCCCGTGGAGAATCAGCACGCCGCCGACGGCGAGCGCCGTGATTCGAGCGAGCGCGGCGACGAGGCCGCGCGCGGCACCGGTAACGGCGTCCGTCTGCGCGCCACGAAGCACGATCGCATTGCCCTCGGCCTGGCCGGCGAGAAAGCGCGTGTGTTCCGCCTGCTCCATCCCGAATACCTTGAGCGTCCGCACGCCAGCGAGCGTCTCGTGCAGCCGCGAGTAGACGCGCGTCCACCGCTCCATGAGCAAACGCTCACGGGCGGTCTGCTCGCGCGCGGCCCACGCGCCAATCAGGGCCGGCAACGGGGTGAACAGCAGGACGACGAGCGCCAGCCGGTGATCCATGCGCCACATGGCCAGTGTGGACAGGCCAAGGTAGAGCATGGCCGGCAGCATGTTGAAGCCGACGTCGGCGAATGCGTTCACGAAGGCGGCGGCGCTCTGGTTGACCTTGTTCACGAGACCGCCAACCCCGTCACCGGCGTGGTGCTCGTTCGGCAGCGCGTGGAGCTTGGCCAGCAACCGGTCGCGAATTGTGAAGTCCACGGCTGTGCGGACCCTGGTCGTCAGGACCGACAGCCGCGCGTTGAGTCCGCCGCGACACAGCTCGAGACCGAGCAACGCGGCAAGCCCGATCGGGAGCGCGTGGGTGTTGTGCGCGCCGAGCGAGTCGAACAGGTACTTCATGAGGAGGGGGTCGGCTACGCCGATGACGGCGAGCGAGAGGGCGATCAGAACGACGACGACAACGCCAGCGAGGTGCGGCGTGATGAACTCAGCCGATCGTGAGGCGCGCGACGCACTCGACGTTCGACCCGAAGCGGGGGACAACATATATGATGCGCCGTCGATGGTGCCCTGCCGAAGCGGTCACCGGGCGCGGAAAATCGGGAAGGAGGGATGTCCTCTCGTAGAGGACTCAAAGGAAGGAAGGAACCAGACTCAGCAAACAGACGATTTGGACTCGTGGAGAGAACAACTATTGGGTCCAATTGGCGCACGGTCAGGGCAGCGACTCGCAGACATTGAGCGCCCGCACGACGGCCCATTTCGGATAGATGTCGACGACGCTGATCGATGCGGGAGAGATTTCGAGATGGTGAACGGAATCCAGGGATATTTCCAGAAAATCCATGACAATTGCGCGGATAATATCCCCGTGACTGACGATGATGTTCCGGCTCTTGGGCGCTCGCTCGGCAATCGATTCGAGAAATGCAACCGCTCGGCTCTGCGCCTCCCGCATCGTTTCGCCGCCGGGAATTCGCGTCGTCGAACGAGCCGTGTTGAAGCGCTTCCATGTCGCATCCGATTCCAACTCGTCGAAGCGCGCGCCAGTCCATTCACCGAAGTCGAGCTCGATGATCTCCGATGCGACCACGACTTCGATGTCGCGCGCACGCGCGAACGGCTCGATGGTTTCACGTGCGCGCTCGAGCGGGCTCGTGTACACTGCGTCGATGTGCGCGCCGTCGAAGCGACTGACGAGCTCCGCGGCCTGACGATGTCCTTCGACGTTCAGGTGAACGCCGGGTGCGCGACCAGCGATCGAGTGACCGATCGGGTCGCATGTCGCGTGTCGCACGAGAAAAAAGGTGGCCATGATGCTAGTGCGTAGCCCGCATATTGCGGTTCTCACCTCCGCCATTCCGGTTCGACTGCATTTGTTGGCGGGGAGATCGATTCATGAAGCTGGTGATATTCGGGCTGACCATCACCTCATCATGGGGTAATGGCCACGCAACGTTGTGGCGCGGGTTGTGTCGTGCGCTCGCACGGCGCGGACACGACATCACATTCTACGAGCGCGATGTGCCGTACTACGCCGCGCACCGCGATCTGCTGGCGCTCGACGGCGTGGACATCGTGCTCTATTCCGACTGGCAGGACGTGCGCCACGCCGCGGCGCGCGCGGTGGCCGATGCGGATGTGGCGATGGTCACGTCGTACTGTCCGGACGCCATCGTCGCGACGAACCTGATCGCCGATCGCGCCGCGCTGAGCGTCTTCTACGACATGGACTCGCCGACGACGCTCGATCGCATGCATCGGGGCGATCCCGTATCGTACATCGGCCCAAACGGGCTGCGCGACGTGGATCTGGTTCTGAGCTATGCCGGTGGTGCGGCGCTGTCGGCCATCCGTGACACGCTGGGTGCGCGACGCGTGGCGCCGTTGTACGGCAGCGTGGATCCCGCGGTACATCGGCCGATGCCGGCGGAGCCGCAGTACGCCGCGACGCTATCCTACCTCGGCACATACGCCGACGATCGGCAGCCGGCGCTCGACCGATTGTTCATCGAAGCCGCGCGAGTGCGACCCGATGAGCGTTTCGTGATTGGCGGAGCGCAGTACCCGGACACGTTTCCGTGGACGCCGAACATCTTCTTCGTGCGACATTTGCCGCCGCCATCGCATCCGGCGTTCTTCTGTTCGTCCCCAATCACGCTGAACATCACGCGTCGCGCGTTCGCGGAGCTCGGGCACTGTCCGTCCGGCCGGCTGTTCGAGGCGGCGGCATGCGGCTCCGCGGTCGTCAGCGACTGGTGGGACGGCCTCGACGAATTCTTCACGCCGGGCGAAGAGATCCTCGTCGCGCGCGACACGGCCGACGTCCTCGCGGCAATCGATCTGCCGCGCGCGGAGCTGGCCCGGATTGGACGCGCGGCGCGACAGCGGACGCTTGCCGAGCACACGGCAGATCATCGTGCCATCGAGCTGGAGGGAATTCTCGAGGACGTGCTTCAACCGGAGCACGTCCACCACACGAGACCGCCGCTCGTGCCGACCGAGGCATCCCCGCGCCAACTGGAGGCCTGACATGTGGGGAATCGTCCCCGCCGCCGGCGCAGGTAGTCGCATTCAGCCGCTCGCGTTCTCGAAGGAGCTGCTGCCCGTTGGCAGCCGGTACGACGGCGACACGGAACATCCGCGCGCCGTGTGCGAGTATCTCATCGAACGCATGCTCACGGCCGGCGCGAAGCACATCTGTTTCGTCGTGTCACCGGGCAAATCAGACATCCTGGAATACTTCGGCGGCGAGATCGGCGGCGCGCACATCGTCTACACCGTACAATCGCGCCCCTCTGGTTTGTGCGACGCGCTGTTCCGGGCCGAGCCGCTGATTCCGCCCGATGAGGATATTGTAATTGGATTGCCGGACACCATCTGGTTTCCGCGCAACGCGCTGTCGTTGCTGCCCGCGGGCGTGCTCGCGTTCCTGCTCTTTCCGGTCGATCGGCCGCAGGTGTTCGACGCCGTCGTCACCGACGACACCGGCCGCGTACGGGAGATCCAGGTCAAGCGCGCCGATGCAAGCTCCAACTGGGTCTGGGGCGCCTTCCGCATGCCGGCGCGCGTGTTCTCCGAGCTGCATGCGCTCTGGCTCGAGCGCGATCGTAGCGATGAGTACATGGGCACACTCGTCAACGCCTATCTCGCGCGGGGTGGCGACGCGGTCGGCGTACGCGCCGGCAGACGGTACGTCGACGTTGGCACGCCGCACGGCTATCGCGAAGCGATCCAATTGCTCGCCGACATGCGGCCGCCTGAATCGGAAACGCCGATCGTTCCGTTCAGCGACAGCTCGCGTGCCAATCCCACTCAACTCATGGAGGACCCGCGTGGTCGAAGCCGTCAAGCTCTGGAACGAGCCGAATAACAAATCGCACTGGAACTTCGACGAGATCGACTCCGACTGGTCGATCTACGCCGATCTGGTCAAGACGGCATCCCGCGCGATCGCGGCCGAGCGTCCCGGACTCACGAGGGTGTTGGGCGGCATTTCACCGATCGATCCAGCGTTCATTCGGAACATGGCGGAGAAGGGCGTGCTCGATCACGTCGACGCGGTCGCCGTGCACGGCTTTCCGCTCGACTGGAATCACTGGCAATTGAGCGACTGGCCGAGCAAGCTCGACGAGATTCGCGCGGTCACCGACAAGCCGGTGTGGGCGACGGAAGTCGGTGTCTCGAGCTTCGGCGCCGAGGAAGTGCAGCAGTTCGGGCTCAAGCGTTCGGCAGAGCTGCTCAGCGGCCGCGCCGAACGCATTCACTGGTACAGTCTGTTCGATCTACCGCGCGCGTGGCCGGCGACGACGCGACATCGGGAAGCGGAAGGTTCGTCGTACTACCGCCACTTCTATATGGGATTGATTCGCGAGGACGGGACGCCGAAGCTGGCGTTCCACGAGTTTTCACAATTCGCGCCGGAGCTGGGCATCTGCCAGTGGTTCCACTTCGATGACCATCGTCTCGACGACGGCGTGCGGTGGCTGCGCAAGCTCGGCGTGAAAAAGCTGCGCACCGGCTTGAGCTGGGCCGACAGTTATCGCCCGAACGCTGACGCATGGTTCGATCGGCAGATGAGCGCACTCGACGAATTCGACGTGACGGTGACGTTCTGCTTCACGCCGGAATCGCACGGCATCGCGCCGCACCATACCAGCCCGCCGAAGTCGGTCGACGATTTCGCGGAGTTCTGCGCGAGAATGGTGCGCAGATACTGCTAGTTGCGACAACCATCATCTCTCGGGGAGTCTGGCCCGCCGAGTCCGTCGCGCCACTTCCCAAAAACACTGGGCTTTTGTCCGTTTGATCCGTCCGCGTTCGTGTCATCCGTGTTTCACTCGTCTTGGGACTGGGTCAGCATCGCTTCTGCCGTAGAGCGTCGCGAAGGTGCGGAGAACTGCGGAGAACTGCGGAGAAAAACTGAGCGGGCTTCAATTGTGAGGTGTTGAAGCAGCTCTCCTCGACAAAGGATTGCACTTCCGAGAGCCTCGAGAATGTCGAGGTGCAGGTGCGTGCAGTTGTTCATCATGCATCAACGCCTCCAGCAACGCCCC
>JAICKA010000049.1 GCA_025928185.1 Gemmatimonadaceae bacterium
AGGTGGGGCGGTGCGTCACTGCGGCCAGCGTTGACGCTCCGCTGCGGCAGGACGGCGGCGAAAATGCCGCACGGGCGAATGGATAGCAAGATGCTAAACACAACTCGGCCGAGCGGCAGCGCGTCACGTTTTCTTAATCGAACGCCGCCGCGACCGATCTCATTACGCGCAATGCTGTCGACACGTTCGATCCGATCGACGATGAGGAGCCATGTCGTCAAAATTTCGGACCGTCCAGCCCTCGCGATCGGCCGTCAGATACCAGCGACCGATCGAGAACGACGAGAGGATTGTATGGGAGCCAGAGACTCAGCGCGCGGGCGGTCGACTCGTATCGGCTGACGAATCGCGCGAAGCAAAGGGATGCGACCGCGAAACGCGCGACGAGTCCTCGGCCAGATAACATGGCATCGCGTCGACCACCGGCATCCGAGCGTGCCATGTGGAGTCGGGCCTGGCGACGGGCATCGGCTCAGGTGCGTGACCGTGCAAGCCGGCGATGGGCATGTGCTCGGTCGGGTGCCGCATGTCCTCTCCTTGTGCTGTTCAACCAGAGGAGACGTCCATGCGGCGCGAACTTGCACACCGCTACACGCCTTTACTCATTTCGCATGGCGATCAACGGATCGAGCGCGGCCGCTCGGCGCGCGGGCAGCCAGCAGGCGAGCGCGATTGCCAAGGCGATGATCGCCAGGGCGGAGGCGAGCGTCACCGCGTCCCACACGCTCACGCCGTACAGCACGGATTCCAGGGCGCTCGAGGATTGAAGTGTGCGGCCGATGCCGACGTATGCCGCGAAGCCCGCCACGACACCGATCGCGCCGAGCACCAGGCCCCAGCGCAATACCATCCGCGCGACGCCGGTGGCGTCGGCGCCGAGGGCCATGCGGATGCCGATCTCCTGCGTCCGCTGCGCGGTGATATAGCTCAAGACGCCGTAGATGCCGAGCGCGGCGAGAATGAGCGCGAGCACGGCGAAGCCGCTCAAGACGAGCATCGCCAGGCGCCGCGAGCCGACGGAGCGGGCGATGCGTTCCTGCATCGTGTGGACGTCCGATATGGCTACGCGCGCGCTCACGTCTCGCACTGCCGAACGTGCCTGGGTGATCGCGACGCTCGGATCCAGCGACGACCGGATCGCCATGTGCAGCGCGCCAATTCCGAATTGAGGATAGTTGTAATACACCGTCGCGTGCGCCGGCTCACCGAGCTCCGCGCCGTCGACGTTCCGCACAACCCCGATGATCGTCGCCGGGCGTCCCTGCTCGATCCGCTGCCCAATCGGATCGCGCCCATGGAAGAAATGCGTCGCCAGCTCTTCGTCGATGATCACGTTCACGACGTTGGGGTCATTGTCGCTCGGCCCGAATGTGCGGCCGCGCAGCACCGGTATGCCCATGGCCTTGAAATAGTCGCCGTAGACCGCGCGCATGTTCGCGTGGCGCGGGGGATCGCTCGTCTCGACGGCTTCGCCGGGCAGCGTAAAGGGCGAGCTGGTACCGCCGGCCGCGAACGGCAGCCCCCACGTGAACCCGACGCTCTGCACGCCCGGGATCGCCGCCACTCGGCGCTCGATCTCGTCGAAGAACGATTGGCGTAGCGCCGCCGTGCCGTACTCGGCGACGGGCGGCGCGAGACGCATCGTTACGACGTTCTGCGGACGGAAACCAGGATCAGTCGCCAATAGCCGCATCAGGCTGCGCACGGTGAGCGCCGATCCGAGCAGCAACACGAGCGTCAGCGCAACCTGGACGATTACAGTTGTTTGAAGGAACCGGTGCTGCCGCGCGCCGAGCGAGCCACCGCGTCCGCCTTCGCGGAGGGCGTCCTGCAGGTTCACGCTTCCGGCGCGCAGCGCCGGCGCCAGGCCGAAGACGATGCCGGCAGCGAGTGACACGAGCGCAGTCGCGACGAGTACTCGCGCATCGAGGTGCACGTCGCGCAGCAGCTGGAATTGCTGAATGTCGATCCGCGCGAGCAGGGAGATCAGCGCCTGCCCCACCGCGATTCCGAGCGCACCGCCGAGCAACGCCAGCAGCACGCTTTCGATCAATGATTGCCGCACGATTGCGGCGCGACCCGCGCCGAGCGCAGCACGGACGGCCGTCTCGCGTCCCCGGGACGCGGCGCGCAGCAGTTGCAGCGCGGCGATGTTCGCGCATGTGATGAGCAGCACGAGCCCCACGGCGCCGATGAGGACGAGCAGGATCGGATGCAGCGTGCCGGCGACGAAGTCGATGAAGCTCTGAGGCCGCAGGTCGAACTGCTTCGTGTAGAAGGCGTCCGGGAACCGCTGCTTCCAGTGCGCCACTTCGTCGCGGAGGCCGGCGACGAGCCGCTCCTGAGTGACGCCATTGCGGAGCCGAAAAATCGGATTGATGTACAGCGAGCCGCGCATCTGGGGTCCCAGCTTCTGCGGCGATAGGACGAAGGCGCGGAAGTACTGTGCCGATGCCGGAAACTTGAAATCCGGCGGCAGCACGCCGATCACGGTCGGATGGACGCCCGGCGGCGTTCCTCCGAAATCCAGCGAACGGCCGACGATCTTCGGGTCGCTGCCGAACACGTTGCGCCACGTGTCGTACGTGAGATCGATGACGTCCGCACCGCCGGGCTGATTGTCGGCCGGCGTGATGAGGCGCCCGAGGTACGGCCGCGCGCCGAAAATCGGGAAGAAATCCCCGAACACCGCGGCGCCGGCGAGTTGTTGCGGATCGCCGTGGCCGGCGAGCGTCGCCGCGTCGGACGAGTATCCGGCACCGGCGTCGAACAGATCCTTGCGAGCGATGAGGTCTACCGTCTCGCCGGGCGACAGCTGCGCGTCGAGCAGATTGAGACTCTGAATGTCTTCCTTGATCACGACCAACCGATCGAGCGCCGGCGCGGGCACCGGGCGCAACAGCACCCGCTCGACGACGCTGAAGATTCCCGTGTCGGCGCCGATCCCGAGCGCCAGCGTGAGGATGACGATCAGCGCAAACCCGGGACGCCGGAGCAGCGAGCGCGCGGCGTAGCTGAAATCGCGCGCGAGAGAACGGAACGCATCCATCATGGCCGGCCGGATCGAAGGTGAACGTGATATGGCGCGGGACAGCGGATTAGATGATGAATGGCCGGCGATGGTTTGCGAACCGGCGCTCGCCGGGGGCCTACGGCTTCTTGCTGGCCGCGACCGGGCTCGGGTTCGATGCCGGAGCCGGAGCAGCAGGAGCGGGAGCCGCATGCGCCGCAGCCGCACCGGACGGCGGACCGCCCTCGGTGACCGAGGCGGGGCCAGAGCCCGAGCCGGCGGGTCCGTTGGTCATGCCGCCGATCCTGTAGTTCGGTTCGTTGTGACACGAAAAGCCAAACGTCGAAACAATTGCGACGGCGATTCCAAGCCTTTTCAGTTTCATGAGCGATCTCTGGGTGAGCGCTGATTGAGCGACGATACTGCAGCTGGCCTCTTGATTATAGCCGTCGAGGCGCCGGCGAAAACCCCCGCCCGCTTCCCGCCCCAACACCTGGGACAGCACCATCGGCGCGACGCGGCCGCGCCGCTCAGCGGATCGCAGCGCCCCCGACGATCATCGCGAAGGCATGGAGCACGGCGAGAAACGCGATGACGAGAAGCACCGCGCGCACCACATTGCCGCGCGACCACTCGCGAGCGGCTTTCCGCAGTCGATCCGCGTCGTCGCCGAGCGGCTGCCTGAACATGATGTCGAGCCGGGGATAATGAAACGCGAACGTGATCGCGTCGCCGATGACGAGCGCGGCGAATCCGATCAGCAGTCCGACCCGCGCGTCCTGCACGCGCCAGCTCACGATGACGTCGATGAGCAGCAGCACGAGCGTGAGCGGCGCGATCACACGGAAGTAGTGCGCCGGCGTCGTACGCTCGAGAAAGCGCCGCGCGAGACTGATCGAGTCGGGAATGTCCCTCTCGTAGTTGGGCGCCATGACGACGCTCTCGTACACGGTGGCGCCGAGCAGGAGGGTGAGACCGAGAAGCGCGAGGGTAGTGAGTAGCTGGGGCAATGGTCAGGATCTCGTCGTCGTCATGTCGTCATTGCGGACGTACGCGGCAGACATCACGTCCCGTCCGCTCGCAGCGCCGACGCCGGATCCGCCCGCGCGGCCCACTCCGCCGGCGCAAACGTGGCCATCATTCCGACGACTGTCAACGTGACCGCGACGCCAATGAGCGTTCCACTATCGGTCGCGCTCACGTGATACAACAGCGCCGACACTCCACGGTTCGCGCCGAGCGCCGCGAGCAGTCCAGCGAGCACACCGACATTAGTGATTGCCAGCCCGCGGCCGAGCACCATGCGCCGCACGTCGGCCGCCGTCGCGCCGAGCGCCATGCGCACGCCGATCTCGTGGGCGCGCTGGCGGACAATCGTCGCCATCACGCCATACACGCCGATCGCCGCCAGCACCGCCGCGGCGAGCGCGAACATCGCCAGCAGCAACGCATCGAGCCGCGGCTCGGCAAGCGGTCCGCGCATGTACGTGTCGAACGGCGCCGCGGTCGCGAGCTGCACGCCCGGCGTTGCGTCGTCGATCGCGCGACGGACCGACGACACCATTGCAGCCGGCGCTCCGCGCGTTCTGATCGCCAACGTCGTCGGCGCGAACGGAAATACGCTCTGCGCAAGCGGGAAATAGACGGTCGGAGGCGCCTCGCGCAGATCGCGATAGCGTGTGTCCGGCACGACGCCGACGACGGTGTAGGTGTGATCGGGCGACGACATGACCAGCCGCTGTCCGATTGGATTCTCGTTCGGCCAGAAATGCTCGGCGATGCCCTGGCTGATAACCACCACCGGCGTGGAACCTTCGCGATCCGCCGTCGTGAACGCTCGGCCGCGTAGCGTCGGCAGCGCGAACGTCGCGAAGTAATCCGGCGTGACGACTTCCATGTTGAACGCCGGATTCTTCAGCGCGTCCGCGGGCGCCTGTCTCTCGGTACGAGCGTGCCCCGTCCAGCCACCCGCTCCCGAGTAGGGCATCGCGACCACTGGTGAAACGGCCACTATGCCAGGCGTTGACCGCAGCCGCTCGAGCACTTGATGGATGAGCGGGAGTTGCAGTGCCGGCGTACCGTACTGGTCGTACCGGATTGCCAGCTCGGCGATGAGCAAATGCGAATCGTCGAAGTTGAGCGTCGCCCGCTGGAGCGCGATGAAGCTGCGGCCAACCAGCGCCGCCGCCGAGAGCACCACGAGGGCGAGCGCGAGCTGCGCCGCGACGAGCGCCTCACGCGCAATGCGCGACGAGCGGCCGGCACTCTGGCGCGATCCCGAGCGCAGCACCGCCGCTGCTTCGGTTCGCGACAGCAGCAGCGCCGGAGCGAGGCCGGCCAGCAACGCCGCGATCGTCGTGATCGCGATCGCGCCGAGGAGCGCCGGAGCGCTCAGCGAAATCCGATCGACGAGCGGGATGCCAGCCGGCGCGATCGCGACGAAGCCCTCCACCGCCGCCTCCGCCACGCCGACGCCGAGCACGCCGCCCAGCAGCGCGAGCGCCGCATTCTCACCGAGCAACTGCAGCACCAGTTGCCCTCGCGAACCGCCGAGCGCGGCGCGTACCGCGATCTCGCGGGAGCGGGCGAATCCTCGCACGAGCAGTAGATTCGCGACGTTGATGCATGCGAGCAGGAGGAGCAGCGCCGCGGCGGCGGCAAACGCCAACACCGCGGGCCGCGCATCGCCGAGTATGACACGCGGCAACGGCTGCGCGCTGCCGCGCAGCTCGCGCCACTCGGGCGGCGCGCCGGCCTGGGCGTAGAAGGCGGAAAGCTCGTTCGCCGCATCGGCGATCGTTGCACCCGGCGCGAGGCGCCCGACGAGATCGAGCGCGGTATACGCCGTCGGATCGGGGTCGCTGTGCAGCCGCGCCGGCACGAACGGCGCCCACAGGTCGGCGCCGGCCGGATACTCCAGCCCGCGCGGCATGACGCCGACGATCGCGTACGTCGTGCCGAATTCGGCGAGCGACAAGCGCTTCGACAGCACGTTTGGATCGCCGCCGAATCGCTGCTGCCAGGCCTCATAGCTGATCACCGCGACGGGCGCGGCGCCCACGACGTCGTCCGTCGTTCTAAGCGCGCGGCCGAGCACGGGATGCGCGCCGAGCACGTCGAAGTAGTTGCCGGAGACGAGCGCGCGCCGCAGACGGGTGAGTTGATCGCCATCGCGCACCGCGACGGGCCACGCACCTTCGTACGCGACGTAGGCGACACCTTGCAATGTGCGCGTCCGCCGGGCAAACGCACGGGCGGTGCGCAGCTCGAGCGGCCAATGGTCGACGTCGCCCGACAGCTTGCGCGCCCACAGCGTAATCAGAGAGTTTTGATCGCCCACCGGCAGCCGGCGGAGCAGCAGCGCGTCGGCGACGGTGAAGACCGCGGTCGAAAGGCCGATGCCGAGCGCGAGAATCGCCGCCGCGGTGAGCGCGAAGCGCGGTGCGCGGATGAGCGAGCGGATGCTCGATCGAACGGAATCGGTGGCGTGCATCGAAGCTTCCCTCCGCACAGACAGCGCAGCGACTGCGGACCCTTACTATCTAGAGCCTGCCCGGGCCTCTCGTACAGGGTTTGGAGGCGCGAGCCGGCCATCCAGCGGGGCGAATGTGACGGATTGCGTCACGACGTGATTGTATTAGGGGACCACACGGGACATTCGATCATGCGAACCCTTGGCGTGCTTCTCCTGAGTGCAGCACTCGTGGCGTGCAATGACACGACGGCTCCGATGACGGCTCAGCCGGCGGACGACGTGCTGATGACCGTGGAGGTGCCGGGCCGGTGCCTGGTGGGCGGGTGCGACCCGGCGAGCACCGATCGCGCGACCCTCGGGCTCGTGACGATCACCAATGCGGGCACGTCGACCGCGTACCTGCGCACGTGCGGTGGCGTACCAGACTTGATGGAGCAGCAACTGCAAGGCGGCAAATGGGTGGCGTCGTCGACCCTCGTACCGCGGTGCGCCCTGCCGCCCACACCGTCGATCGCGCTCGCCGCCGGCCAGAGCGTTCAGGTGAACTGGTTCTTCGAGCTCGTCACGTCGCGACTCCTGCTCGACGTTGGAACGAGCGCGGATCTCTCGGACGCGCAAACCGACGCGTCGGCGGCGGTGGTGTTGCGCACCATCGACACGCCCTGAGGCATGAACACACAACCAATCGTCCCCGCGCTTCGCACGATTCTCGCCGAAATGCTCCACGGTCCGACGGCGAGCGGCTACCTGCTCAATCACAACGACGTCGGCATTCTCCGCGCGCTCGATCATCTCTCGGCGCAGGCGGCGTCGGCGACGCATGGCGGCGGCGCGTCGATCGCGGCACATGTGGATCATCTGCGCTACGGCTTCTCGCTAATGAACCGCTGGGCCGCCGGGGAAAATCCGTACGCAGACGCCGACTGGACAGTGAGCTGGCGCAAGAACGTCGTCTCCGATGCCGAGTGGGCGAAGCTCCGTGCCGATTTCGCGCGCGAGGCGAAGCAGCTGCTCGACGTCGTCGCGACGCCGCGCGAGGTAAACGACGAAGAGCTGAACGGCGTCATCGGCAATCTCGCGCATCTCGGGTATCACTTCGGCGCGATCCGGCAGATCGATCGCAGCGTGCGGGGACCGGCGGCGACGGACTAGCCGAAGGCGTACGTCGCAGCGTGACCACTCATCGGCCGTCAGACGGCGAATGCGAACCGGCGTCCGATAATCTGCATGTCGCACCGGCGAGCAGCCGAACGTATCTTCGGGCAATGAATCGATGCGGGATACCGGTTGCGGGAGGATAGCATGGCCGACGATCTGGTCCGCGTGCGCCGCATTGCCCTCTCCCTTCCACACGTGGAAGAGGGCACCACGTTCGGCTATCCGGCATTCAAGGTCGGCGGCAAGCCGTTCGCCTGGTTCCCAAAGAAGCAGGAAGTCGAACCCGGCTCGCTCGCCGTGCGCATGAGCTTTCTCGAACGCGACCACCGCATCGCGTCGCACTCCGACGTCTATTATTACACACCGCACTACAAGGAGTATCCCTCGGTGCTCGTGCGCGTGTGGCTGCTGAAGGACGCCGCGCTGCAGGAGCTGCTCGAGTCGGGCTACGAGTTCATGCTCGGCGCATCGAAACGCAAGACGAAGCGCGCGCGGTAGAGTGGCTTGCCACTAGTTGCTGGGTACTAGCGGGATGTTGGCGGCTGGGTGCTGGTCGGTGAATCGCGGCGGCGTCAGGCAGCGGGCGGCTGCCAGAGCTCGACCTTGTTCCCCTCCGGATCGATGACCCAGCCGAACTTGCCGAACTCCGACTCATCGATCTTGTCGAGCACGTTGCAGCCTTCCGACTCGAGCGCGGCGAGCAGCGCGTGGAGGTCGTCGACGCGGTAGTTGACCATGAACGACGCGTTGCTCGGCGCAAACTGCTTGCTGTCCTGCGTCGTGATCAGCCACGCCGTCGTTCCGCCAATCGGCTTGCCGTCGGCGTCCGTCCAATCGAACGCCGCGCCGCCCCATGGCTGGACGTCGATGCCGAGGTGACGCTTGTACCACGCGTGCAGCGCAGGCGCGTCCTTCGCCTTGAAGAAGATGCCGCCGATTCCAGTGACTCGCTTCATGAGGACCTCGGAGGAAGTTCGTGGTCGAGCGGCGCGCCGAGATGCGCCTCGCGTCGGCCGTCGTCATTCCGACGCGCATCCGCCCAACAGAGCGTCAGCACGACAAGTACGGTCGGGATGAAGCCAAGCACGATGAACGAGATATACCCGCCGCGGCGCGCGCGCGCGCGGGCCACGGTGCGTGAGGTCGGCGTTGACTGATCGAGCGGCATGTGCACCAGCGCGAACACGGTGTCGCCGGCCGGCGTGATCGAGTAGGTCCCGGCCGCTCTGGCGTCGTCCTTCTGTTTGGCGAGTGAGACCGAGTCGGCGATCTCGCTGATACGCGCGCGAGCATCGTACTGGGCAACGGATCGGCGCAGGCCCGCCACGCCGCCGAACATCTCGTGGAGGATGATCACCGGCGCGAGCAGCAGCAGGAGCTCGAGGCCGAGACCGACAGCCCACAGTGCCAGGATGCGTTTCGTCGACCACGATGCGAGATCCATTGTGCGCCTCAGAGGAACGTTTTCGATTGCCCTGCATCTGGCCCCACACGTTCAGCGCGGGATAGCCGACGCGTCATCCGAATGAACGGAACGTCGACGCCGCCGTGCAGCGTCGACACCACGCGCTCGACCGGCGTGAAGCCGAGTGCGCGGTAGAGCGGCTCGCCCGGGAGCGTCGCCATCAGCTCGAGCTGGCGAAAACCGGCAGCGTACGCAGCCTGCTCGCACGTCGCGTAGAGCCGACGTGCCAGGCCGCAGCGCGCCCAGTCGGGATGGACGAAGAACGCGCGAATGCGCGCCGGGTCGGTGGCGGGATTCAGGAGTGGGTCCTCGGAGGCCTTCATCTGGTCGCCGCCGTAGAGTGTGCGACGCGCGCTCCACCCGCCGACCGCTGCCGGTCCCGACGGTCCGCGGATCACATAGTAGGTCCCGTCGGCGATGAGCTGCGTGTCGACTCCGAAGACATCGCGCATCGCGGCGTCGATCTGCGCCGGCGTGTAGAAGCCGACGCTGAGATTGCGGACCGACCGGTCGATGAGCTCCTGCAATGCGGGGACGTCGGCGGTCGTGGCGAGGCGGATCGGCAACATTCGAGGTGTCTCATTCTTTCACTGCCATGAGCCAGCGAGTATCGCAGCTCATCGATACTGGACCAGGACCCAACGACTTGCAAGCTCGGATTCTCTCGTCCAGATGACATCGGTGGGCGGGGTACGCGCTCCGGAATATCGGCCGGTAAGCTGACGATTCCAACGCCGCGCATTAAGCTTTCACATTAAGCTTTATGGATCGACGAACGGAGGCCCGGATGATTCGCTCCGCCTGTGCCCTGCTCTGCCTCGCCGCTGCCGCGGTGCTGCCGTCGTGCACCAGCCGCGGCGACGCCACCGTCCCCGATTCGACCCCGACCGGTACGCCACCCGTCGCCGGCACGCACGATTGGACCCGCTTCGGCTGGAACGCCGCGCGCTCGAACGCCTCACCCGACTCGACCGGCATCACGGCGGCGAACGTCGCGCAGCTGACGCGCCAGCAGGTGGCGCTCGACGGTACCGTCGACGCGTCGCCGATCTATTTGCACGGCGTCCAGATCAAGGGCGCCGCACACGACGCGTTCTTCGTCACCACGACGTACGGCAAGACGATCGCGATCGACGCGAACGACGGAACGACGCTCTGGGAATTCACTCCATCCACCTATTCGTCAGTCGCCGGCACCTACCGCATCACGACGGCGACGCCGGTCGCCGATCCCGACCGATCGGCGATCTACGCCGCGGCCCCCGACGGCGTCATTCGCAAACTGGCAATTGCCGACGGACATGTGTTGTGGTCGACGACGATCACGAGCTTGCCGGCCCGCGAGAAGATCGCGTCCTCGCTCAACTTCGACCGCGGGCACGTCATCGCGACGACGGGCGGGTACATCGGCGACCAGCCGCCGTACCAGGGGCACGTCGCGGTCATCGACGGCGCGTCAGGCAATCTGCTGCACGTCTGGAACTCGCTGTGCAGCGATCGCACCGGCATCATCGATCCGGCGAGCTGCAGCTCGAGCGACGCGGCGATCTGGGGCCGAGCCGGCGCAGTCGTCGATACCGCCACGGGCGACCTGTTCGTCACGACGGGCAACGCGCCGTGGAACGGCACAACGGACTGGGGCGACGCCGTCATCGAGCTGAGCTCCGACGCAACGCGCATTCTCGGCAACTACACGCCGTCGAATACGGATGTGCTCAGCTCCACCGACGCCGACCTGGGCTCGACGTCGCCGGTGCTGCTCGCGCCTGGCCTGATCGCCCAGGGCGGCAAGGACGGCAAGATCAGAGTTCTTCAATGGCCGGCGATGCAGGGCACGACGGCGCACAAGGGCAATGAAGCGCAGGTGATCTCCACGCCGTCGGGCAGCGATCTGTTCACCGCGCCCGCCGTCTGGCAACACGGCGGAACGATCTGGATGTTCGCCGCGGACGGCGGCGGCACGACCGCGTGGACGCTATCGGGAACGCAGCTCACGCAGGCCTGGCACAACGGCAACGGCGGCACGAGTCCGGTGCTGGCGGACGGGCTGCTCTACGTGTACGACCCGGACGGCCATTTGCGCGTCTACGATCCAACGAACGGCAATCAACTCGCCTCGCTCGACTGCGGCGGCGGCCATTGGAACAGCCCGATCGTCGTGGACGGGAAGGTGGCGTTGCCGGAGGGGAACGCGAACAGCCACGCAACCAAGGGCGTGCTGAACATCTATCGAGTGCCGTAGGCGCCGTCCGAACGCGCGCGGCACTGGCGCGCTCAGGGGCGCATCAGGAATCTGAAATAGAACGCTCCGAATACGAGCACGATGCCGACGTTCACGGCGAGCCGCTCCCAGGGCCGGTCCTTGAAGAACAGCACGTCGACCGCGACGATCACGGCCACCATCAGGATCACGTAGAGCACGGCGGCCACATGGTTCTTCACATCCGCCCCCTTGTGTGAACGCCGGCGTTCCCAACCACCCTTCCCGTCCGTGGAAGGAGAATCAGATAGTACCGTATGTTCGCTCATCCCCCTTGACGGTTCCAGTCCTTTGCCGCATGCTTCCCATGAAACGTTCAGGGGAGAACACGTGCCTGCCGATGACCTCGAGCTGCTGCAAGGAACCCTCGACCTGTTGATCCTCAAGACGCTCACCTGGGGGCCGCGGCACGGCTACGCCGTCGCGTCGTGGATTCGCGCGACGACCGACGACCGCCTCCACATCGAGGAAGGCGCTCTATATACCGCCCTGCACCGCATGGAGAAACGGCAGTGGATCGAGGCGGAGTGGGGTCTCTCCGAGAACAACCGCAAGGCCAAGTACTACCAGCTCACCGCGGCGGGGCGGAAGCAGCTCCGCGCCAAGGCGGCGCTGTGGACGGACTACGCGTCCGCCGTATTCAAAGTTCTCGAAACTGCCTGAGGCCGCGCCATGATCCGTATTGCAGGCATCCGGCGCGCCATGCGCATCGACCGTGCGCCGCGCGGCGTGGAGCACGCCGTCGACGACGAGCTGCAATTCCACTTCGACGAGACGATCCGCGAGCTCGTGGCCCAGGGCCACTCGCCGGACGAAGCGCGCCGCGAAGCACAGCACCGGTTCGGCGACGTCAGGCGCGTACGCGAGCAGCTCGCCTCGATCGACCACGCAACGACCTCCAGCCGGCAGCGCGCCGAGTGGTTCGCCGGACTCGGTCAGGATGTGCGGCACGCATTGCGCGGGCTTCGACATACGCCGGCGTTCACCGCCGGTGTCGTGCTCACGCTCGCGCTTGGCATCGGCGCCACCACCGCCATGGTCGGCATCGTCGATCAATTGCTCTTTCGTCCGCCACGCTACCTGTCGAATGCATCGAGCGTGCACCAACTGTACTTCGCCATCACGCAGGGTGGCACGGAGCACGCGCGGCCCACCATGCAGTATCGTCGGTATCGCGACGTCGTGGACTGGTCCCGATCGCTCGACCAGGTCGTCGCCTACAGCGACGAGCAGCTCGTCGTCGGACTGGGAGACGGCGCCGCGGATCGCAGCGTCGTCGGCGCGAGCGCGAGTCTGTGGACGATGTTCGCGGTGCATCCGGTCATCGGCCGATTCTACTCGCCGCTCGAAGATGCCCCGCCTGCCGGCGCGCGCGTCGCCGTTCTCTCATACGCGTATTGGCAATCCGCGTACGGCGGCAGCCGGAGCGTGCTCGACTCGAGCCTTGTCGTCGGCGCCAATCGCTACCGCGTGATTGGTGTTGCGCCGCGGGGATTCAACGCGTTCTCGCTCGAGATGCCGGTGATGTTCGTTCCGATCGCCGCGATCGCCGCCGACCAGTACGGGAGCGCGTTCCCCGCCGGCGGCCCATCGTGGGATCGCACGTATGCGCTGACCTTCCTCGAGCTGTACGCCCGCTCGCGTGCTGGCCTGAGCGACGCAGCCGTGGCGTCGGATCTCACCGGCGTCTTCCGCCGCAGCCAGGCCGAGCGGAAGCTCGAGCAGCCCGGCGTCACGTCCGTCGCCGCGGGACACCCGCGTGCCGTGCTGAGCTCCGTGTCGGACCGCCGCGGACCCAATCCGGGTCCTGAATCGAAAGTCGGACTCTGGCTCGTCGGCGTGTCGGTGATCGTCCTGCTCATCGCCTGCGCAAACGTCGCAAACCTGCTGCTGGCGCGCGCGATCGGGCGGCGGCGCGAAACGGCGGTGCGCGTCGCGCTCGGCGCTGGCCGCGCGCGGCTGCTGCGACAGGTGCTGACCGAAAGCGTCGTGCTCTCGCTGATTGGCGGCGCCGGCGCTGTCGCCGTCGCGCAATGGGGCGGCGCCGTGTTGCGGCTGTCGTTCGCGCGCAAGGTTGCATGGACGAGCGTCACGACCGATCCGCGCATTCTGTTGTTCACCGCGGCGCTCGCAATCGCAACCGGCATCATCACCGGCGCACTCGCCGGCCTGAGCGCCATGCGCGGCGATCTCGCCGACGCGCTCAAGGCTGGCGCACGCGAAGGTCACGGGCGGCAATCCGTCGCCCGCACGACGCTCGTGCTCGTCCAGGCGGCGCTCTCCGTCGTGCTCCTCGTCGGCGCCGGGTTGTTCGTGCGTAGTCTCCGAAACGTGCAGGACGTCGACCTCGGGTTCGACGCCGAGCATCTGCTCTGGGCGCAGCCGCAGCTTCGCGGCGTCACGCTCGATTCGGCGCACGACGCGCAGCTCCGCGCCGCGCTCGTGGCGCGCGCCCAGCACACGCCGGGCGTCGACGCCGCGACACAAATGGTGTCGGTGCCGTTTCGTCGCGAGTGGGACCCGGACCTCTTCGTGAACGGCAGCGATTCGGTGTCGAGTTCCGCGCAGCTCGAGGGACAGGGCGTGTCAGCCGGATACTTCGCCACGGTCGGCACACGCATTCTTCGCGGCCGGCCAATCTCGGCGATGGATCGAATCGGCATGCCGCTCGTGACGGTGGTGAGCCAGTCGATGGCCGAGCGACTGTGGCCGGCGCAGGATCCGATCGGCAAGTGCATGCGCCTCCGGTCCGACACCACACCGTGCTTTTCGGTCGTCGGCATCGCCGAAAACATAAAGACGTCGAGCCTCGGCGACGAACCGCAGTATCAGTTCTACGTCTCGGCCGAGCAGGCGGGGATGACGGGCGGCATGTTCGTGCGGACGCAAGCGGCGGCCAGCACGCAGGCGGAACAGGTTCGCCGTTCGATGCAAGCCATCATGCCCGGTCCGGCGTACATCCGCGTGACGCCGATGAGCGAGATTCTCGATCCCGCCGTCGCATCATGGCGTCTGGGCGCGCGGATGTTCACGATGTTCGGCGTGCTGGCGCTGATCGTCGCTTGGGTCGGGCTATACAGCGTGATCGCATACGGCGTGGCGCGCCGCACGCACGAGATCGGCGTGCGCATCGCGCTCGGCGCATCGGCGCCGCGTCTCGTCGCACACGTGGTCCGTCAAGGATTGCTCATTGCCGCAGCCGGTGTGGTGCTCGGCGCCATTCCCGCCGTGCTGTCGGGCCGATGGATTGCGCCGCTCCTGTTCAAGGAGTCGCCGCATGATCCGGTGGTGTTCGGTGCGGTCGCGCTGGCGATCCTGGTTGTCGCCGTCGTGGCGAGCTGGGCGCCCGCATTGCGTGCCGCACACGTGAATCCGATCGAGGCGCTGCGCAGCGACTAGTAGGTGAATACCGATTGCGTCTGAAACTGCCGCCCAGCGTCGGTGCCGTTGGTGATCACTAGGGCACCAGTCTTGGTCAGCGGACGGCGGTCGGCGTCGTACGTATAGACGTAGTCGACGCTGTAATTCTCGCCATCGCCGGTGAGGGTTTCCCTGCCCGGGTTGCCTTTCTGGAGTCGTACCGCCGGCAACAGAAAGAGGTGATCGAAGAAGTCGTTGTGAATCAGACTGAAGGCGTCGACGTTGATGCCGTCGTCGTACTGCTCGAAACGATCGATCCTCGTCGTTTCGTCCTGGAGACCCTCGATCGCCGGACGATGCTCGACGATCTCGAGCAGATTGCCGTCCGGATAGTACGAGAACGACATCGTCTTTGACGGGACGAGATCGGAGCCCAGTCGCCGTGTCCAGGCGATGCTCGTGAGCTGCTGTCCGGCATACGAGAGGCTCACCCGCCCGCCGAGCTGACCGTCCGGGCGAACGTAGCTGACTTCATCCACTCTGCCGGCCGGGTCGTACGAGTACACCAGCCGGTCGGTGTTTCCCAGCGCGTTGTTCGTCATCTGGGCGATCCTGCCGTTCGCATACGCCACGTCGTAGACGAAGAACCCCGATGCGAACGACGCGAGTCGAATGCGTCCCGTCGCATCGTACTCGAAGTGGTAGTACGGCGACGGCAGATTCGGGACGAGGATTTCCTTCAACTGCGTCGCCGGCGGCGGCGGCCCGGGCGCGGTCGGCTCGGCGCCGTACCCGCACGCAACGAGTGATGCGGCGAAGATGAAGGCTACTGAATTTCGAAAATGCATTGGTGCCCGCGGAGAATGATCAGACGTTCGCGTAAAATGTCCGCAAGTAAGCGCGACTGGCGCACAATGGTTCCCGCGGCCAGTCGAGAACCCCGTGCTTGTGCCGAAGCCACGCCCGTCGCATGCTTTCGCCACTCCACCGAGGCAACGCTCGCCATGCGATCGAGATACGCCGCCCGCTCAGCCGTCGTCCTCTTCGCGCTTACCTGTGCCGACCTCTCAGGCGCCGCGGCGCAAACAGCGCTCCGCACTGCGGCCGAGTGCACGCAGCTTCGCGCGCTGCGGCTGGCGCACACGACGATCGCCGTCGCCCAACCGCTGGCCGGCAGCTTCGTCGCCCCAGGCGCGCGCGACACCATTCGCAATCTGCCGGCCCTCTGCCGCGTCGCCGGCTCGATCCACCCGACTGCCGATTCGGATATCCGCTTCGAGGTCTGGCTGCCATTAGAGAACTGGAATGGCAACTTCGCCGGCGTCGGCAACGGCGGCTGGGGCGGCACAATCTCGTATGACGCACTGCCGTATCCCGCGGCCGAACCGGCGACGCTCGCCGATCAGGCGCGGCGCGGGTACGCGGTAGCGTCGACGAACACGGGCCACGTCGGTACGCCCTTCAACGCGCGGTTCGTCACCGGCCACCCGGAGCGTCTCGTCGACTTCGCGTCGCGCGCGGTGCATGAGACGACCATCGCCGCCAAGGCGGTGAGTGCGGCTTTCTATGGCCGACCGCCGCGGCATGCCTACTGGATCGGATGCTCGACCGGGGGACGCCAGGGGCTCGTGGAGGCGCAACGGTTCCCGAGCGACTACGACGGCATCGTCGCCGGCGCGCCGGCGAGCGACTGGCTGCCGATCGCGACGTCGAGCCTCGACCACACCATCGCCGCACTCGGCGACAGCTCGCGGTATCTGCCGCCGGCCGCGCTGGCGTTGCTCGAGGGCGCGGTGATGAAGGCGTGCGACCGGCTCGATGGTGTGGAAGACGGTCTGCTCGAGGATCCGCGCAAGTGCCGGTTCGATCCCGCCGCGCTGCGATGCGGATCGGGAGCCGCGTCGGCGCCGGCCAATCGATGCTTGACGAGCGGGCAGATTGACGCCGTCGACCGCATCTACGGCGGCGTCGTCGATCCGACGAACGGCCGACGCATTGCGCCAGGCCTCGAGCGCGGAAGTGAGCTGGGATGGGCGGCATGGGCGACACCGGGAGATGCGCTTCCGCTTCCGATCACCGACTACCAGTGGCTCGTCTTCGCCGATTCAACGTGGGATTGGCGATCGTTCGATCTTGCGAACCCGCGCGATCATACGGTGTGGGCCGCGGCGGACCGGAGGCTCACGCCGATTCTCAGCGCGATCGATCCGGACTTGCGTGCCTTTCGTACGCGCGGTGGCAAATTGATCGAGTATCACGGCTGGAGCGATCCGCTGATCGCCCCGCAGTTCAGCATCGACTATTACGACAGCGTCGTCGCGCAGGACTCGACGGCCGGCGAGGCGCGCGGCCGCGCGATCGCCGCCGTGCAGCGGTTTTATAGAATGTTCATGGTGCCCGGCATGGGCCACTGCGGTGGAGGCGACGGGCCGAACACGTTCGACATGGAGCGTGCGCTGGCGAACTGGGTGGAGCACGACGTGGCGCCGGCGTCAGTCGTCGCTTCGCATCGCGGTCGGGGCGGAGTTCCCGGTCGGGAGCGTCCGATGTGTCCGTATCCCGAGACGGCCGTCTACAACGGCGCCGGTGACGTCAATCGCGCGGCGAGCTTCGCGTGCCGGGATGGCGGCGTGCCCGAGCGCAACGATCGTTACTGACTCTCTGGCGAGTCCGCACATTCGAACCCTGTAAAGTCATCCTCCGGCAGCCAGAACAGGAGCTCGTTGCCATCGATGTCGCTGATCATCAGCGTCGCTCCAGGAATCCTTTGCCTGCGTAGATCGCGGGCATCGCCTTTTCGATGCGCGCCTTGCGCGTCGCCGATTGCTTGGCGGACCCGAAGTGATAGAGGTAGCTGCGCTGCCGCCCCGGCGTCAGCGCCTCGAAGGCGCGCTTGAACCGCGGGTCCGTTCGGAACCGCTCCTTCAGCTCGTCGGGTACGGGAAAGTCGGATGTCTTCTTCGGTTTCACCCGCAGCCCGGCCTTTTCGACGGCGATCGCTTCGCGCACGTAGGCCTTGATCGTCGCCGTCTGTGCCGTGATCTGTTTCGCGCTGGTGAACTTCATGACACGCGCCGCCTGCACCTGCCCGAGCTGGACGAGCAGCTTTTTAGAATCCTTCAATAAGGCTCCTTGAAAGAAGCCGAGTGCGAAGTAGTCCTTGAAGCCCTGCATGATGACGACGTTCTTGCCGTCGACCGTGTAGGTGGGCTTTCCCCACTTGCACTCTTCCGTCATTCCCAGGCCGGCGAGAACGCGGCGCATCGCCGCGATCTCCGCCTTCCACTGGTCTCGATAGGCCATTTCCATGAACGCGCGAGCCTCAGACTTGGTAAACAGGCCGTTGGCCGCCGCCGGACTGTGACGGCGCGCACCCCCGGCAAGAATTTCCTATAGGACGATGCTAATCGCCAGTTACCTCTGGCCAGGTCGTGCAATCCATCTGCTGGATAGCCGCTGTGCGGTCCAACTC
>JAICKA010000205.1 GCA_025928185.1 Gemmatimonadaceae bacterium
CTGGCCGTGCATGCTGCTCAATCCGCGCCGGCCGTCGGCGAGCGCGAGCGTCTTCGTCTTGAACCGCGCCAAGGTGCGCGCGCTGACGCCCTGCTGCAGCGGCACTTCCACGGTATTGATGATACTGTGATAGAGCACGTTCTCGCGCGCTTGCGCCTGCTGCATCGTGACGCCGGGTGCCAGTCGTGCCAAGAGATACAGCCAGTATTGCCGCCGGTCGTCGTAGCGCTTCCAGCCGGACGACAGGGCGCCGCGCATCGTGAGGGGCACGAAGACGTCCGGTTTGCTGCCGAGCGTGGTGCCGTCGAACCCGGCCTGCGCCACACCGACGATCGTGAGCGATTGTCCATTCACGATGATCTGCTGTCCGACGACGCCCGGATCTCCACCGAGCTGATTCTGCCAGTAGCGATGACTCAGCACCGTGACTGGATTGCCGCCGATCACCTTGTCGTCGTTCACCGTGAGCAGGCGTCCGACCGCAGGCCGTACACCGAGGACCGGGAAGTACGAGCCGGACACGAACTCCGCTTCGCCGCTCACCGTCTGATTGCGGAACGCGATGTTCGGGTAGAACAGCACATGGCCCGCGATTCCGGAGAACGGTCCGGGCTTCGCCTCGAGGTCGCGGAACATCCGGTAGCTGAACACCCACTCGCAGTTGCCGGCGAGTCCGCATTGGTGCGAGCCCGGCGTCGGGGTGTTGCCACCGAAATTGACGAGCCGCTCCGGGTGTGGAACCGGGAGCGGCGCGAGCAACATCTCGTTGAACAACGAGTAGATGGCGGCGTTGGCGCCAATGCCGAGCGCCAGCGAGGCGACGGCGACGACCGTGACGAACGGCGTCTTGAACAGCGTGCGGAAGGCGAGCCTGAGGTTGCGCATGTCGAGTGGGACAGCGCCGGCTCAGGGATGGTTGGATCTGCTGGTCCATGGTCCATGGTCCATCGACTACGGACCACGGACCACGGACGCCTTTACCGCCTCCCCAACACGAACCCCACCGCCACCGCCACTCCGATCGCGGCGAACGGATGCGCGCGGGCGCGCTCGGTGACTGCGTCGCGGGCCGAGGCGGCTTTGTCGGTCACGCGTTCAACCTTCTGCGCGACGGCGGCGGTCGTCTGGCTGGCCTTGTCGAGCGCATCGGCGCCCTTCTCGATCGTATGTGCGAGATCGCGGGCGGTGTCGGCTGACTCGTGCAGTCCGCTCGCCATTCCGTTCTCGGATTCCATCAGCGGGCCCTCTCCTCAGGTGTGGTCTGACTGCGGCTCGGCGACGGCCGCGTGAATTCGCGCTCGCCCGTCGTCTGCTCGGCGTCGGGATTCACGATGCTTTCGGCAAGCTTGGTCAGCAGCTTGTCCGTTTCGCCTTCTTCGTCGAGCGTGCGCTGCAGGACGCTGACGTCCTGATCCAGTCCGAGCGCGTTCGCGTACGTGCGCGCGCAACCGTAGGCGGCAATCTCGTAATGCTCCACCCGCTGCGCGGCACCGATCAATGCGGCGTCGCGCACCTCCGGATCACCGTCTTCCTTCAGCGCTTCCGAGCCTTCCTCGATCAGTCCTTTCATTCCTTTGCACGTCTTGCCCTCGGCGGAAATGCCGAGCCGCTTCGCGATCTCCTCGAGACGGCGTGCCTGTTGTTGCGTCTGTTCGCGGTGATGTGCGAACGCGTCGCGCAACTTCGAGTGACTCGCCTTCTGCGCCATCTTCGGCAACGCCTCGAGAATCTGCTGCTCGGCGCTGTGCAGATCCTGGATGTTCTCGACGTACAGGTCGTGCAGGGAGTTGAGCGGCATGTGGCATTCTCCGTGAGAGCGGTGACCGGATCGCGCCGGCAACCGACGCGGCGCGCGCGCATGCGCATCGCCGCGACGAACGCCGCATGAACCGCGCCCCACACTTCGACCGGCGGCGTGCACGCCTGGATGGGGCATGAGTAATGCGGTCCCAGCCGTCGACAGCCGCGGAGCGTGCATATGCGTCACTCGTTCGTTCGAGATGGCCTCGTCGCTGGCGTGTTGGGCGCGACCAGTGTTGCGATCTGGTTCTTCTTCGTCGATCTGATCGCCGGCAGTCCGCTGCAGACTCCGTTCGTGCTCGCGAGGGGTTTGCTTGGAAGCGTCGGAATACAATGGACGAACCGTGTGCTCGTCGTCCTCGTGTACACGTTGTTCCACTACGTCGCATTCATCGTGGTGGCGGCGATCGCCGCGGTGATCATCCACTGGGCGGAGCGAGTGCCGACGGTGCTCGCCGGCGCGTTCCTGTTGTTCGTCGTGATCGAGCTTTGCTTCTACCTCATGACCTACATTCTCTGGCAGTCGCCGACCTACGGCGGACTGTCCGCGCTGCAGGTGTCGGTCGGCAACCTGATCGCTGCCGCTGTCATGGGCGGATACCTGTGGCGCACGCATCCGGCGTTGAAGCCGGGACTCGATCGCGCGCTCAGCGGCGAAGCCTGATCCGCTCTACCGCAGCGAATACAAGTAGGCGGCCATAGCCGCCGCGTCGTTTGGCGTGATGCCGAGGTCGGGCATGGCATCACCGGGCTTGATCGACTGCGGAGAGACGAGCCAGCGGACGAGATTGTCGGGCGTGTTTCGCAGCACACCGGCGATGTTGTCGCGGCGGCCGAACTGGTCGAGTGTCGGGCCCACGAGACCGCGAGCATCGGGAATGCCCGGAATGACGTGACACGTGCCGCATCCGGATTCGCGAACGAGCATGCGGCCGCTGCTCGGGCTGCCCAACGGTGCAACGTCGGCGAGGTCGCTCCTGCGACCCGCCGACGTTGACGATTTTGACGAGCACCCCGAGACGACCACCACCAGACCAAACACCAGAGAACGAGCTCGCCCCGTGGCACGCATTCCGTGAAAGTGGCGTCTTGCGTGCTCAGGCGCTACACGTGCTTCGAGTTAATGGGCGGACCTGGGCCACTTTTGTTACAAAAGTCTATCGGTCCATGGTCCAGGGTCCATGGTCCGGTGTCCATAGTGTCTCGCGGGGGCAGTCTGGTGCGCCGAATCGGGTTGGACTGAACTGGGGACGCGGATCTGGCGAAAGCCGGCGAACGAGGCGCGGATTCGGTCCGAGGGGCGCAAGGAGCTCCGCGCGCCTGGTCGAGAAAGGGGATTTTGCGGTGGTAGCGTCCGGGCCAACTCCCCGCTCCGCCCACTCCGCGAAGTTCGCGAACTTCGCAGCCAAATCTTGGGGCCTCCGTGGCGCGATGGCCTTCGTCGCCACGAAGGCCCCAACAGATTGAAACACGGATAACACGGACTGGGCGGATTGAACGGATCAAAAAAGCCAAATGCTTTGGGGGCGTGGCGCGAGGGACTCGATGCGCGCGCGGAGCGAAGTAGGTCCTCCGCGCCTCGTCGGTCAAAATCCGCCCTCGTCCGCGTCCCCCAATTCATTCCAAGCCGATCCGGCGCACCAAACTGACCCAGCGAGACACCACCCAGTTACGACTTACCTTTCCCCGCCAGCTCGAGCCGGAACATGGCCGCCAGGCCATTCACATCCACCGGCTTCGCCGTCGAGTCATTCATCTTGCCGTCGACGCGCTCGAGGTTGACAGTCGCCTTGGTGTAGGTGCTGTCCGCATCGATCGCCGCCCGGTACGAATCGGCCGCTTCCTCCGGATGACCCGTGCGCTCGAGCGCGATGCCGAGGTTGTTCGCGAACACCGGCGACTC
>JAICKA010000181.1 GCA_025928185.1 Gemmatimonadaceae bacterium
CGGGTGAGCGACGCCGAGGCCGACGCGTACTTTGCCTCGCGCGCGCGCGGCAGTCAGCTCGGCGCGTGGGCGTCGAAACAGAGCGAGACCATGCAGGCGCCGGGCGATCTGGAGGCGCGTGTTGCCGAGGTCGAGGCGCGCTACGCGGGACAACCGGTGCCGCGGCCGCCGCACTGGTCGGGTTTCCGCATCGTCCCCCGGCGTATCGAGTTCTGGAAGAACATGCCGAGCCGCCTCCACGTGCGGGAGCGGTACTCGCGCGCGGGCTCCGGCTGGTCCATCGAGCGGCTGTTTCCATGAGCACGTTTCCGGCCGCTCCGAATTAGTTTCACGGCATGGGTACACGCATCGCCGAAACCGCGCCGGCGGATCCGGGCACGACGTGGTCGGTCGACTCGGCCCGCACGCTGTACAACGTCGAGGGTTGGGGTGCCGGCTTCTTCGACATCAACGATCGCGGCCATGTCATCGTCCGGCCGGATCGCGGCCGGCCGGAGCGCGTCGTCGACCTGTACGAGATCACGAATGATCTCGAGGAGCAGGGCATCGCGCTTCCGGTGCTGCTTCGCTTTTCCGACATTCTGCGGTCGCGCATCGAGTCGTTGACCACGCAGTTCGAGCAGGCGCGCGAGGAGTTCGGGTACACCGGCGGCTACACGACCGTGTATCCGATCAAGGTCAATCAGCAGCGCCACGTCGTCGAGGAGATCGTCGAATTCGGCAAGGCCCACCGCGTCGGCCTCGAGTGCGGCAGCAAGCCGGAGCTCCAGGCCATCCTCGGCCTCGCGGAGAACACCGACCACCTGATCATCTGCAACGGCTACAAGGACGAGGAGTTCATGCGCCTCGCTCTCATGGGCCAGAAGCTCGGGCATCAGGTGTTCATCGTGATCGAGCAGTTGAGCGAGATCGACGTGCTGCTGCAGGTGGCGGACGAGATGGACGTGACACCGGTGGCCGGCGTGCGCATCAAGCTCGCCTCGCGCGGCTTCGGCCGGTGGAAGGAGAGCGGCGGCGAGAAGTCGAAGTTCGGGTTGAACGCCGCGCAGCTCGTGCAGGCGATCGACAAGCTGCGCGCGGCCGGCCGCCTCGAGATCGTGAAGCTGATCCACTTTCACCTCGGCTCGCAGATCACCGACATCCGCTTCATCAAGCTCGGGCTGCAGGAGCTCACGCGCTTCTACGTCGAGCTTCGGAATGCGGGGCTCGACATCACGCACGTCGACGTGGGCGGCGGGCTCGGCGTCGATTACGACGGGACGAACTCCACGTCGGACGCGAGCGTGAACTACTCGCTCCAGGAGTACGCCAACGACGTGGTGTACACGCTGGCCGAAGCCTGTCGCGAGCACGAGATTCCGATGCCGCACATCATCAGCGAGTCGGGCCGCGCGCTCACCGCCCACCACGCGCTGCTGCTGATCAAGGTGATCGACGTCGAGTCGCAGGGCGACCGTCCGGTACCGGAGCTGACGGACGACGATCATCAGCTGCTGCACGAGATGCTCGCCGACTATCGCGACGCGTCGCGCAAGAACGTGACGAAGCGCCGCGTGCGCGAGATCTTTCACGATCTCACGTTCGACAAGGAGCGCGCGCAGGAGATGTTCAACAGCGGCGTGTTCTCGCTTCGCGAGCGCGCGCTGGCCGAGCAGATCTACTTCGCGACGGTCAACGTGCTTGCCCGGTTCGTCGAGCGCAGCCGCGACGATTTCGAGGATATTGCCGGGGATCTCGACGCGACGCTGGTCGATCGGTACTTCTGCAATTTCTCATTGTTCCAGTCGCTGCCGGACAGCTGGGCCATCGACCAGCTCTTTCCGATCATGCCGATCCATCGGCTCGACGAAGAGCCGCTACGCCGCGGTACGATTCAGGACGTGACCTGCGATTCGGATGGAAAGATCGACCGATTCGTCGGCGACAAGGCCGGCGAGCCAAGTCTCGAGCTGCACGAGTTCCACGACGGCGAACCCTACATGCTCGGCGTGTTTCTCACCGGCGCGTACCAGGAGATCCTCGGCGACCTGCACAACCTGTTCGGCGACACCAACGCCGTGCACATCCGCCTCGGCCCGAACGGCGGATATGAGGTCACGGATCTCGTGCATGGTGACACGGTGACGGAGGTGCTGAACTACGTGCAGTTCCGCGCGTCAGATCTCCTCCAGACGTTCCGCCGCAAGGTGGCGAGCGCGAAGCACATCAGCCGCCAGGAGGCGAACACGTTCATCGCCGACTATGTCGCCGGGCTGGAAGGCTACACGTATCTCGAGGGCGAAGCCGCGCAATAGTCCTTTCTCGCCGAATCCGGTTGGACTGAAGTGGGGGACGCCGATTGTGCGGAAATCGGCGAACGAGGCGCGGATCTGTTCCGAGTGGCGCAACGAGCTCCGTGCGCTCTTTCGAACAACAACGAGAAACTTTTTGGGGTGGCGGCCGGCCTCGCCCACTTGGCAGCTCCGCAGCTCCGGTGGCCTGTCGTGGCGCGAGAGCGCATCGCGCAACGCAGGCCCCAACAGGTTGGAACACGGATGACACGGAAGGGACGGATTGAACGGACCAGCACCCAAATACTTTTGGGCTGTGGCGCGACGGACTTGGTGCGCGTGGGCCAAATCCGCGCCTCGTCGCTGTTCTGCTTTCCGTCCTCGTCCGCGTCCCCCAGTTCAGTCCAACCGTATTCGGCGCATGAACGCTGAAGCGAAGTTGCGCCCCAGCGTTCATGCGTTCATGCGTTCATGCGCTCGCGCGCTCAGACTCCGGAACGGTGAATCGACGCGTGGACGCGATTGAAGTTCGCCGGGACCACGATGTCGATCGTCTCGCCCTTATCGAGGCGGTACGGGCCGAGGACGCGGCTGCCGGTGCCGTCCTTGGCGCTCGTCTCGAAGCTGATCGACGGATTCGGGAACAGCTTGGGATCCATCACCCATGACCGCACCTCGCCCGGCATCGCCTTGGCCACGTAGTTCCTCTGGCCGCTGAGGACGGTGTACACGCGGACCTCGGACGAGTAGTTGTTCTCGATCCGCAGGATCGCCGTCCGCGTCGCCGTGAGCGAGTCGATCGCGACATCGCCGGCGGCCAGCGCGGTCGAGTTGTGATGCATGCAGCCCCCGAGCAGCAGCACGCTGCTGCCGGCGATGAGCAGTTTCCGAAATGGCGTCATGAGTCTCTCCTCATTCAAATGTGCTTGTCCGTGGGTGGCGCGAGTGCCTGGCGGTGCATCTGGCAGAATCGGTGCCGGGCCCACCGCGCGCGGCGGAGTGCGTGGCGAGCCCGGCACCGGAATCACAGTGCTCAGATCGGCGGCACCAGCGGACGCTTCTGCACGTCGAGGTCTCGCTTCGGAATGACGAACCCGACGATGCCGCCACGGGTGAGCTGATACGGGCCGCGCACGAGGGCGTCGGAGTTGTCGAGTCGCCGCGCGGTGAACGTGACCGACGGATTGCCGATCAGGCTCGGATCGAGCGCGAAGTCGCGCGTGTGATGGGCGAGCACCGGTCCGAGATAGTGTTCCTGACCGTCGAGGGTCCAGAACATCTTCATCTCGTTGTCGTGGTTGTTCTGCACCCGGAGCACGACGGTGTTTGCCGCCACTGCGGGATCGATTGCCACGTCGCCGGCCGCCGCTGCTTCGGCGCCGGAATGCATGCAGCCGGCGAACAGTGCGCCGGCTGCCGCAATGACGAATGTCGTATGACGGAACTGCATGGCCTCTCCTCCTCGAATAAAGCGTCGCGCCCCTGCGCGCGCTCAGAGGAGGAGGGCAGAATCGGTGCCGGCTACGCCTTGTAGCGCGAGGAAGCCGCGTCCCAGTTCACCGTGTTCCACCATGCCGACACGTAATCGGGACGCTTGTTCTGATACTTCAGATAATACGCATGCTCCCAGACGTCGACGCCGAGGATCGGCGTCTTCCCGTCCATCAGCGGATTGTCCTGGTTCGGCGTGCTCGTGATCGACAGCTTGCCCCCGTCGTTCACCAGCCATGCCCAGCCGGAACCGAACCGGGATCCCGCCGCGGCGGCGAACTGTTCCTTGAACTTGGCGAAGCTGCCGAACGCCGACGTGATCGCCTTGCCGAGCGCGCCGCCCGGTTCGCCGCCTTTGCCCGGCCCCATGATCTGCCAGAACATCGAATGGTTCCAGTGGCCGCCGCCGTTGTTGCGCACGGCCGTGCGCACCGATTCCGGAACAGAGTTGATGCCGCGCATCAGATCGTCCAGCGACTTGCCCTGCAGCTCCGGGGCTTTCTCGATCGCCGCGTTCAGGTTGTTGACGTACGCCTGATGGTGTTTGGTGTAGTGAATCTCCATCGTGCGTGCGTCGATGTGCGGCTCGAGTGCGTCGTAGCCGTAGGGCAGCGGGGGCAGCGTGAACGCCATGTCCTTCCTCCGGGTCGTGCGCCCCGCCGC
>JAICKA010000156.1 GCA_025928185.1 Gemmatimonadaceae bacterium
GAGATGAAGAATCCGGGGCAGGGCCTGGTGCGATTGTTGTATCGCATTCCGGCGCGCGGATTATTCGGGTACCGCTCGGAATTTTTGACTGATACACGCGGAACCGGCATCATGCATCATCGGTTCCTCGACTACGGCCCGTGGGCGGGACCGTTGGCGGGGCGCATGCGCGGCTCACTCGTGTCGATGGAGCATGGCACGATCGTCGCGTTCGCCCTGGCCAATCTGCAGGAACGCTCGACGTTGTTCGTGCAGCCGGGCGACAACGTATACGAAGGCATGATCGTAGGAGAGAACGCGCGCCCCGGCGACATGGACGTCAATCCGACCAGGGAAAAGAAGTTGACGAACATGCGCTCCAAGGCGAGCGATGAGAATATCCAGCTCGAACCGCCGCGGGAGTTGACTCTCGAAGCGGCCCTCGAGTATATCGAGGACGATGAGCTGATCGAGGTGACACCGCAGACGATCCGCCTGCGGAAGCGGTTCTTGAGTGCGTCGGACCGGAAGAAGCTCTCGCGTGAAGCCAAGCGCGAACGCGCTTCCGGGTGAGCAGTAGCAGAACCTCGTTCCATATTTCCTCGTTCCACCCACCCCGAAGCCAGTCAGGAGAACCACGCAATGTCGGCCATGTTCGAGTCGTCGAGTCTCTCGCTGTCACCTCGCGAAGATGACGACCTCGACGACGAGCCCCTCGACGACGATCTCGACGACGAGGACGACCTCGACGATGACGACGACGTCGACTTCGATGATGACGAGGACGACGATTTCGACGACGACGAGGACGAGGACGACGACGAGGATGAAGACGACGAGGACGACGAGGACGATGACCTCGACGACCTCGACGACGACGAAGATGATCTGGACGACGATTTCAACGACGAGGACGAGGACGATCTCGATGCTCGCCGCGCCGATCTCGTGGATCTCGACGATGAGTATGACGACGGCGAGGATGCCATTCGTCCAATTCGGCACGGCCGGTTCATCGACTAGCGGTTTCGCGTCATAACGGTTGGCGCCCGCTTCATGGGCCGCCACTGGTTGCTAGTCGCTAGTCCGTGCATTACTGGTTACTGAAGCTGGAGCGACGCCGTCCCTGCGTTGCCAGCCGCCAGCAACCCGTAACCTCCCTCCTCTCAATGGCCCCACGCCCAGTGGCCTGGGTGACCGTCGCTGCCTCGGCGCTGCTGCTCGGCAGCGCTGCTCCGCCGCCCCCTCCGCCCCCTCCGCTGGCTCCGCCGGCGCTCGGCGTCGGACGCATCGTCGGTACTGTCGAGATCTCGACGGTGCTGTCGACGCGCCGCCCGCAGTTCCGGATCTACGCCGAGCCGGGTTCGGGCGCACTGCCCCCGGCGCCGCCGAAGGATCCGGTGGCGGCCGAGCTGCGCAACGTCGTCATCTATCTGGAGGGCGACTCCACGCAACTGCCGGCCAGCCCCGAGCGCATTGCCGCCGCACGTCGCGGGAGTGTCGCACAACGCGGCGAGCGCTTCGTGCCGCACGTGCTGCCGGTGGTCGCCGGCGCGACGGTCGACTTTCCGAATGAGGACGACGTCTTTCACAATGTCTTCTCGCTCTCCGCGGCCGCGGGCCCGAACGGTTTCGATCTCGGACGGTATCCGCGCGGCGATTCGCGCTCGGTGACGTTCCGGCGTCCGGGAACCGTTCAGGTGTTCTGTCACATTCATCAGGACATGAGCGCCATCGTCCTCGTGCTCCGGAATCCGTTCTTCGCGTCACCGTCGGAGGACCATCATTTTGCGATCGAGGACGTGCCGGAGGGCGACTACACCATCGTCGGCTGGCACGAACGCATCACGCCGATCATGCGCCGCGTGCACGTGACCGCGGGTCAGACCACGTCGATCGACTTCAACATTCCGCTGCCGCCGCCCGGCAACGGGAACCGCTGACGTCATGTCGATCTTCGCGACCCTTCGCCGCCGCGCCCGCCGCAGCTCGCTGAGCCTCAAGCTCGCGGTGTTCGGCGCGGCCGTCACCGCGACGATCGTCTGCGTGGCGTTCTGGGCGCTGAGCGTCGAGGTCCGCGCCAACACGCGGCGCTCGCTCACCGGCGAGCTGACGCGCAATCAGCGCGCGTTGCAGGCGCTCCAGGCGCGAAACGGCGATCACCTGCTGTTCGCCGCGTCGCTCGTGTCGCAGTCGCCGCCGTTTCAGTATTCTCTCAAGGAGTATCAGCTCGAGGCGAACGCCGGCCGCGTGAACGACGCGCTGGTGCGCGAGATCGAGGAGGAGCTGCGGCCGCTGTCGCGCCGCCTCGACGCGGATCTGCTGCTCGTCACCGACGATTCCGGCCGCGTGTTCGCGACCGCCGGCGATCGGGCCGTGCGCGTCGCGCGCGGCACGAGCATCGCCGCGCTGCCGGCGATTCGCCACGTGCTCGATCCGCGCGCGCGCGCCGACACCGGCGAGCTGGCCGTGCTCCGCCTTGGCGACACCCATCTCGAGGTCGCCGCGTACCCGCTCGTGCAGGACGGGTTTACGCTCGGCAGCCTGGTCGTGGCGCAACGCCTCGACTCGGCGTTCCTGTCGGCGGCGCGTTCGACCTCGAACGCGGACATCGTGCTACTGGCCGGATCATCGGTGATCACGGCGAGCGATCCGGCGTTCGCGACGGCGGCTGTCGCGTCATCGCTCGCCGGCCGCGGAGCCGACGGCCGCGTGTCGACCGTTCGCCTGGGCGACGAGGAGTACGTCGCCGCGCCCGTGTCGCTCGGCGACACGCAGGACGGACGCACCGTGCGCGTGTGGATGCTCCAGCCGCTCACGCGCGCCGTGGCCGCGCTGATGAAACCGCTGCGCGCCGTGTTTCTCCTCTACGGCGCGTTCGCCGTGCTCGTCGCGGGACTCGGCGCCGGATTGGTTGCGCGCACGGTACTTCGGCCGGTCAAGCGGTTCGTGCAGTACATGCGGTCCGGTGCCGCGACCGAGCAGCGCCAGGGACGATTCGACGCCGACGCGGAAGCGATCGAAGTGCGCACGCTGAACGATTCGTTCAACCAGCTCATGGACTCGCTCGCCGCGCGGCGCCGCGACCTGGAGCAGCGCACCGCCGAACTGGCCGCGGCGAACGTCGTGCTCACCGACGAGATCAGCGAGCGCACGCGCGTCGAGCGCGCGCTGCGTGAGAGCGAGGCACAGCTGCGCCAATCGCAGAAGCTCGAGGCGATCGGCACGCTCGCCGGCGGCATCGCGCACGATTTCAATAATCTCATCACCGTCATCTCCGGCTACACGCAGCTCGTGCTGATGCGCGCCGACAAGGTGAGTCCGGTCGCCGACGATCTGCGGCAGGTGATCGAAGCGTCGGATCGCGCGGCGAATCTCACGCATCAGCTGCTGGCGTTCAGCCGCAAGCAGGTGCTCCAGCCCACGGTGCTCGATCTGGGCGACGTGGTGAACGGCATCGCGCCGATGCTGCGGCGGATCATCGGCGAGCACATCGAGCTGCACATTCAGGGAGTCGAATCGCTCGCGCGCGTGCGAGCCGACCGCGGCCAGCTCGAGCAGGTGCTGCTCAACCTCGCGGTGAACGCGCGCGATGCGATGCCGGGTGGTGGGACGCTGACGATCGCGACCACGAACGCCGGCGCCGCGGACTCGCCGCGCGTCGCGCTGATCGTGCACGACACCGGCGTCGGCATGCCGCCGGAGATCCGCGAGCGAGTGTTCGAGCCGTTCTTCACCACCAAGGAGCCTGGCAAGGGAACGGGCCTCGGCCTCTCGACGGTGTACGGCATCGTGAACCAGTCGGGCGGCGACATCGCCGTGGAGAGCGCGCCGGGCCAAGGCACCACGTTCACGATCATGCTGCCGCCGGTGGAGACGATCCCGTGCGCCGAACGCGCCGCCGCGCCGCCGGCAGACGTGCCCGGCGGCCATGAGACAATTCTCATCGTCGAGGACGCGGAAGACGTCCGCATTCTCGCGCGGCGCACGCTCGAGGAGCGCGGATACACTGTGCTGGTGGCGCGCAACGCCGACGAGGCGCTGGAGATCGCGGCCGTCGGGCCGATCGATGCGCTGCTCACCGACATCGTGATGCCGCAGACGAGCGGGCCGCAGCTCGTGGCGCGCTACCTGGCCGTGCGGCCCCTGCCGGTGATCATCTACATGTCGGGATATGCCGATGAAGCGCTGTCGCAATATCACATCGATCCGCACGTGGTCTTTCTCCGGAAGCCGTTCACGCCGGCGCAGCTCGCGCGCACCATTCGCGATGCGCTCGACACCGCCAGCGCGTCGTCCCAGCGATCGACCGATGCCGGTTCCGTCGGTGCAGCCGCGGACTGACGCGGCGCGGCGCGGCTCCGCGCGCGTCGCACGCCGCAGGTGGTGCGGCGTGGCGATGTCGCTTGCGACGCTCGCCGCGCCGGTCGCGTCGTTCGCGTCGCGCGCCGCCGCGCAGAGTCCCGTGCAGCTTCAGGGAATTGCCGACGCCGAGTTCTGGTCGACGTCCGGTGAATCGCGGCTCCTGAGCCGCAACGACGATCGCCCGTCGGCGCTCGGACGCATCGTCATCTGGGGCGCCGCGGAGCCGGTGAGTGGGCTCGTGTTCTTTGCGGAAGCGCAGGGGGAAGGCGGCCCCGCGCGCATCGGTGCGCACGAGTACCACGTCGACGCCGACCAGTTCGGTGTGCGCTACGCGCGATCGCCGCTCGTCGTCGTCGACGTTGGCCGCCTCGTGCCGGTGGTCGGTACGTTCGCGGCGCGACGGTTCTCGACGCGCAATCCGCTGATCGGCGTGCCCGACGGGTATCCGCTCGTCTATCCGGACGGCGCGGAGATCTCCGGCGAAGGACGGCACTTCGATTACCGCGCCGCGCTCGTGACGCTGCCGGTGAGTCATCCAGGATACCAGCCGAGACCGACGGCGCGGCTCCGTCCCGCGGTCGGTTTCGGCGTGACGCCGTTCACCGGATTCCGACTCGGCGGATCGTTCACCGCGGGCTCGTACCTGAACGACGATCTGACGCAGTCGGAGCTGAACGGCCAATCGTGGTCGTCGTATCACCAGCGCGTCGTCGCGTTCGATGCGGCGTTCGCGCGCGGGTATCTCGAGACGCACGCCGAGGCGGCGCGCGGCAGCTACGACGTGCCGGGCCGGACGCCGGCGGTTGGCTGGACGTATTACGGCGAAGCGAAATACACCTTCGGTCCGCGCTTCTTCGTCGCGGCGCGGCTCGAGCGCAATGAGTATCCTTTCATAGCGCCCGCGGCGACGATACAGCCGATCCCCACGCCAACCGCGTGGACGGTGCAGCTGAACGACTTCGTGGACGGCGAAGCGGGCGTCGGCTATCGCCTGACGGCGACCACGCTGCTGAAGGCATCGATCCGCACCGACCGCTGGTGGCCACCAGGTGCGCAGACCCTGTATGGGTCGAGCCGTCCGGACGGGCGTGCGATCGCGGTGCAGTGGTCGCAGGCGTTTGACGTGCTGAGATGAGAGGGGCGAGAGGATCGCGGGTATACTCGCGTCCCAGCGTAACTCGGTTCCCGGTTGATCCTCGGGCGGTGATCGCTTAGCTTTTCAGGCTCGGAATGCCCGTAAGGGCCTGTAGCTCAGGTGGTTAGAGCGCACGCCTGATAAGCGTGAGGTCGGTAGTTCAACTCTACCCAGGCCCATCC
>JAICKA010000009.1 GCA_025928185.1 Gemmatimonadaceae bacterium
CACGATCAAGCGGCTCGTGCGGCGCGCGGCGCGTGACCCGGCGGAAATCGAATGGAATCCGACGGCCGGCACGATCGACGCCGGCGCACTCCGCGGCGTCGACGTCGTGATCAACCTCTCCGGCGAAACACTGGCGCAACGCTGGACCGCCAGTGCGAGGCGCCGAATTCTCGAGAGTCGTACCAGACCCACGCTGCTGCTTGCGCGCACCGTGGCCTCGCTCAGTCCTCGTCCAAGCGCGTTTCTGAGCGCGTCGGCCGTAGGCATCTACGGCAGCCGCGGCGATGCGATGCTCGACGAAACGAGTCCGCCCGGCGACGATTTTCTGGCCGACGTCTGCAAGCAGTGGGAAGCCGCGACGGAGCCGGCGTCCGCGGCGGGCATTCGCGTCGCCTGCTTGCGGACGGCGGTGGTCATGTCGAGCGAAGGCGGAATGCTCGCCAAGCTGCTGCCGGTGTTTCGCGCCGGAATCGGCGGACGCATCGGCGACGGGCGCAATTGGGTGAGCTGGATCGCACGCACTGATTGCGCGGAAGCAATCGCGTTCCTCGCCGGCCTTCCCGCGGCCAGCGGACCGGTGAACCTCGTCGCGCCAAATCCGGTGACCAATGCCGAGTTCACGCGCGTGCTCGCACACGTGCTGGCTCGACCGCGCTTTGTCACGGTTCCGCGGCTAGCGATGAAGCTCGTGTTCGGCGAGATGGCGCAGGACACCATTCTGGCGAGCCAGCGCGTGGCGCCGCGCCGGCTGCTGGAATGGGGGTTCGAGTTCGCCTGCCCAACGCTGGAATCCGCGTTGCGGCAGGCGTTGGCGGATCGCTCGGCTACGCGATTAGCGCACTGAGTCGATCGCTGAACACGCGGCTTGCGGTGAGCCGCACGCCGTCGCGCATGATGACGATATACTCACCGTGGAACCAGGGCTCGAGCTCCTTGATGCGATCGATGTTGACGATCGCGGACCGATGGATGCGCACGAACGTTTTTGGATCGAGCTTGGCTTCCATGTTCTTCATGCTCTCGCGCAGCAGGTGCGCGTCGCTGCCGGTGTGGATCTTCACGTAGTTGCCGGACGCTTCGACCCAGTCGATTTCCTCGGTGCGCACGAAGAACACGCGTCCGCTCGACTTCACGATCAGTCGCTCAGGATACTTTCGTTCTTCGCGCAATTCCTCGAGCAGCGAGACGAGACGCGAATCCATGACCGGCTGGTGATTCGAACGGAGCTGCGCACGAGCGCGCGACAGGGCCTTCTCGAACCGCGTCTGGTCGTACGGCTTGAGGAGAAAGTCCAGCGCGTGGATCTCGAACGCGCGAATGGCATGCCCGTCGTACGCCGTGACGAAGACGACCGCGGGCAAGTGGCCCGCGTCGATGTTCTCGACCACCTCGAAGCCGTCCATGCCGGGCATCTGGACGTCGAGGAAGACGAGATCGGGCTGCAGCCGATCGATCGCCTCGAGGGCGCTCGGGCCGTCGCTGCAAACCGCGACGATCTCCACGTCGGGTTGCTGCTCGAGCAGCGACTGCATGCGTTCGCGGCTCAGGTCCTCGTCGTCGACCACGACGGTGCGAATCTTCGAATTGTCGGTCATCAGTCTGCCGCCACTCGGTCAAAGGGAGAAAACGGGATGGTCATGATCACGTGAACGCCCGCACCGGGCGCTCCGCTCAGAGAAAAGCTCTGGTGGTCGCCGTAGAGGTGCGCGAGTCGTTGCCTGGTGCTCGCCAGCCCGATGCCTTCCTTGTGGCCGGCGCGCAGCCCACGACCGTCGTCCTGCACCTCGCAGCGCAGCACCTCACCTTCGCGACGTACGCTGATCGATACGGTTCCGCGGCCGAGATCGCTGAAGCCGTGACGGAAAGAGTTCTCGACCAGCGGTTGCAGGAAGAGGTTCGGCACACGCGCGTCGCGCACTTCGGGATCGACGTCGATCGTCACGCGCAACCGATCGCCGAAGCGCAGCGACATGATCTCGACGTACCGCTGCAGAAATTCGAGCTCGGTCTGAAGCGGCACTTCCTGCGCGCCGATGTTCTGGAGCGACATGCGGAGCAGGTCGCTCAGGGCCGCGATCATGGAATCGGCGCGCCGCACGTCCTTGTGCATGAGCGCCGAAATCGAGTGCAGCGTGTTGAACAGAAAATGCGGCTGGAGCTGCATGCGCAGCATCTGCAATTGCGCCTGCGCGAGTCGCATCTCGAGCTGCGAGGCGCGGAGCGCCCGGTCCTTCGACACGCGATAGTACACGAGCGCGTTGTGGATGGCGACGAGCGTGCAGAACACGATGCCGTCGAGCACCGTCCAGGAGAGCAGGTACTGGCTGAACAGCGCCGGCAATGACCGCACGGTGACTACCGGATCGAGCGCGGCGTCGACCAGCGAGAAGATCGACACGTGGAGCACGACGAAGGCGATCATCGCCGCGACCTGCATCAGCCAGTTCGTCGCGCGACGGTGGCTCCAGAGCGGAAAGCGCCGCGCAACGATCATCACGAGCGGCGTGAGCAGCGCCCAGGCGTACGTGAACGTCAGCTCGATCGGCAGCAGTCGCGCGAGCGAGACCGGCGCACCGACGAGCCGGTTGTACGAGTACTGCTCCAGCGAATACAGCAGCGCGATAAGCGTTGCGACACCGAACAGAATCAGCGCGAAGTTGATGCGCCGTTCGCGCAGCGCCGGCTTGTCCGCCCGAGCGATGCCGTAGATGCTGTACTCGCCAGTCTGGGCGAGCGACTCCACCGGCCCCGAGGGCCGGGCGCGGGTTGGTTCGCGCGTGCGGGTGGAGTTCAGCAGAGGAGACATCCGAAGGTTCGTTCGTGTGGTGCAGCGGGGGTTCGGAAACGGGAAGGGCTTTGTTCCCCACTACACGAAACGGCAGACGGTGGTTTCAGACCGGCGCCGTTCGGTTAGACACCGCAACTGCCATGACGGTACACGCCGGCCTGTAGCGGATTTGTAAGATGTCCGCGTCGACGCAGAAAACCCTCCGCCGGGGCGGAGGGTTCGTGCGAACGATCGTTCCGAGATCAGGCGAACTGGGGCGGATGTTTCTCGTGAAAGTCGGTTGCGCCCTGAAAGGCGTGGGCGACCGCAAGAATCTTTTCGTCCTGGTAGATCGGTCCCATGATGTACATCCACGTCGGGAGCGGAAGGGCTGGCGGCGGCGGAGGCGGCGGTGTGGCGGGACGCGTCGTATCGGCGCCGCGGCCGCCGCTGCCACCTCGCCCGCCGCGGCCGTTGAACTGGGCCGGAATCTCGAAGCCGGTCGGCACGACGATGGACGGGGTGCCGACGACGTTCGTGACCGACGTGTTCTCCTGCGGCGAGAGAATGACGTCGTAGCGGTTGAACAGATCCCACCACTTCTTGCAGAGCAGGGTGCGGGCGCGGTTCGCATTGACATAGTCGGCCGCCGAAACGAATTGCGCCGCACGGAAGTAGTCGGGCCACGTGCTCGGGAATTCCGTGCGGCCGCGCATCATCACGTCGAGCGTCCCGGCGAGCGTGGGCGCCTGGAACGCCGCGCCGGCTTCCGCGCGCAGGATGAAATCGTCGAGGTAGCCGCCGTTCGGCGTCGGATCCTCGACTTCCACCGGCTTGGCTCCGAGCGACTCGAGCACGTGCAGGAAATTGAGCGCCTCGCCGTTCGGCACCGTGGCGCCAGATTGATCGCGGCGCGTGAACAGGTCGCGTCCGTTGCTCGTCTTGAAGTAGCCGATGCGGAGCTGCGACGCCTTCAGGTTCGCATTCCAGTTGAACGGGTACCCCTTTACAGAATAATCATAGCCGTCCGGTCCGTGGATCGCGTTGAACACGAGCGCGCAATCCTCGGCGCTGCGGCAAATGGGGCCGAGCTTGTCCGTGGTCCATGAGAGGGCCATTGCGCCGGTGCGCGGCACGCGTCCGAACGTCGGCCGGAATCCGCTCACGCCGCAGGTGCGCGACGGCGACGTGATGGAGCCGTTCGTCTCCGAGCCGATGGAGAAGCCGACGCATCCCGCCGAGGTTGCCGACGCTGGCCCCGCGGACGAGCCGCTCGACCCCGTGGCCGGATTCCACGGGTTCCGCGTCCGTTCGCCGAACCAGATGTCGCCCTGCGCGAGCGCGCCCAGCGTGAGCTTGGCGATGAGGATGGCGCCGGCGGCGTCGAGACGAGCGACGACCGTCGCGTCGTAGTCGAGCATCTGATCCTTGTACGGCAGCGCGCCCCACGTGGTCGGATAGCCCTTGACCGCGAGCAGGTCCTTGGCGCCCCACGGAATACCGTGTAGCGGTCCGCGGTAATGGCCGTGGGCGATTTCCGCATCCAGATCGCGCGCCTGCTTGCGGGCGCGATCCTCGGTGAGCGTGATGACGAAGTGGAGCTGTGGGTCGTACCGCTTGAGCCTGGAGAGATACATCTCTGTGAGCTCGGACGGTTTCACCTTGCGCGTGCGCACCATTTCGGAGAGTTGCGTCACCGGCGCATAGGCGAGCTCGTCGAGACTGCCGGGCCGCGCTACGATCGGCGCGTGGCTCCGCTGCATTGCGGCCTTTGCCTTTGCGGCGAGCTTCTCGCCTGGCGGGACGGGCTCGAAGACGATCGCGGGAAAGACCGTCATGTCGAGCGGTTCCTTGTGGAGTTGCTCGATCTCGCTCGAAAGTCCGCGCAGCCCCTGCGCAATCGCTTCGCGCTGCTCGTCCGTGAACTGGAGTCCGGCGATTTCCTCCGCGCCGGCGACCATCTCCTTCGTGATCTCCGTGCCTTGTTGTTGACGGAGCTGCGACCAGAGCACACCGGGAAGCAGCGTCGATCCGAGTCCGATCGACGCGAAGTAGGTCACGAAGGACCGGCGATCGTAGGTAGTTGTCGGCATGGAAGGATGAGAGCGGTCGAAGGGTGCGCTGGGGACAAGATACAAACTATCTTTTCACAATGCCCATCGTTCCCTTCGGTTCATTGCCGGATTCCGCGCGCGTGTGGGTGTTCGCGAGCGATCATCCGCTTACCGGTGCGGCCGCGGACACGCTGCTTGCGGCCGTCGATTCCTTTCTCGCCGCGTGGAAGGCGCACGGCGTACCGCTCCGCTGCGCGCGCGACTGGCGCGATGGCCGTTTTCTCGCCGTTGGTGTGGACGTGGATGTCGAGAACGCGTCCGGGTGCTCGATCGATGGATTGTTTCATCGCCTGCAGCAGCTCGAGCGCGAGATCGGCACGCGCCTCGTCGGTGGCGGCCGCGTGTTCTACCGCAGCCCGTCGGGCATCGAGACCGCGTCGCGCGAGGAGTTCGTGCAGCGCGTCGCCAACGGCGATGTCGTGAGCGAGACGCCGGTGTTCGACACGGGCGTTACGGCGGCAGCTCGCTGGCGCACGGCCTTCGAGCAGCCTGCGTCGCAGGGGTGGACGGCGTCGTTCTTTCGCGGATGAACGGTGGAACGGAGGAACGGTGGAAGGCTGAGAGCTCTGCCATCTCGCATCTCATCAACTCTCTCCCCTCTCCCCTCCCCCCTCTCCCCTCTGCAGTTCGGGATAACTCCGCATCACGCGCGTAATCTCCTCCGCCTGTCCGGGTGAGAGCGTTTCGTTCTCGTCCAGACACCAGATGCCGTCGAGCAATCCCTGACGTCGTAGCACCTCGTGAATGCCGGGAATGCAGCCGGCAAACGCGTGCGTTGCGTCGAAGATCGCCGCATTCGCGTCGGTGAGCGCTGCGCCGAGCGAAAGGAGTGACGCCGGCAGCCGGCCCGTGCCCCGTGCCGACTTGATTTCAGCGAGCATCGCCACGGCGGTACGCGTCCACATCGCCCACTGTCCGAGCAGTCCGCCATCGATCCAGCGCACCACTGTGCCGCCTCGGGCGTGGATGGGGAAGGGCGTGAGCAGGTCCGCGACGATGTTGTCGTCGTTGCCCGTGTACAACGCGATGTCGTCGCGTCCCGCCTCGACGACGGCGCGCACGACATCGATCGTCTGATAGCGATTGAACGGCGCGATCTTGATCGCCCAGACGTTCGGAATCTCGGCGAATTCGCGCCAGAACGCGTGCGACAAAACGCGACCGCCGACCGCCGGCTGGAGGTAGAAGCCGAACAGCGGAATGACGGTCGCGATCTCGCGGCAGTGCGCGAGCAACGCGTCCTCCGCTTCAATCCGCCAGTCGCCGAGGCTCAGGAGGGCGGCGTCATAGCCGATGGTCGCCGCGGTATCCGCCTCGGCCAGCGCCTGCGCCGTGTGGCCGCAAATGCCGGCGATCATCGCCACGGGCCGTTCCGACGCATTAGAGAATGCTGATCTCGCCTCGTCGATCGCCAGCTCGAGCACGGGACGATACAGCCCGATCGAGGGCGACCGGATGGCGAACTGGGTGGTGTGCACGCCGACCGCCAATCCGCCGGCGCCGGCGGCGAGGTAGTATCGCGTCAGCGCGCGTTGGCGCGACTCGTCGAGCGTGCGCCTGGCCGTGAGGGCGAGCGGGTGTGCCGGGATGACCTGTCCGGCTCGGAGATGCTCGCGAGCGTTCATGGCACGGGTCGACCGGTAACGTGAGGGTGGCGGACGAACGCGGGCATCGACGGAGAATCGCCCGGTGTCCGCCGTGGCGCAACGTCGGGGCGTGCTGTGTCTCGGCCGGGTTTGCGGACAATTCAGAAGCGGCCGTCGCGGGCCTCGAACCGCGTCGGCTTGCCGAGGAGTGAACCGCCCTGCTCGATCCAGTCTGCGACGCGGTCGAGCATGTCGTCGAGCGGCATCTCCGGCGCGGCGAAGGTCGCGCGCATGCGGCTCGTATCGCTCAGCAGCGCGTCCTCCCGTTCGGCGCCGCTGAATCGCGCGGTCATGCCAAAGCGCTCGCCGAATGCCGCCGCGAGCGCGCGCACGGACAAACGCTCCGCACCGGTGACGTTGACGATGAACGGCGGCGCTGACGCGTGCGGCAGACACTCGAGCGCGATGCGGTTCGCATCGCCCTGCCAGATGACGTTCACGTAGCCCATCTCCAACGGAATCGGTTCGCCGGTCCGCACGCGCAACGCGAGATCGACGAGGACGCCGTAGCGCAGGTCGATCGCGTAGTTGAGCCGCACGATGGCCACGCGCGTGCCGCGTCGCTCGGCGTAGAGCTCGAATACGCGCTCGCGCCCGAGACACGACGCGGCGTACTCGCCGACGGGCGAGGGCGCATCCTCCTCGCGCGAGCCGTGCGACGAGGCCGGCGTGAGCGCGTAGACGTTTCCGGTCGAGAACGCGACGATGCGCGCGTCGGCGTACCGTTCGGCGCAATGCGCGGGCACGATGACGTTCATGCCCCACGTCATCGCCGGCGCGCCCGTCGTACCGAACTTCTGGCCGGCCATGAAGATCACGTTCGGCAGGACCGGCAGTCGCGAGACGGCGGCCGAGTCGAGCAGATCGCACCGGATCGTCTCCACGCCGGCATCGTTGAGTGCGCGTTCGGCCGTGCTGGAGGACCAACGCGACACGGCGATCACACGCCGGTCGGGAGCGGCGCGCGCCGCCATGCGCGCGAGGGTGGGCCCCATCTTGCCGCCCGCTCCGAGGACGATGATGTCGCCGGCGCAGTGGGCGAGTGCTGTGGCGGTCTCGGGGCGCGGCGTCGACAGAAGGTCGTCGAGCTGCGATTCGGTCAGCGACGACTCAGCCGGCGTGCGCGCGCGCATAACGCTTGATGCGGTTGACCATTGCGTTGAGGCCGACTTCGCGACCCGACAGCCCGATGCCTTCCATGAGCTGCTGGACGAAGTCGTCGGGAATCGCGAGGGTGGTCGCGGGCGGCTGATCGTTGATCGCCGAAAAGAGAATCGCGAGAAAGGCGGCGATTGTCGGGGATTGTCTGACGTTCAGGTCGGCGTAGAAGTGCAGCGTCCCGTCGTGTCTTTCCGGAAACAAGTCGACGCGGGTCTGACATTCGGGCACTTCGAATGCGGCGCGGTCCAGTTCCCGCAGACGATCCGGCAACGGTTCGAGCTTCTTGGAGTAGTGCACCAGAGCCTGCATCTTTTCCTCGCGTCCCATCGCCCGAAAGCGCGACAGCACGCGACTGATGCTCGGCGGAAGCTGGTCCGGGGTCGTCGACTGGCTCATGTGGTCGGATTCAAGTGACGGTCGCGCGGAACGTCAAGGAACGCGCCGCACCCGCCACGAGCCGGCGGCGATGTTAGAGACGCGATGGTGAACTCAATTCCAAGGGAGCGGTAAATGCCAACACGCAGTGCGAGCGCCACATGGGAAGGCGGACTGAAAAGCGGCCACGGCACGTTCCGCGGCAACACGGGGATCGGTGGCCAATTCAACTTCAGCTCGCGTTTCGAGTCGGGCGCGGGCTCGAATCCGGAGGAGCTCCTCGCCGCCGCGGAGGCCGCGTGTTTCAGCATGGCCCTGAGCGCGGGACTCGAACAGAACGGCACGCCGCCCACCAGTGTGGAGACGACGGCTCGCTGCACAGTCGAGAAATCCGGCGACGGCTTCGCGATCACGAAGATGCAGCTCGACGTCCGCGCTCGCGTACCGAAGATGGACGATGCGACCTTTCAGCGGATCGCGGCGGCGACGAAGGACGGGTGTCCCGTGTCGAAAGCGCTCAAGGGCAACGTGCAACTGACGCTGACCGCGACCCTCGCATCATGAGTCGCTGTAGTACTCCCTGATGCACATCGTCACCACCCGTTGCAGCAGGCGGACCTGATCCTCCGAATTGTCCATGTCGCGAACCGCGGGCACCGAATACCAGATGTCCTTCAGGATGATGAGGAGCTGTTCGGGAAGAATTGCCCGCTCGTGCGCTTCGGCGGCGACCCGGTGCAAACTGATCCGCAGCGCGTCGCTCCCACCTGGCGAGTCGATGTACTGCACGAGCGCCGCGCTCAACTCGTCGATCGTTTCCTGGGCCAGGCCACGGGGGCCCGGTCTCGAATCATGCGCCATCATCATGCGGGAATCGCGCGGGCGTGCTGCGTTGAAAAGGAGGAACGGCTTGCGAGCGGAGTGGAGCGGCGTCGCTGCGGCGACGAATGTTTACCGTCAGGCGGCTCGCGTCAAGTGCGCAGGGCACGCGAGAATTGACGGTCGCCTCACACTGAACCGATGACGGCCTCGGTCGTTCTCATTTTTTCTACTGACCCGCTCGCCGCCGCCCTCCTGGGTGCCGGCGTCGAGCTCGCGCGGGCGACGCCGGCGTTTCCGCGCGAACAGGAGAAGCCGCGCGACGCGCTCGTTCGAGTAAAGCCGCGGCTCGTCATGATCGACTGCGATCACGAAGACGCGTGCAGCGAAGCGCTGTTCGGGCCCGCGATGATGATCGGAGCCCGCATCGCCGTGTTCAGCTCCAGCCGGTCGCGACGGGCGCTGGAGCCGATCGCGCGTGAGTTCAACGTCGCCAGCTTCGGGCTGCCGGCTGACCTGAACGAGTTGGCGCGCTTGCTTCACGAGTGCGGCGTGACGTAGGATACCGGGCCGGTGGCCGCGCGCCGCATCACGGTGATGCGCGATGTGCCGCCGCTCCTCGTCCACACATCGCGACATGACACCACCCGCATCGTCCTCCCGATCCGTCACCTGGTACGCGTGGGACCAACTCCCGCGCGAGACCGTTTCATCGCAGCTCGATCGCCGTCTGATCGTCGGCGACCGCATGATGCTCGCGCACGTCTACCTGAAAAAGGGCTGCATCGTGCCGAAGCATTCGCACGAGAACGAGCAGCTCACGTACATCCTGGAAGGCGTGCTCAAGTTCTGGATCGGCGAGGACGAATCGCAGGAAGTGCTCGTCCGCGCCGGCGAGGTGCTGCACATTCCGTCCAACGTGCCGCACAAGGCCGAGGCGCTGGAAGACACGCTCGATGTCGACATCTTCGATCCACCGCGTCAGGACTGGCTGAACAAGACCGACGCATACCTGCGGAAATAGCCGCATGGATCTCGGCATTCGCGGCAAGGTAGCGCTCGTCGCCGCGGCGAGCCGCGGCCTCGGGCGCGCCATCGCGCTCGAGCTGGCGAGCGAAGGTGCGAAGCTGATTCTCTGTGCGCGCGGCGCCGACACGCTCGACACCGCGCGCAACGTGATCTCGACGTGCACCGGCGTCGAGGTGCACACGGTCGTCGCCGATCTCTCGAAGCACGAGCACATCGAGCTGGTCACGACCGAGGCGATGGCGCGGTTCGGCCAGGTCGACATTCTGGTGACGAATGCCGGCGGTCCGCCCGCCGGCCCGTTCGAGGCGCATGACTGGGCGGCGTGGGAGCGCGCCGTGAATCTCACGCTGCGCAGCGCCGTGGAGCTCACGCGTGCCGTGCTGCCCGGCATGCGCCAGCGGCACTGGGGCCGGATCATCAACGTGACGTCGATCGCCGTGAAGCAGCCGGTGAACAATCTCATCCTGTCGAACAGTGTTCGATCGGCCGTCACCGGTTTTGCACGCACGCTGGCCAACGAAGTCGCCACCGACGGCGTCACCGTCAACAACATTCTACCCGGCTACACGCGCACCGAGCGGGTGGAGGAGTTGGCCGACGCGAACGCGCGGAAGGAAGGCCTGTCGCGCCGCGACATTCTCGCGCGCTTCGAGTCGGAGATTCCGATGCACCGACTCGGCGAACCGAAGGAGTTCGCTGCCCTGGCAGCCTTTCTCGCCTCCGAACAGGCGAGCTACATCACCGGCCAGTCGATCGCGGTCGACGGAGGGTGGATCAAGAGCTTGCTGTGAAGGCGGTGTTCAGGTCGTACTCTTCTCCACGTACACCGTCCGGCTCGGGAATGCGAACTTCACCTGCTCGGCGGTGAAGCGGCGCAGGACATCCAGATTGATCGCCTGCTGGATGTCCATGTACAACTTGTAATCGGCGTCGAGCACGTAGTACACAGTCTCGAGGCGGATCGCCGAGTCGCCGAAGCTCGCGACGTGGCTGCGATCGAAGCGCACCGGCGTCTGCGCGGACACGATCTGTTCGACCAGCCCGGGCAGCTTGCCGAGGACTTCGGGCGGTGTGTCGTAGGTGACATCCAGATTGAACGCGACGCGCCGCTGCGTCATTCGCCGGTAATTGCGCAGGCGGCTCTTGAGCAGGTCGGCGTTGCCGATGATGATCTGCTCGCCGCTCGTCGACCGGATGCGGGTCGTCTTGAGACCGATGTGCTCGACGGTGCCGGACATCGTGTCGACGCCGATCGAGTCGCCGACGTCGAACGGTTTGTCGAACACGATCGCCAGGGCGGCGAGAATGTCGCCGAGGATGTTCTGCACCGCGAGCGCCAACGCGATGCCGCCGACGCCTAGGCTCATCACCACGGCGGTGATGTGCACGTCGAAGACGTATTCCAGCGCCGTGATCACCACCAGCAGCCAGACGACGACGTGCGAGATCACCGACATCGCCCGGATCATGGCGACGCTCGCTTGATCCGCCGTGTCGATCGATTGCCGCTCGAGGCGGTTCTTGGCCCACGAGGCGATCGCCGCACCGGCCCAGATCGCCGTCTGCCAGAGCAGCACGAGCACCGCGATCTGCGCGAGATAGTGATCGCCGTGGGCCGGCAGTGTCAGAGAGTCGGCGCCGATCAGCAACGAGATGACGAGCAGCACCCAGATCCGCGTGGCGCGCACCACCGCCGTGAGGATGTCGTCGATCCGCCGAGCCGATCGCGACGACAGCTCGCTGAGCCGCGCCACGAGCAGCCGGCGCGAGATGGTGAAGACGAAAAACAGCGCCGCGGCGGTGATCGCGGCGGTGAGCCACGCTTCGAGCGAATTGTTGAACCAGTCGTGCGTCGCGGGAGCCAGCGCCGCGCTGAGGAGCATTGGCGTTCGCATGGAGCGCCAATGTAATCGAAACGCGACTACACCGCCGCTGCCTCGATCGCCGGCAGGGCGCGCCGGCGCGTCACGACCAGACCGCCGTCGCAGGCATCACAGTTCCCGCATTGCCAGTCCTGGTCGACGTCCTCGCCGAAGTAGTCGAGAATGAAGCGCGTGCGGCACTGGGCGCTCTGGCAGTAGTTGATCATTGCCTGGAGCTTGGCCCGGTCCTGCAGGCGGCGTTGCTCGTAGTCGGTGAGATCGGCGCTGAGATCCACCGACGTGAGGCGGCTCTGCATTCGCTCCCAGCTGCCGCCGCGATACTCGCGAACCAGCCCGTGCCGCTTGAGCAGCACGAGCACGATCCGCGTCTTGCGGCGCGCCACTCCGGATTTGTCGGACAGCTCGTCGAGCAGCACGGTGTCGCCGAGCGGCACCTGCTCGAGGACGATGGCGACGCGCGCCGCCTCCTCGACATCCGGGTACTTGCCCCCGAGGAAATACGACTGCACGCGGCTATCCTCGACGCGATAGAACAGCGTGCAGGTGGCCGGCAGGCCGTCCCGGCCGGCGCGACCCGCTTCCTGGTAGTACGACTCGACGGAGCCGGGGAAGTGATAGTGAATCACGAACCGGATATCGGCCTTGTCGATGCCGAGCCCGAACGCGTTCGTGGCGATCATCGCCTTGAACTCGTCGGCCATGAAGCGATTCTGCGCATCCTTGCGATCGGCCGCGGCCATCTTGCCATGGTACATGCCCATGGGAAAGTGCGGCGAAAAGCGCTCGTACAGCCGCTCGGCCTCGCGTACGGTGGCGACGTAAATGACGCCGACACCGGGGCTATCGGTCAGCATCTGCTCGAGCGCGGCGTCTTTCGTGGCGGCATTCACCGTCCGCCGAACCTCGAATCGGAGATTGGGCCGCGCAAAGCCGGTGACGGTTACGTGCGGATCGCGCATGCCCAGCTGCCGCGCGATGTCGGCGCGCACCTCACCCGTGGCCGTTGCGGTCAGCGCGAGAATCGGCGGACGGCCCAGTCGCCGCACGACCGAGCCGAGCGTGAGGTAGTCGGGGCGGAAGTCGTGCCCCCACTGGCTCACGCAATGGGCTTCGTCGATCACGAACAGACTCACGGTACGCGTGAGCAGCCGCTCGAAGAATTCACGATCCTTGAAACGCTCGGGCGTGAGATAGAGGATCTCGCCGCCGCCGTCGCCGACACGCTGCGCGAGGTCGCGAGCCTGCGAATCGGTGAGATGCGAGTGCATGGCGAGCGCGTCGACGCCGTGCGCGGCAAGCTTGTCCTGCTGGTCCTTCATCAGCGAGATGAGCGGACTCACCACTACCGTGAGACCAGGCAGCATGAGCGCGGGCAGTTGATAGACGAGCGACTTGCCGCTGCCAGTCGGCATGACGACGAGCGCATCGCAACCCTCGAGCACGGCGCGCATCGGCTCCCACTGGCCCGTCTGAAAATTGCGGTGACCAAAACGATCGACGAGAACGCGGCGCGCTCGGGTTCGAAGTGTCGCAGGCATTTGTCGCTCAAGAGGCACGAACCGGACCGCACGTGCCCAGCGGCTGCGAGCGCGCGTAGCCGACTCGTCGCTACTGCGACGGCGGCGCGAGCAGCGAGCTGTCGACTTCCATTCGGCCGCCGAATTCATAGAACGCGATCGGAACTCGCGGCCGCGCAAAGCGCATCAGCGCCGAATCCTGCTTGCCGAGGTCATTGACGACCCAAATGGAATCCTGCGCCAGATGCGGTGAGTTGGCGACGAGGTCGGCATGCGCGGGCAAGCGGTCATCGTAGTGCACGAAGATCACCGCGGCATGCCTCGGCAGATTCGCCAGCGCTTTATAGAACGCTCGGTCGAATCTGGCGTCGGCGGCGTGCGCCCGACGCCACGTCTGCACCTCGAATGCCGCAATCAGGGCGAGCACGGCGGCGGCGGCGGTCAACGCGCGAGGCTGCCATCGCGCGGCGACGCGCCGAACTCCCAGTGCGGCGAGCAGCGCGAGCACGGGCATCGCCTCGAAGTAGTAGAGCGTCCAGAGCGCCCAGTGGCCGTAGCTGAGATACCCGGCGAACAGCGCGAGGGCGCAGACCAGCGCAAAGACAACTTCGGCGTTCATCGACGCAAGGCCGACGAGCACGAACGGCACGAGCAGCAGGCGCGGACCGCTCCACTCGGCGTGTGCAATCGCCGACAGCCGTTCGAAGGCGATTCTCGGCAGATTCGCCGGCGTGTGCTCCACGTGGCGCGGACGAAAGGTCGCGTACACGTAATAGTTCGGACGCGCGAGCGGGCGAAGCGGCGGAGTGCTGTCGAGTCCGAATCCTGGCTTGTCGTACGGCAGGTAGTTGCGCGAATAGAACGTCTGCGGCGTCAATCGCCAATCCCCAGTCGTGCGAGCACTCCACAGCGGGACGATGCCGAGGATGACGACGCCGAGCGCCAGCGCGTACGCCAGTTCGCGCCATGAGTGTTCGCGAATAGTGTCGCGGATCACGACGACCCCGATCGGGACCGCGAACGCGAGCATGCTGAGTGGTCGGGTGATGGCGCCCCAGGCCACGGTGGCGGCGAGTGCGAGCAGCCAGCCACGCCGCCGCGACGTTCGCCACTCGAGCAGCGCCCACCAGGCGAGGAGCCACATCGTCTCGCTGGTCACTTCCGAGTAGTAGCCGGGACGGAAGCGGAGATTGATCGGGTCGCCGATCCAGACGAGCCACGTGAACAGGGCGACCCACTCGTTGGCGACGCGGCGAGCCAGCGCGAACAATAGTGCGCCGGTAATGGCGGTAAGGAGCAGAGGCACGAGCGGCGGCCACCCGATCAACGCGCCAAGCGTCAGCAGCAGCGCGTGCCCCGGAAAAAACTTCGAGGCGACGGCCGGAAACGTCAGCACGTGCGGCTGCTGGAAGAATCCGTGCAGCGGCGGCGACGGAGCCGTCCAGTGGCCCGTGGCAAAGATCCGGGACTGCAGAACGTACGAAATCTCGTCCTGCACGAGTGGACGTGGACTGAGCGTACCCCACACCCACCAGATGGCGAGCGCCGAGACGAGTCCAACGAGGTATGGCGCGCGGCGAGTCCGGAGCACGCATCATTGTACTCGCACCGGACTCCGCCGCACCAGCGGCGGCGTGCCATGTGGCACGCCGCGATCGACGATCAGTTCTGGCTGCTGCCTTCAGACAGATTCGACGTCTTGACCGTGTCGGTTCTGATCTCGATGCGCCGCGGCTGTGCAGCCTGCGCCTTGGGAACGCTGACGGTCAGCACGCCATTATTGAACTCGGCGCTGATTCGCTCGCCGTCGACGAATTCCGGGAGGCGAATCGAGCGCTCGAAGCTTCCGCTCACGCGCTCGGCGGCGTACACCCGAAGCTCTCCGTCCATGCCGGCGTCGAGCGATGAGGACTTGGTACCGCGAATCGTGAGGACGTTCTGCTCGAAGCTGATGTCGATCTGCGATGCGTCGACGCCGGGCAGCTCGGCGTGCATGACGTAGGCGTCCTTCTTCTCGAGCACGTCGATCGCCGGAATCCAGACGCGGGCATTGCCCTGGGTCGCGGCGCTGAACGCCTGATCGAACGCCCGGTTGAGGCTCATCATGCGGTCCAGGGTCGAGTTGAGGCTGCGAGTGCTGATCATGGTGATATTCTCCTATGGCTCTCCGCCCGCAGGCGGCTCGAAGGGTGAATGGTGCCGCGCCTCGCGCGGCGCGAGCCCAGGAGAAAGCAGCGCGCGTGCCCACCAAATCCGTCAAAGTGACAAACTTTCCGCTGCGGGGTAGATCAGGACGACAGGCCCGCCTGCCGTTTTCGCGCCTGTTAGCTTCAATCAGATAGCTCTAATCGCGGGAGATCCCATGCTCATCAAAAAGCCCGGCGACATCCGGTCGTCGGAGATCACGGCAGAGCGCGATTACCTCAGCCGGCGGAAATTCATCGCCGCCGCGGGCGTGGCGACGCTCGGGCTGGCGGGTTCGGCGCGTCTGCTCGGCGCGCTCGGCTCGGCGACGGCCCAGGAGCAGCAGAACGAGAAGCCGAATACCTGGGACGAGATCACGACATACAACAACTACTATGAGTTCGGCACCGACAAGGACGACCCGTCGGCGAACTCGAAGAACTTCCGGACCCGGCCGTGGACGGTGAAGGTCGACGGGCTCGTCAAGAAGCCCGCCGAATACCATTTCGAGGATCTGGTGAAGCCGTACGCCGAGCAGGACCGGGTGTACCGGTTCCGCTGCGTGGAAGCCTGGTCGATGGTGATTCCATGGCGCGGCATTCCGCTCGCCGAAATGATCAAGCGCTTCGAACCGCTGCCGAGCGCGAAGTTCGTGCAGTTCACGACCATCTATGCGCCCGCGGAGATGCCCGGCCAGCGCTCCGACGTGCTGCAGTGGCCGTACGTGGAAGGGCTGCGGATGGACGAGGCGATGCACCCGCTCACGCTGATGGTCACGGGACTCTACGGAAAGACGCTGCCGAACCAGAACGGCGCGCCGCTGCGGCTGATCGTGCCGTGGAAGTACGGCTTCAAGGGCATCAAGGCGATCACGCGCATCTCGTTCGTCGAGAAGCAGCCGCTGAATACCTGGCAGATCGCGGCGTCAAACGAATACGGCTTCTACGCGAACGTGAATCCGAACGTGGACCATCCGCGCTGGACGCAGGCGAGCGAGCGGCGCATCGGCCAGTTCCGTCGTCAGAAGACGCTGATGTTCAACGGGTACGCCGACCAGGTCGCGCACATGTACGCGGGGATGGATCTGCGGAGGAATTTCTGATCGAGAGGCGAGAAGGGAGAGAGGAGAGGGGAGGAACTACCGAGATGGCGGATGTGAAAGGCAAGTGAGCGAGGCATGAGTGAGTGAGTCGTCGGTTCATATGAGCGAGCGAGTCCTGAGTGGACGGGTCTTCAGCGGCGGGCGGGCGGTGAGTCGACGCGCGCTCGGCAAGAGCGTCGTGTTCGTCGCCGCGCTCGTACCGCTGGCGCTGATCGCGTGGCGCTTCTTCCACGACGAGCTCGGAGCGAATCCGATTCGCGAAGCGGAGATCGAGACCGGCTTGTGGACGCTCCGGTTTCTGGCGATCACGCTGGCGATCACACCCTTTCGCCGCAGCTTCGGCTGGAACTGGCTGGCGAAGTATCGCCGCATGCTCGGGCTGTTCACGTTCGCGTATGCGTGCGTGCACCTGAGCATGTGGGCGGGCGTGGACTGGTTCTTCGACTGGTCGTCGATGGGCAACGAGATAGTGAAGCACAAGTACATCCTGATCGGCATGACGACGTGGCTGCTGCTGCTTCCCCTGGCGATCACATCGACCAAAGGGTGGGTCCGCCGACTCGGCAAGCGGTGGACACGTCTGCATCAACTCGTCTATCTGGCGGCGATCACCGGAACGATTCACTACCTCTGGGCGGTGAAGAAGGACACGTTCTTTCCCCTCGTGTATCTGGCGGTGTTCGCGATGCTGCTTGCGTATCGCCTGATCGACAATCGCCGGCGTGCGCTGCGCGCACCGCAACCGAAGTCGAAGACGCCGATGGCGGCGTAATGCCGGCGCGTCCCGCCGGATCAACCGAACTGCTGTCCGCATTCGCCGTGACCGCGCCGGGCCTTGAGGCGCTGTGCGCGACGGAGCTTGCCACGCTCGGACTCGGAGGCGCCGTCGAATCCGGCGGCGTGTCGTGGAGCGGCACGCTCGATACGGTGGCGCGCGCGAATCTCTGGCTGCGAACGGCGAGTCGGGTGCTAGTTCGCGTGGCCCAGTTTCGCGCGACGTCGTTTTTCGAGCTCGAGCGGCATGCAAAGCGAATTCCCTGGCCCCGGTTCGTCGCAGCTGGAGCTGCGGTGGAATTCCGCGTGACCTGTCGCAAGTCCCGGCTGTACCACAGCGACGCCGTGGCTCAACGATTGGCCGAGTCGGTGGAGCGCGCGGTATCTGGCGCACGCGTCGTGCGCGGGACAGACGCGAGTGGCGACGAGGACGCGTCGCCGAACGAACGGCGGCAGCTGTTCGTCGCCCGGTTCGATCACGACCGATGCACTGTGAGCGCCGACAGCTCCGGCGAACGATTGCACATGCGCGGCTATCGGCAGCAGCTCGCCAAGGCGCCGCTGCGCGAGACGCTGGCGGCGGCGGTGCTGATCGGCGCCGACTGGTGGGGGGCGACGCCGCTCGCTGATCCGATGTGCGGCTCAGGCACCATTCCGATCGAGGCCGCGCGCATCGCGCGGCGCATCGCCCCCGGACGCGATCGAACGTTCGCATTTCTCGGGTGGCCGGAGGTGGATCGACGGCAGTGGGTCGCACGCGTGAGCGAAGCGCGCGACGGCGAGCTGGCGCGCTCGCCGGTATCGATCGAGGCGTACGATCGCGACGAGGGCGCGATTGCGGCGGCTCGCGCAAACGCCGAACGGGCGGGCGTCCAGGCCGACATCGAATTCGGTGTACAACCGCTGTCCGCGCTTCGAGAAGCGTCCGGGCCGGGCCTGATCGCCATCAATCCGCCGTATGGCGTCCGGATCGGCGAAGCCGATCGGCTGCGAAATCTCTACGCCCAGATCGGCAACGTGCAGCGGACACGCCGCCCGGAGTGGGGAATCGCGCTGCTCGCCGCCGACGCGCGGCTCGCCGGCCAGACGCAGCTTGCATTGGAAGAGCGCTGGCGATCGAGCAACGGCGGAATTCCGGTGAAGCTGCTCGTCACGCCGCGCTGAGGTCGGTGCCGCGCGGCGCGTTTCAGGGCCCGGAGCAGCGTACCGGTTCTTGCAGTTGAGTCCCTATTGGCCAGCGCACGGCCGGTCAGCACGGACGAGACCGGCACCACTCTTGAAGTAAGCGACTCAGGCGAGCTCAACTCGCATTGCCCGGTGCGGAACGGCGCACCGGGCGCTCGGCACATCCCTGCACCTCATCTCACCGCCGCAGCGCGGTGGTCCTCGATCTCGTACCCTCTCGTCAGGAGCTGACTGTGGGCGTCGGCGAAAGTCCGGAACTCATCAACGAAGAGGCGCCGGCGGAAGCCGAGCGCGGAAATGGCGGCAATGGCGGCCGCGCCACACGCAAGTCGGGGCGCAAGCGCGCCGCGGGCCGCGACGATATGGAAGTTCCCGTGCGCGGCAGTGCGCCACCCAAGGATCGGCGCGTGTCGCGTGAACGATCGCTGCATCGCCTGCTGGCCGGACTTCGTGCCGTAAACGCCGGCGACTTCTCGGTGCAACTCGCGGCGAATGGTGATCCGCTGATGGCGGACATCATCGACGTGTTCAACAGCGTCACGGCCAAGCAGGCGCGGCTCGTCGACGAGATCTCGCGCGTAAGCGGATCGGTCGGACGCGAAGGCAAAATGCGCGATCGCGTCTCGATGGCCGGCGTCGGCGGCCAGTGGATCACGGCGGTCGATTCGGTCAACAGCCTGATCACGGATCTCGTGCAACCGACGTCGGAGGTCTCGCGCGTAATCAAGGCGGTCGCCGAGGGCGACCTGTCGCAGAAGGTCGAGCTGGAGATCGAGGGCAAGCAGGTCCAGGGCGAGTTCTTCCGAATCGGCTCGACCGTGAACCGGATGGTCGACCAGCTGAACGCATTCGCCAGCGAAGTGACGCGAGTGGCGCGCGAAGTCGGAACCGAGGGCGTGCTGGGCGGGCAGGCGAACGTGCAGGGTGTGAGCGGCACGTGGAAGGACCTCACCGATTCGGTGAACGCGATGGCGTCGAACCTGACGAACCAAGTGCGCAACATCGCGCTCGTGACGACCGCGGTTGCGAATGGCGATCTGTCGCAGAAGATCACCGTCGAAGCGCGTGGCGAAGTGTCGGAGCTCAAGAATACGATCAACACGATGGTGGATCAGCTGTCCGGATTCGCCGCAGAAGTCACACGCGTCGCTCGTGAGGTTGGCACGGAAGGCATGCTCGGCGGCCAGGCGAACGTGCCGGGTGTCGCCGGCACGTGGAAGGACCTGACGGACAATGTGAATTTCATGGCCGCGAACCTGACGAACCAGGTGCGCAGCATCGCGCTCGTGACGACGGCGGTGGCGAACGGCGACTTGAGTCAGAAGATCGCGGTGGAAGCGCGGGGCGAAGTGCTCGACCTCAAGGACACGATCAACAACATGGTCGAGAAGCTGCGCATCTTCGCGGATGAAGTCAGTCGCGTGGCGCGCGAAGTGGGAACGGAAGGTGTGCTCGGCGGCCAGGCCAACGTGCCCGGCGTAGCAGGCACGTGGAAGGGCCTGACCGACAACGTGAACGCGATGGCCGGCAACCTCACGGCGCAGGTGCGCAACATCGCCGATGTGACGACGGCGGTCGCCAAGGGCGACCTGTCGCGCAAGATCACGGTCAACGTGCAGGGCGAAGTGCTCGAGCTGAAGAACACGATCAACACGATGGTCGATCAGCTCAACGCGTTCGCGAGCGAAGTGACGCGCGTCGCGAAGGAAGTAGGTACCGAAGGAAAGCTCGGCGGCCAGGCGCGCGTTGAAGGCGTGAGCGGCACCTGGCGCGACCTCACCGAGAACGTGAACGGCATGGCGGCGAACCTCACCGTGCAGTTGCGCGACGTGAGCGCCGTGGCGACCGCCATCGCCAACGGCGATCTGACGCGCAAGATCACCGTCGAGGCGCAGGGCGAGATTCTCCAGATCAAGGACGTGGTCAACCGAATGGTCGACCAGCTCAACTCGTTCTCCGGCGAAGTGATTCGCGTGGCGCGCGAGGTGGGCACCGAAGGCGTGCTCGGTGGACAGGCCAACGTGCCGGGCGTGGCCGGCACCTGGAAGAGCCTCACCGAGAACGTGAACGGCATGGCGAACAACCTGACCAATCAGGTGCGCAACATTGCCGACGTGACCACGGCGGTCGCCAAGGGCGACCTCTCACGAAAGATCACGGTCGAGGCGAAAGGCGAGGTGCTCGCCCTCAAGAACACGATCAACACGATGGTCGACCAGCTGTCGGCGTTCGCGTCCGAGGTGACGCGCGTCGCTCGAGAGGTGGGCACGGAAGGAATGCTCGGCGGCCAAGCGAGCGTGCAAGGCGTGAGCGGCACGTGGAAGGATCTGACCGACAACGTGAACTTCATGGCGTCGAACCTCACCAATCAGGTGCGGAACATCGCGGTCGTCACGACGGCGGTCGCGAACGGCGATCTCAGTCAGAAGATCACTGTGGAAGTGCGCGGCGAAGTGCTCGACCTCAAGGACACCATCAACAACATGGTGGAGAAGCTGCGCATCTTCGCCGACGAGGTGAGTCGAGTCGCGCGAGAGGTCGGAACCGAGGGTCGCCTCGGCGGTCAGGCCAGCGTGCCGGGTGTGGCGGGCACGTGGAAGGACCTGACCGAAAACGTGAACGCGATGGCCGGCAACCTGACGGTGCAGGTGCGAAACATCGCCGACGTGACGACGGCGGTCGCGCGCGGCGACCTGTCGCGCAAGATCACCGTCGACGTGCGGGGCGAGATCCTCGAGCTGAAGAACACGATCAACACGATGGTCGATCAGCTCAACTCGTTCGCCGGCGAAGTGACGCGCGTGGCGCGAGAGGTCGGCACGGAAGGAAAGCTCGGCGGCCAGGCGAAGGTGCCCGGCGCGGCCGGGATCTGGCGCGATCTCACCGACAACGTGAACGGTCTCGCGTCGAACCTCACGACGCAGGTGCGCAACATCGCCGACGTCACCACCGCGGTGGCGAATGGCGACCTGTCGCAGAAGATCACCGTCGAGGCGCAGGGCGAGGTGCTCTCGCTCAAGAACACCATCAACAACATGGTGGATCGCCTGCGCGTGTTCGGCGACGAGGTGACGCGCGTGGCGAAGGAGGTCGGCACCGAGGGCAAGCTGGGCGGCCAGGCCGAGGTGCCGGGGGTTGCCGGCACGTGGAAGGGGCTGACCGACAGCGTGAACGCGATGGCGAACTCGCTCACCGTGCAGGTGCGCAACATCGCCGACGTGGCGACGTCGGTGACCAAGGGCGATCTCACACGGCAGATCACCGTCGAGGCGCAGGGCGAGCTGGACGAGCTCAAGACGAACATCAATCAGATGATCGCCAACCTGCGCGAGACGACGGAACGAAACCAGGAACAGGACTGGCTCAAGACGAACCTGGCGAAGTTCAGCCGGATGATGCAGGGCCAGAAGGACCTCGAGAGTGTTTCGAGATTGATCATGAGCGAGCTGACGCCGCTGGTGAGCGCGCATCACGGCGGGTTCTTCATCATGGACAACGACGCGGGCGGCTCGCTCCTCAAGCTCGTTGCGAGCTACGCGTATCGCGCGCGCAAGCACGTGGCGAACCGGTTCGCGCTCGGCGAAGGTCTCGTCGGCCAGGCGGCACTCGAGAAGCAGCCGATCCTGCTGCAGAACGTGCCCGACGACTACATCCAGATCACGTCCGGCCTGGGTGAAGCGCCGCCGCGCAACATCATCGTGCTGCCCATCCTGTTCGAGGGCGAGGTGAAGGCGGTGGTGGAGCTCGCGAGCTTCCTGCCGTTCAGCCAGATCCACCAGACGTTCCTCGACCAGCTCGCCGAATCGATCGGCGTCGTGCTGAACATGATTCAGGCGAACATGCGCACGGAGGAGCTGCTCGAGCAGTCGCAGAAGTTGACGCAGGAGCTGCAGAGCCAGTCCCGCGAATTGCAGCAGCAGCAGGAGGAGCTCAAGCGCTCCAACTCGGAGCTGGAAGCGCAGGCGCGCACGCTGCGGCAGTCCGAGGAGCTGCTCAAGGAGCAGCAGGAGGAATTGCAGCAGGTCAACGAGGAGCTCGAGGAAAAGGCGTCGCTGCTCGCCGAGCAGAACGCCAAGGTCGAGCAGAAGAATCGCGAAGTCGAGTCGGCCCGCGTTGCGCTCGAGGAGAAGGCGGAGCAGCTGTCGCTCAGCTCGAAGTACAAGAACGAGTTCCTGGCGAACATGTCGCACGAGCTGCGCACGCCGCTCAACTCGCTGCTCATCCTCGCCAAGCTGCTCACCGAGAACAAGGACGGCAATCTCTCGAAGAAGCAGGTGGAGTACTCGCAGACGATCTACTCGTCCGGCACCGATCTGCTCAACCTCATCAACGACATTCTGGATCTGTCGAAGGTCGAAGCGGGCAAGATGGAGATCAACGCCACGGACGTGCCGATCGCCGAGATCCGCGACTTCGTGACGCGCACGTTCAACCCGGTGGCCGAGGAGAAGCATCTCGACTTCAAGATCGAGATCGGCGACAAGGTGCCGGCCAACCTGTACACCGACTCGCAGCGGCTGCAGCAGGTGTTGAAGAATCTGTTGTCGAACGCCTTCAAGTTCACGACGCAGGGCGGTGTGACGCTGACGATCCGCCGGTCCGATATGGGCAAGCGGTTCGCGAGTCGCAGTCTCGATCAGGCCGACGCCGACGTGATCTCGTTCGCGGTGAAGGACACCGGCATCGGCATTCCGAAGGACAAGCAGCAGCTCATCTTCGAGGCGTTCCAGCAGGCCGACGGCACCACGAGCCGCAAGTTCGGCGGCACGGGACTCGGTCTCTCGATCAGCCGCGAGATGGCGCGCCTGCTCGGCGGCGAGATTCGCGTCGAGAGCTCGCCGGGCAATGGGAGCACGTTCACCCTGTTCCTGCCGGCGCGCTACTTCGAGACGGAGGCCGGCCGCACGGCGTCAGCCGACGCGGCGCGGCGCGCGAACGACACGAGCGGCCCGCGGCTGCCGGCGCGGAGCAGCGCGCGCGCGATGCCGCGCATTCCGCAGTCGAACGAAGAGGACGCGGCGTTCTCGCAGCCGTGGGATGACGACGCGCAGGAGTCCGCGACGGCGACGATGGAAATGCCGGACATCGATCTCGATCAGATTCCGCGCCCGGAAGGGTTCGAGGACGATCGCGACAACATCGAACCGGGCGACCGTGTGGTGCTGGTGGTGGAGAACGAACCGACCTTTGCGCGCGTGCTGCTGGAGATGGCGCGCGACAAGGGCTTCAAGGTGCTGGTGGCGCTCGACGGAGAGAGCGGCCTCAAGATCGCGCACGCGTATCATCCGGACGCGATCACGCTCGACATCGACATGCCGGGCATCGACGGCTGGGCGGTGCTCGATCGACTCAAGCATCACCCCGAAACGCGACACATCCCGGTGCACATCATCACGGGGATTCGGGAGCGGCAGCAGGGGCTCAAGGCCGGCGCAATCGCCTATCTCGAGAAGCCGGTCGAGAAGGAGGCGCTCGAGGATTCGTTCAACAAGATTGCCCAGTTCATCGATCAGCAGGTGAAACGTCTGCTGGTCGTCGAGGACGACGAGGGGCAACGCAAGAGCATGATCGAGCTGATCGCCCACGAGGACGTGGAGATCACGGCCGTGGGAACGGCCGACGAAGCGCTCGAGAAGCTCCGGACGATGCACTTCGACTGCATGGTACTCGATCTCGGCTTGGCGGGCGGCACCGACGGTTTCCAATTGCTCGAGACCGTCAAGGCCGACCCGTCGATGAAGGACCTGCCGATCATCATCTACACCGGGCGGGAGCTGAGCCAGGCGGAGGAGACGCGGCTGCGGAAGTTCGCGGAAGCGATCATCGTCAAGGATGTGAAGTCTCCCGAGCGGTTGCTGGACGAAACGGCGCTGTTCCTGCACCGCGTCGAAGCGCGGTTGCCGGAGCAGAAGCGGCGCATGCTGGAGCGCCTGCACAACACCGATGCGGTCTTCGCGCAGAAACACGTGCTCATCGTGGACGACGACGTCCGGAACATCTTCTCGCTCACGAGCGTGCTGGAGGAGCACGGCATGCAGGTGTCGTTCGCCGAGAACGGCCGCGATGCCATCGCCAAGCTGGAAGCGACACCGGGCATCGACATCGTGCTGATGGACGTGATGATGCCGGAGATGGACGGCTACGAAACGACCCGGGCAATTCGCGAGAAGCCGCAGTTCCGCGGGCTTCCGATCATCGCGCTCACGGCCAAGGCGATGAAGGGCGACCGCGAGAAGTGCATCGCGGCGGGCGCGTCCGATTACATCACCAAGCCGGTCGACACGGAACAGCTCTTGAGTCTGATGCGTGTATGGCTGTATCGCTGAAGGCGAACCGGTCGCTCAATGGTCCGCCCGTTTCGTATGACGCCGAGCTGGAGCGCGTCGAGATCGAGTTGCTGCTCGAGGGGATTTTCCGTCACTACGGTTTCGATTTCCGGTCGTACGCCTACGCGTCCATCCGACGGCGTTTGTGGAAACGCATCGACGCCGAACATCTGAGCTCGGTCTCGGAGCTCCAGGCGCTCGTGCTGCACGACACGAGCGCCATGGAGCGGCTGCTGCTCGATCTGTCGATCAGCGTCACGGCGATGTTCCGGGATCCCGGGTTCTACCAGGTGTTCCGCAGCGAGGTCATCCCGCTGCTCCGGACGTACCCGTTCATTCGCATCTGGCACGCGGGCTGTTCGACGGGCGAGGAGGTCTACTCCACGGCGATCGTGCTGGAGGAGGAAGGGCTGCTCGACCGCACACGCATCTACGCCACGGACGTGAACGACGCGGTGCTCCAGCAGGCGCGATCCGGCATATTTCCGCTCAATCGGATGCAGGAGTACACCGAGAACTACATCAAGGCGGGCGGCAAGCGGTCGTTCTCGGAGTACTACACGGCGAAGTACGACGGCGCGCTGTTCAGCCCCGCGCTCACGCGCAACACGGTGTTCTCGCAGCACAACCTGGTGACGGACCAGTCGTTCTCCGAATTCACCGTCATCTTCTGTCGGAACGTGCTGATCTACTTCGATCGCAATCTCCAGAATCGCGTGCACGCGCTGTTCTACGAGAGCCTCGTGATGTTCGGCATCCTCGCGCTCGGCAGCAAGGAATCGCTCCGGTTCTCGGAATACGAATCGTGTTACGAGAAATTGAATACGCGCGAAAAGCTCTACCGGAAGGTCAGGTGACCGCAGCCTACGAGATCGTCGTCGTCGGAACGTCATGGGGTGGTCTCAGCGCGCTGCGCGAGCTCGTCAGCGGGCTGCCGGCGGCCTTTCCGCTGCCCGTCGTCGTCGTGCAGCACCGGCACCGGCAGTCCGATCACCTGCTGCCGATGCTGCTGCAGGATTCCACGCCGTTGCGCGTCTGCGAGGTCGAGGACAAGGCACCCATCACGGGAGGCCACGTGCACGTCGCGCCCGCCGATTACCATTTACTCATCGAGTACGGCTCGTTCTCGCTGTCGGTCGACGAACCGGTGCGCTACAGCCGGCCGTCGATCGACGTGACGCTGGTGTCGGCGGCCGACGCCTACGGCGGCCGCGCCGTCGGCGTGATCCTGACCGGCGCGAACTCGGATGGCTCGCGCGGGCTCGAACGAATTCACGAGCGCGGCGGTCTGGCGCTCGTGCAACTGCCCGCGACGGCCGAGAGCCCGATGATGCCGGCCGCGGCGCTGCGGTGCGTCCCGACCGCGCGGGCGCTGTCGATCGCCGAAATCGCCTCGACGCTCGCCGCGTTGCCGGTGGCGGCCACCATTCCGGTGACGTCGCCGCCGCGCACGCGCCTCGGCACACGGGACGCGCACTCATGAGCGCCCCCGAGCAGGTCGACATTCTGCTCGTCGACGACCGGCCGGAGAATCTCCTCGCGCTCGAGGCGATCCTCGAGCCGCTGGGCCAGCGGCTCGTACGCGCCACCTCGGGACAGGAGGCGCTGCGCCGGCTGCTCGAGCGCGAGTTCGCCGTGATCCTGCTCGACGTGCAGATGCCCGGCATGAGCGGTTTCGAGACCGCGCAGCTCATCAAGTCCCGCGAGCGCACGAAATACATCCCGATCATCTTCCTGACGGCGATCAACAAGGAGGACGAGTACGTCTTCAAGGGCTACTCGGTCGGCGCGGTCGACTACATGTTCAAGCCGTTCCAGCCGGAGATCCTGCGCTCGAAGGTGGCGGTGTTCGTCGACCTGTACGTGCAGCAGCGTCGCATCGCCGAGCAGGAGCAGCGGATTCGCGACATCGAACGCCAGGAGCTGGAGCTGCGGCACATGCGCGAGCTGCTGCAGTCCGAGGCGCGTTTTCGCGAGATCGTTTCGTCGGCCATGGACGCGATCGTCGTGTTCGATGCGGCGAACTGCATCACCATGGTGAACGGCGCGGCCGAGCGCATGTTCGGCCGCCCAGCCGACGAGGCGGTTGGCGGCGCGATCGGCTCGCTCTTTCCCGAAACCACAGCCAGCCAGACGGTGAGCGGAATCCGCGCCGCCGGCGAGCGCATGACGGGTGACGCGCCGGTTCGCCCCGAGGCGCTGACGGCGCGGCGCGCCAACGGCGAGACCTTCCCGATCGAAGCCTCGGTGTCGTCGCTCGAGACGGCCAATGGCCGCACGTACACGCTCATCGCGCGCGACGTGTCCGAGCGCATCGCGCACGAGCAGGCGCTCGAGGAGCAGGCCCGCTCGCTCGCCACGTCCGCCAGGGAGCTGACAGCCCTGAACGAGGAGCTGCACCGCCGGCAGGTCGACCTCGAGCGCGCGATGACGGCGCGCAGCCGGTTCTACGCGTCGATGTCGCACGAGCTGCGAACGCCGATCAACGCCGTGCTCGGCTACAGCACCCTGTTGTTAGAGAATATATATGGACCGCTGAACGAGAAGCAGACCGAAGGCATCGAACGGACGCAGAAGGCGGCGCGGCACCTGCTGGAGCTGGTGAACGACGTCCTCGATCTCTCGAAGATCGAGGCCGGCAAGATCGATCTGCGCCTGCAGCCGGTCGAGTTCCCGACGCTGATCGAGGATCTGTTCGTGACCGTGCGGCCGCTCGCCGACGAGCACGGATCGACGCTCACGCTGAATCGCACCGGCGACGAGGTCACGCGCGTGATCTCGGATCCGCGCCGCGTACGACAGATCCTCCTCAACCTGCTCTCGAATGCGATCAAGTTCGGGCGAGGCCGTCCGATCACCGTCAGTTGCGACACGCGCGACGATGGCGGCGTGGTTGTCGCGGTCAGCGATCAGGGCGACGGGATTTCGGCCGAGGACCAGGAGCGCATCTTCCACGAGTTCGTGCAGCTCGGCCGCACCCAATTGCAGGACGGCACCGGACTCGGCCTCCCGATCTCGCGCCGCCTGGCCGAACTGCTGCGCGGCTCGCTGACGGTCGAGTCGGAAGTGGGCGCGGGCAGCACGTTCCGGCTTCAGTTGCCAGCGAGCGCCGAAGCGCGTTCGCTCCGGCTGGTCGAGCAGGAGCAGCCGCGGCCCGTGCCCGTTGACGAACGCGAGCGCACGGCCGCCGACGCGCCTCGGCCGTTCCGGCGCGACCAGTCCGTGCGCTCCGGATCATGATCGCCGCCGCCGTGCGGGCGCTTCGCCCATGCGGCGTGATGCAAGTCACGCGACGCGGGCAATTTCTGATTGAACATTGCCGCGACCGCGCCGTATATTTTCGGCATGCGAGTGCTGTGCGTCAGCCGACATCCGTACTTGAGCGAGCACCTCTGCCGGTTCTTCGAGGCGCTCGATGTGAGCGCCACTCCGTGCGTGGGCGTTCGCGAGGCAATTGCGGCGGTCGCGGTGCACGAGCCTGACGTCGTGATCTGCGACTACGACGTGCTCGCCACGATGTCGCTCCAGAGCTGGGAGGCGGATCCCGCGTTGTCGGGAACGCCGGTCATCGCGGTGAGTCTCACGCGTCATCCGGGCGAAGCGCACCTGCTCGACACCAATGGCATCTCGGGGTTTCTGTACCTGCCGACACTCGACCCCGACGACGCGCACCGTGTGCTCGCTGCCGCGAGTCGCCGGCGTGACGGTATCACCCCGCCGGACGTGCTTCCGTGGTCGGCGACGAAATCCGTCGAACAGATGCGCTGAGCGGCGGGGACGACGGCACGCCGTCGTTTCCCGCGCAACCGCTGCTCGACGCGCTCACCGCCACCAAGGCCGACGGCACGCCGCGCCGAGTCATACTCGGCGACGCGCCCGCACCCACGATCGAAGCTGAAGTCTGCCGCGATGCCGCCGGGCACCTCGTCGTTGAGCTGCCGACGCACGCGAGCGACGAGAGCGAAGCGCTTCGGCGGCTGGCCCGACAGATGGCCGGCGAGCCCGATACCGCTGCGCTGCTCGAGATCCTGTGCGAGGCGGGCGCGGGGCAGTGCGCTGGCACCGGCGGGGCGGTGCTCAAGGTCATCGGCAACGAGGGCGAAGTCGTCGCCGCGGTCGGCGGCCCGCTCGTCGCCCTCGGCAAGCGGTTCGCGCTTCCCGGCTCGCTGATGCGCGACGTGCTGCGCACGCACGACGTCGCATCGGTGGCGGATTTCAGCAACAGCGCGCGTCCGCTCACGCGCGTCGTGCCCGAGCTGCACGTGGGCCCGATGCTGCTCGCGCCGCTCATCGCGCAGGACACGATCGTCGGCGTGCTCGCGGTGACGCGCGATTCGGGCGCGCCGGCGTTCTCGCCGCGCGAAGCGCACCGCCTGCGCGCGATCGCCGACTACGCCGCGCTCGCGTTGCGCAAAGCCGAGCTGCTCGAGCAGGCGCAGATCGCCGACCGCGCGAAGAGCCGTTTTCTCGCGACCGTGTCACACGAGCTGCGCACGCCGCTCACCGCGCTCGCCGGCTACGAGGAGCTGCTCGCCGATCAGGTGCTCGGGCCATTGTCCGACAACCAGCTCGACGTGCTCGAACGCATGCGGTCCGTGACGCAGCATCTTGCCGCGGTGATCGAGGAAGTGCTGGCGTTCTCCAGTCTGGACGAAGGTCGCGAGACGATGCGGCCGACGGATTTCCTGGCGGCGGATCTCGTGCGCGCCACGGCGGCGGTGGTCGAGCCACTCGCGCGCCAGAAGCATCTCGCGTTCGAGTACACCGTACCGAGCGCGCCGGTGCGCATGACGAGCGACGTCGATAAAGTGCGGCAGATTCTCGTGAATCTTGCCGGCAACGCCGTGAAGTTCACCGACCGCGGCTTCGTGCACCTCGAGCTCGAGACGGGCGAGCGCTCGGTGCAATTCATAGTTCGCGACAGCGGCATCGGCATCGCCGCGGCCGACATGGAGCGCCTGTTCCAGCCGTTCGCTCAGCTCGACACTGGACTTACGCGGCGGCACGGCGGCACGGGGCTCGGCCTCTACATCGCGCGGAGCCTGGCCGAGCTGCTCGGCGGGCGACTCGAAGTCGAATCGTCGCCGGGGCGCGGGTCGTCTTTTACGTTGACGTTGCCCGCCGATCTCTGAATCCCGCCCTCCGCGGGTCATTACATTTCCGACAATATGTCCAGCCTTCCCATCACGAGCGTCTTCAACGACGGCTACATCGCGGAAACGTACGAATCGTACCGCCGCGACCCGTCGTCCGTGGACGAATCGTGGCGTCAATTCTTCCGCATGGCGGAGCAGCTCGCCGGCACCAGCGAGGCCGCCGGCGGCTATGATGTCGCGCTGCTCCGCAAAGCGGCCGGTGCTTCCGAACTGCTCGGCGCGATCCAGCGCTATGGACATCTCGCCGTCGCGCTCGATCCGCTCGGCTCCGCACCTTCCGGTGCCGCCGAGCTGTCGCCGGAGTTCCACGGCATTTCCGACGCGGACCTGCAACAGGTGCCTGCATCGGCGCTCGGGTACGACAATGGAACGGCGGCCGACGTCGTGCAGCGCATGCGCGAGCACTACAGCGGCACGATTGGCTATGAGTTCGAGCATCTCAACGAGGAAGTCGAGCGCCAGTGGTTCCGCGATGCGATCGAATCGGGCGAAGCGACGACACCGCTCACCGACGACGAGAAGCGCGCGCTGTTGCAGCGGCTCACGCAGGTCGATGGGCTCGAACGGTTTCTCGGACGCGCGTATGTCGGCGCCAAGCGCTTCTCGATCGAAGGCGTCGACGCGCTCGTCCCGATGCTCGACGAAACGATCGCGCGCGGCGCGGCACACGGCGCGCGCCGGGTCGTGATCGGCATGGCGCATCGCGGCCGCTTGAACGTGCTGGCGCACGTGATGGGCAAGCCGTATCGCACGCTGCTGGAGAATTTCGAGGGGGCGCACGGCAAGAACGACGAGCCGGGCGTCACCGGCGACGTCAAGTATCACCTCGGCTACCGCGGCTCTCGCGACGTGCCGGGGGCCGGCCGGGTCGAGCTCGAGCTGGTGCCGAATCCAAGCCATCTTGAAGTCGTGGATCCCGTGGTGATGGGCGTGACGCGCGCGCAGCAGCACGCCGAGGGGTCGGCCCCAACGGCGCGCGACGAAGCGTCGGTGCTGTCGGTGCTCGTGCACGGTGACGCATCGTTTCCGGGCGAGGGAGTCGTTTCCGAAACGCTCAATCTCTCGCTGCTGCCGGGTTTTCGCGTGGGCGGGACGCTCCACATCATCGCCAATAACCAGATCGGCTTCACCACCGATCCGGTCGATTCACGATCGACGCACTACGCGAGCGATCTGGCGAAGGGCTTCGAGATTCCGGTGCTGCACGTGAACGCGGATGACGCCGAATCGTGCATCCAGGCCGTGCGGCTCGGCATCGCATATCGCCAGCGATTCGGCAAGGATTTTCTCATCGATCTGGTGGGCTACCGCCGCCACGGCCACAACGAGGCCGACCAGCCGGCGTTCACGCAGCCGACGATGTACAAGTTCGTCGACGAGCACCCGACGCCGCGTCAGGTGTGGGGGGCGCGGCTCGTGCGCGAGCGCGTCGCCAGCGAGGACGACGTCGCGGCGGCCGACAAGGCGGTGAGCGATCTGCTCCAGCAGACCTACGAGCAGATGAAGCGCGACGGAACGGAGCACGAGGAGCACGCTGCCGTTCCGGCGAAGGCGCCCGCGTCGGCCCCCGCGGAAACCGCAGTGCGCGCCGAGAAGCTGGTATCGCTCAACGAGCAGCTGCTCACCTGGCCGCAGACGTTCAAGCTGCACCCCACGATCCAGCGGACGCTACCGCGTCGCCGGGATGCGATCAACAATGGCGGTATCGACTGGGGCCACGCCGAGGCGCTGGCGTTCGCGTCGCTGCTCACGGACGGCGTGAGCGTACGGATCACAGGTCAGGACGTACAGCGCGGCACGTTCTCGCATCGCTCCGCCGTGCTGCACGACGTGAACACCGGCGAGACGTACACGCCGCTCGAGCACCTGCCGCAATCGCGCGGTGCATTCGAGATCTATAACAGCCCGCTCTCCGAGACGGCGGTGATGGGTTTCGAGTACGGGTTCAGCATCGCCGCGCCGGGCACGCTGGTGTTGTGGGAGGCGCAGTTCGGCGATTTCGCCAACGTCGCGCAGCCGATCATCGATCAGTTCATCGCGGCCGATCGCGCCAAGTGGGGCCAGGACTCCGGGCTCGTGCTGCTCATGCCGCACGGCTACGAAGGGCAGGGACCGGAGCATTCGAGCGCGCGCCTCGAGCGCTTCCTGCAGCTCGCTGCCGAGGGCAACATGCGCGTGGCGTACCCGTCGACGCCGGGCCAGTACTTTCACGTGCTGCGCCGCCAGGCGAATGCAAACCCGCGGCGGCCGCTCGTGCTGATGCAGCCCAAGTCGCTGCTGCGCATGCCGGCGGCCGCCTCGGCGCTCGACGAGCTGGCGACGGGATCGTTCCGTCCGGTGATCGACGATCCGGTCGCGTCGCAATCGCGCGAGCAGGTGCAGCGGCTCGTGTTCTGTACCGGCAAGATCTACTACGATCTCACCGCGGGTGAACGCCGGCCGAACGTCGCGATCGTTCGCGTGGAGGAGCTGGCGCCGTGGCCACGCGAGGTTGCGGACGTCGTGGATCAGTATCCCAACGTCGAAGAGGTCGTGTGGGCGCAGGAAGAGCCGAAGAACATGGGCGCGTGGACGTACGTGCAGCCGCGGCTCCGCGCGTCGATCGGCACGCTGACCACGCTGCGCTACATGGGGCGGCCGGAACGCGCGAGTCCCGCCGAGGGATATCTATCGGCGCACACGGCGGAGCAGCATCGGATCGTAAAGGACGTACTCACCTACGCGCCGGCGGCGCGCAAGAAGGCAGGTGCGGCCCGCTGAGCCGCGCCTGCCGCTCCTTCCAGCCGAGGACATCGAGTGTCGAAGCGAGCGCTGATCCTGTTCGGTAGTCTGTGTCTCATCGTCGCGCCGCGTCTTTCCGCTCAGGAGCGCGGCGCGGCTGCGTTGGGCGAGCTGGTCGAAGGACTCGGCACCACCGCGCGCGTGCTGATGATCGGCGCGCACCCGGACGACGAAGACACGCAACTCATCACCTGGCTCGCGACGGGCCGCCATGTCGAGACCGCGTACCTGTCGCTGACGCGCGGCGATGGCGGCCAGAATCTCATCGGCAACGAGCTCGGCGAGCCGCTCGGAATGATTCGCACCGAGGAGCTGCTCGCCGCCCGCCGCATCGACGGCGGCCGCCAGTACTTCACCCGCGCATTCGATTTCGGGTTCTCCAAAACCATCGACGAAACGTTTCAGCACTGGCCGCGCCAGGTCATCCTGCGCGACATGGTGGCGATCGTGCGCGCGTACCGGCCGCAAGTGATCATCTCGGTGTGGAGCGGCACGCCGGCGGACGGGCACGGGCATCATCAGTACGCCGGCGTGCTGGCGCGCGAAGTGTTCGACGCCGCGGGCGACTCGGTGCGCTTTCCACCGTCGACGCTCGGCGGATTGAAGCCGTGGACGCCGCTCAAGTTCTACCGCAGCGCCCGATTCGGCCGCGGTGCCGGCGGCGCCGCGGGCGACCTCCTTCGCTTCAACGTCGGCGAGTACGATCCGCTGCTCGGCGAATCGTACTCGGAGATCGCGACGGTGAGTCGGTCGCAGCACCGGTCGCAGGGTCAGGGCGGGCTGCCGCAGCGCGGCGCGCGAATCGACGCGGTGCGGCTGGAGACGACGCATCTCGCCGCGACGCCGGCAACGCCGGAGCGTACGATCTTCGACGGCATCGACACGAGCTGGGCGCGATTCGCCTCGCTGCGGCTCGTCGATTCCGCGCGCGCCGCGTTGGACTCGCTCACCGTCGCGCAGGTCGCGGTCGTGCGCGCGCGCGATCTCGCGGCTCCGGCACGGATGGTCGCGCCGCTCGCCGCCTACGTGCGGCTCGCCACACGCGCGGCGAGCGGTGTCACGTGCACGACGCTCGAGTCGGACCCGGCGCATCCGCGGACATGCGATGCGTCGATGGGCGACCTGGCGCTGGCGCTCGACCTCACGCGCGAGCGCGCGACGCAAGCGCTGCTCGATGCGGCGGGCGTGAGCATTCAGGCCACCGCACCGCGCGAGGTGATCGCGGAATCCGACTCGATGCCGGTCACGATCTCCGTATTCAATGAAGGACGGGCGCCGGTCCGGCTCGACGGCGCCGCGATTCGCGGCGAGGGTGCCGCGACGAACGAGTCGCGCACGATCCTGCCCGATAGCACGCTGCGCGAAACGCTCCAGTACCACGCGCCGCCATCGCCGACTCGTTCGTGGTGGCTCGTTCGACCGCGCGTTGGCGACATGTTCAACCTCGATTCGACGCCGCATCCCACGACGGTGCCGCGCGAGATGATCGTCGGAGCCGACCGGATCGAAACGTCCGCGGCCGACGTGACGCTGAACATCGACGGCACGGCGGTTCCGGTCGAGGAAGCGCCGATCGTGTACCGGTACGCCGATCCGGCGCGCGGCGAAGTACGGCGACCGATCGCCACGGTACCGCCGGTGACGGTACTGCTCGAGCACGAGGTGGAGTACGCGCGAGCCAACGTGCCGTTCGATCGCACGATGCTCGTCGACGTGCATTCCGCGGCGACGCGGCCGCTGGTGACCGACGTCTCCCTGGTGCTGCCACAGGGGCTTCACGCCGATTCGGCCGTGCGGCACGTGTCGCTCGAGCCGGGCGCCGACGCTCATGTGTATTTCCGCGTTCAAGGACGCTTATCCCCGGGCCGCCACCCGATCTCCGCCGTCGCACGGCTCGGTTCGCGCCAGTACACAGAAGGCTTCACGCCGATCGAATACGAGCACATCCGGCCGCTCCGCTACTATCGGCCTGCGACCGTGCAGGTACAGGCAGTCGACGCGGTGTTTGCCAATCTTCGCATCGGCTACGTCCGCGGTGTCGGCGACAACGTGATGCCGATGCTCGAGGAGCTCGGGCTCCCGGTGACGGAGCTCGATCCCGCCGCACTCGCTCGCACGGATCTGTCGGGATTCACGACGATCGTGCTCGGCAGCCGCGCCTACGAGGCGAGCCCCGCGCTGCTCGCGAACACGCCGGTGCTGATGCGCTTTGCTCGCAACGGCGGCACGATCGTGACGCAGTACGGGCAGTACGAGATGGCCCGACCCGGTGTGCTGCCGTATCCGATCACGCTGAGCCGGCCCGCCGACCGCGTGACCGACGAGTTCGCGGCGGTGCGCGTGCTCGACCCGGGCTCGCCGCTGCTCTCGACCCCGAATCGAATTACGGAAGCGGATTTTGCCAACTGGGTGCAGGAGCGATCGTCGTACATGCCGCACACGTTCGATCGCGCGTATCGCGATCTGTTCTCGATGCACGATCCCGGCGAGCCGCCGAACGACGCGGCGGTGCTCGTCGCGCCGGTCGGCAAGGGCACGTACATCTACACCACGTTCTCGTTCTTCCGGCAATTGCCGGCTGGTAACCCGGGCGCGGCGCGCCTGTTCATCAACCTGCTGTCCGCCAACCAGAGCGCCGCGAATCGTCCGGTGTCTGCGTCCGACGCAATCCGCCCGTGAGCGACAACCGCTTTCGGCGAACGCTTACGCGCGTGCTGGCGGTGCAGGTGATCACGCTGGCGCTTCTCTGGCTGCTGCAGAACCACTTTTCCGCCTGAACGCGCCGCCATCCCAGTGACCGCCGCCTGAGCCATGAACCCACTCAATTGGGTCATCGTGATCGGCTGGCTGGCGTACGTCATGATCGATGGCGTGCGCCGCGCGCGCGGCACGAACGAGATCGAAGGCTACTTTCTCGCCAATCGCAGCCTGCCCTGGTGGGCGGTGGGATTGTCGGTGATGGCGACGCAGCTCTCCGCCGTGACGATGATCGGTACCACGGGCCAGGGCGCGACGGACGGCATGCAGTTCGTGCAGTTCTACTTCGGGCTGCCGCTGGCGATGGTCATCCTCGGCGTGACGCTCGTGCCGTTTCTCCACGGTGCGCGCGTGTACACCGCATACGAGTTTCTCGAGCGCCGGTTCGACGCCAAGACCCGCTCGCTCACGGCGTTCCTGTTTCTCATCTCGCGCGGAATGTCGTGCGGTACGATCATCGCCGCGCCGGCGGTGGTGTTCTCCGCCATGTTCGGCTGGAGCATCGGCTGGTCCGTCGTGCTGATCGGCGTACCGGCCGTGTTGTACACGATGATCGGCGGCGTGCAGGCGGTCACGTGGGTGGACGTCAAGCAGATGGTGCTGATCGTCGGCGCGATCATCGCCGTGATCGTCACCGTGCTGATCCAGCTGCCCGTCGCCCCGAGTGACGCGCTGCACATCGCCGGCGCCGCCGGCCGCCTGCAGGTGTTCGATTTCTCGTTCAGTCTTACGAATACCTACACGTTCTGGTCGGGCGTGATCGGCGGCACGTTTCTGATGTTGTCGTACTTCGGTACGGATCAGAGCCAGGTCCAGCGCTACCTCGCCGCGAAGTCCGTCGACGAGGCGCGCAGCTCGCTCCTCATTAGCGCGTACTGGAAGATTCCGCTGCAGGCGCTGGTGCTGCTGATTGGCGTGCTGATATTCGTATTCTATCAATTCACGCCGCAGCCGCTGCTGTTCAATCCGGCGCACGAACGGGCGGTGCAGCGCGAGCAGCCGGCGGCATACACCGCGCTCTCGCGGCAGTTCGCGGCGGATCTCGCGGCGCGCAACGCCGCCGCCCGCGCGCTCGCCCGGGCGCACGACGGCGGGGACCAGCAGCGGATCGCCGCCGCCTCGGCTGCCTATCGCACGAGCGATGACCGCGCCGTCGCGGTGCGCGGCCAGGCGCTCGACCTGGCTGCCCGGGTGACCGGTGAGCCGTCGAAGGACGTCAACTACATCATTCCGCGTTTCGTGCTCGACTACCTGCCGATCGGCCTCGCCGGGCTGTTCATCGCCGCCGTCATCGCCGCCGCCATGAACGCGATTGCCGGCGAGCTGACGTCCCTGTCCACGGCGTCGGTGATCGATTTCTATCGGCGCTGGATTCGCAGCGAGGCATCCGACCGGCACTTCCTGATCGTGTCGCGCATGGCGACGGGCCTGTGGGGCGTGTTCGCCTGTATCGTCGCCACCTACGCGGTGAATCTGGGTTCGCTGATCGAGGTCGTGAACCGATTCGGCTCGTTCTTCTACGGCTCGATCCTCGGCGTCTTCCTGCTGTCGATGATTCCGCGGGCGCGCGCAACCGGTGCATTCCTCGGGCTCCTGGCCGGCATGGGGGCCGTGGGAGCAGTGAATTTCGGCGCACCCGATGTTTCGTTCCTCTGGCACAACGTGATCGGGGCCGTTACCGTCGTCGTCGTCGGCATGGTCGTGAGCGCGTTCAGCGGCCCGCCGGCACCGCGTTATGGCATGTTGCGGGAGCCGCGCGCGACCAGTCCCTGAAGGTGGTTCAGCGCGTAGTATGCATGCTGACGTGACGCGCCCGTTTTCTCCCCGCCTCGCCTCGTGACACAGCCCTCGGTCGGCCTCGATTTCGCTCGCATCGGCATTCCCGGCCTTCGCCTGGAAGCACTCTTCGAGGGCGTCCCGTTGGCGCTCGCCGTGTTCGACGCCGAGTTGCGGCTGGTCAGCGCCAACGCGCGATACGGTGAGCTGACCGGCGTGGCGGCAAAGCCGTCGACCAAGATGTCGATCTACGACGCGTTCCCCAACGCGCTCGCCGATCTCACCGATCAGATCGATACGGCACTCCGCGGGCCGGCGGCGATCACAACGGTGCCGGTGCCGTTCCAGCATCGATCGGGACGCCGGCTGATCGAGACGACGTTTGCCACGCTGAGCGAGGAAGGCGGCCGCGGACTTCTCTTCGCCGGCAACGACGTCAGCGAACGAGAAGACCTGCGCGAAACCCTCAGCCGCAACGTCGCGCAGCTCGAATCCATCTTCGACGTCATTCCGGATTCCGTGCGCGTGTTCGACACGGAAGGCCGCACCGTTCGCTCCAACACCCAGGCACTCCAGGATCATCCGTCGGGGCAGCCGTCCACGCTGCGCGAGCTGTGGCAGCTCGATCGCCCACGCACGGTGGACGGCACCAGCTTGTTCATGCACGAGCACCCGACCGCCCGCGCATTGCGCGGCGAGCGCGTGCGCGGCGAAACATTGGCCGTACGCCGCGGCGCCGACGACATGCCGCTCATCATCGAGGTCAACTCGAATCCGCTGTACGACGAGCAGGGCAAGATTCGCGGCGCGGTGACCGTCGAACGCGACGTCACCGTGAAGACGCAGCTCGCCAAGGCACTCGAGGAAGAAGCACGGCGCACGGCCGAGCTGTACGAGCGGGTGTCGACGGAAGCGGAACGTCTCGAGCGCATGGTGCAGGAGCGCACGCAGGAGCTGCTCGCACTGCAGGAGGCGCGGTCGCGCGAACGGCGGCTCGCCGCAGTCGGCCAGCTCGCGGCCGGCGTGATGCACGACGTCAACAATGCGCTCAATCCGATCATGGCCGCGGCGTATCTGCTCGAGGCCAACGCCGAGAATCCGACGGCGGTGCGCGACTACGCGGTACGCATCGCCAAGGCGGCGGAGACCGGTGCGGCCACGGCGGCGCGGGTCGGCCGGTTCATTCGCCAGGAGCCGTTGCAGGCGGAGCGCGAGGAGCCGGTGGATCTCTCGCTCGTCTGCGATGAAGTCGTGGCGATGACGCGGCCGCTGTGGGCGGAACGCGCGCGCGGCGGCGTGATCCACTTCGAGCGCGAGCTCGCGGAAGGCGCGGTGGCGCGCGGCATTGCCGGCGAGTTGCGCGAGGCGCTGCTCAATCTGGTACAGAACGCACTCGACGCGATGGCCGGCGGCGGAACGCTCGGCCTGCGTACGACTGTGACCGAGAGTGAAGTGCGGCTGGAAGTACGCGACTCGGGCATCGGTATGTCGGCCGAAGTGCGCGAGCGCGCATTCGAGCCGTTCTTCACGACCAAGGGCCGCGCCGGGACGGGTCTGGGGCTGGCCGAGGTGTACGGAATCGTCAAACGCCATCGCGGACACGCCGAGATCGAGTCCACGCCGGGCATCGGCACGACGATCCGGCTCATTTTTCCGCGCGCATCGCAGCAACAGCCGCCGGAAGTGACCGAAGCGCCGCGGCAACGAGTCGCGCGCAAGGTTCTGCTGGTCGAGGACCATCCGGACAGTCGCGAGTTCATGCAGGCACTGCTCGAGTCGGATGGGCACAAGGTCGACACCGCGACGTGCGTTCAGGAGGGTCGCGCGCTGCTCGAGCAGGCCGATCCGCCGTACGAGGTGCTCGTGTCCGACATCGGACTGCCGGACGGAAGCGGTTGGGACCTCATCTCCTTCGCCCGCGAACGCTGGCCGGCGATGCGCGCCGGGGCGGTCACCGGGTGGGAACCGCGGGCCGGGGCGGCCGCCGTGGGTGATTTCATTCTTCGCAAACCGGTTCGCACGTCGGAGTTACTCGCGCAGGTCGCCGCCGAAGGCTGACCGGCATCACCACCGCTGGCGCCCACCGCGGCGCGCGGTCAGATTCCGTACAATGACAGAAACAGCCAGTCGCATTCGCCTGCTCGTCGCCGAGGACGATGACAACGCGCGTTCGCTGCTCATCGATCTCCTCGGCACCCTTGGCCACACGGTTGTCGCCGAAGTGTCCACGGGGCGCGAAGCGTTCGAGAGCGCGAAGGATGTCGTGCCCGACGTCGTGTTGCTCGACGTGCACATGCCGGACGGTTCCGGCATCGAGGCGGCCGAGCGAATCACGCAGACCGTGCCCGGGGTGGCGGTCGTATTGTTCAGCGGCGATCACACGGTGACGTTGAGTGATCGCGACGTGACGGCGACGGCGGCGATCGCGTTTCTGCCCAAGCCCGCGCCGCCGCGCGTGCTCGATTCGACGATTCGTCTCGCCGCGACGCGCGCCAAGGAGCTGATGAACGCGCGACAGGATGCCGAGTCGGCGCGTCAGGCGCTCGAGAACCGCAAGACGATCGAGCGCGCGAAAGGTGTGCTGATGCGCCGCACCGGTTCCTCGGAACAGGAGGCGTATCGCATCCTGCAGCGCACGAGTCAGGATCGTTCCGTGCCGATGGTCGAGATTGCGCGAGCGGTGCTCGCGAGCGAACCGGCGGGCCACGAAGAGCGATGATCAAAAACAAAACGCCGGCGCCCTGAAGGCGCCGGCGTTTTGTCGTTTGTACCGCGGTGCCGGCCTTACTGGCTGCGTACCACCGTGAACTGCACGCCGGGCGCCACCGCCGCGCCGCCGCTGCTCGACCAGTTGATCGTCGCCTGCGTATTCGCAGGGACCGAGAAGCGCATGTAGGCCACGCCACCCGCGTCGACCGACACCGACGCGGGCGAACCGTCACCGAGCGGCACCACCGTGAGCGGGAATTTTCCGATCTTCTGGCTACAGCTGCTGTTCGCGCACAGCTGCGGAAAGATTCCACGCATGTTCCAGCTCGCCTCCTGATAGGTCGGCGGAACACCAGGGAGATCGTCGCTGAACACCGACGTGGCCCAGTCGCGGATCTGCGTCATGTAGGTGCTACCGAATACGTGCGCGAGATTCGACTGGCCGGTGAACGTGGTGTTCACGAGCGCCTGCCATGTGCTCTGGTCGGACGTGCCAGCGTTGTGCTGATCGGCGAGGTAGCGCAGCAGGTTCCACGTCGCCCCGCGTGTCTCGAGCGAATCGTCCCCGCCGTAGACGGACGTCTTCGACGGCTTGCTCATGAATACGTTGTAGCGGCCGAGATTGTCCGCCTGATCGTTGTTGAAAATGTTGACCGATGTTTGCGTCGCGCCGATGGTATTGATGCTGATGTTCTGCCGCGGCGCGAGCCCGCTCTGACGGTAATACAGCAACTCCTCGGCGATGTGGCTCAATCCCTCATTGAGCCAGGTGTCCTCGAACGCATTGGCATTGTTGACGTACAGTCGCCGGCCGGCGTTGATGAGATGCTGATACTCGTGCGCGAGCGTTGCGGGCGTGAGGTTCAGCACGTCCGTCTTCGTTCTGGGATCGCTCACCGTGCCGTTCGGATCCGGGACCATCACGTAGAACATCTCGCCAAAGTTGCTTCCCGCGCAGCCGGTGAGCCCGTGCGTCGGATCATCGTTCACGGGAAACAGATCGCGCTCGAAGGTGAACCCGCCGACCACGCCGGCACTTCCGCGCGGCGTGAGCTTGTTCACTTCCTGCGTGAACAGAATGAGAATCTTGCCGTTCTGATCGATGTCCGTCGGCTGACCGAAATTCTGGACGTCGAGTGGACTGATCAGCGTGTCGAACATCGTCGCGAACGACTGATAGTCCGCATCGGTAAAGCCGCCGGCTGGGTTGCTCGTGTCGGCGGCGATGATCGTGCCGGACGTCTGCGTGACGACGCGCGCGCCGATCTCGATCGGATTGTCGCACGGGTCGTTCGCGTTTGCGTTGAGCGTCAGAATCTGTCCGTCGGTCACCGTCTGCGGGATGACGTCGAACGACGCGCGATGGGCGCGATTCATGTACGCACGGGCGGCAACCATGCGCGGCGTGAGCGCGGCGCGCGCGAGAGTGCGCAAATGCATGTCGAACTGCTCGCGGAAGCTGCCGCCGTTTTGCGTGAACAGCTGCCCGCTGGCCGTGACGCTTCCCTCCGGGACCTTGTTGGCGGTGGAGAGTGCCGTTGCGCCCTGGGTCGTCACGTTCACCGAAGCGACCTGCGAGCTGTCGGGATTGGCGTAGAACGCCACCAGCGCGTATTGCGCGCCGGCCGCGCCGCCGCCGACACAGATCTGCGGACCGGACGCGTTCGGGACGACCGTGCCCACGTCCGGAGCCGACGCGATCTTTCCGTTCTGGCATGTGAGATCGGTATTCGGACCGCCTGGACCGGACGGCGCCTTGTCACACGCGGCGGCGAGCGACAGGGCACAGAGCAACAACGCTCCACGAAGTCGGGGAGCGAGCATGCAACCTCCTGGCAAAGTTGTGGCCGGATGGCCCTGAATCAAGCCGCTGGAGCAGCCTCCGGTTCGCGCTTTGGACGAACGTACTCCTCCATACCCAACCCTAGCAGAATCGTGCCAGCGACGAGTCCGGCCGACGCAAAGAATGGGAGTTCTGGAAACTTGTCGAACGCCCATCCGGCGAGTAGCGGAAAGACCACCCGCGCCCCGCCGCCGAACGTCTGCTGAACTCCCATGTACAGCCCACGTTCGTTGTTCGGAATGACTCGTGACAAGAGTGCGGTAACACACGGAAACGTGAACGCCGTACCGATCGGCACGAGAGCGACGGCCAGTGCGAGCGGCACGTACGGCAACAGGGCGATCATGAAATGCGGCAGAATCGCCCCATACCGATCGGCAAATTGCTCCGGCGTTCCCGCCAGGTGCATCAGTGGAAGTATCGCCAGCCCGAGCGAGAGGATCAGTAATCCGACACGCGACAGGCGAACCTCCCCTAGTCGGTCCACCGCCGGACCGAGCACGGCCGCGCGGACGATGATCGACAGCACGCCGACATACATGAAGAAGATGCCGATGGTGTTCGCCGTCACAGCGAACCGCGCCGCGAGGAACAGGGCCAGGATCGCGTTCATTCCCTGAAAGGCGCCGATCGCGATGGCGTAGATCCAGATCAGCCGCGGCGCTGGCGCATTCGAGTGCGTGATCACGTGCAGCACGGCCTGCAACGAACGGCCGCGGCGCGGCATTGCGTTCGCCTCGGCCATATCTCGCGACTCGTGCAGGAAGCGGGCGGCGAACATGATGTTCACCACGCACAGCAACGCCGCCGCGAGGCCGGGCCCGTGTGAACCCGCGCCGAGCGCGAACGTGCCGATCACCGGGCCGAGCGCCACGCCGGCATTGGTCGATGCGGACAACCAGCCCAGCCCCTTCGCGCGATCTTCCGGCTTCATCGCGTCGGCCACGTACGCCTGGATCACGCTCACCGTCCCGCCGCCCGCCCCCTGAACGAGCCGCGAGAGAAACAGCAGCCAGAGCGAGTCGGCGTATGCAAAGATCACGTACGCAATCGCCGACGCCGCGAGCCCCACGAGCAGCGCCGGCCGACGGCCGTATCGGTCGGAAAAGCGTCCCCAGATCGGAGCACTCAGCAGCTGCGCGATCGCAAAGGCGGAGAACAGCATGCCGACCATGAAGGCGCTCGCGCCGAACGACTTGGCGTAGAACGGCAGCAGCGGAACGATCATCAACAGTCCAACCATGTCGATGAACGCCGTGATCATGAGTACGACGAGTTTGGCCATTGAAAAACAGGTACTAGATGCTAGGTGCTTGGTGCTGGTGGGTTGCTAGATGCTAGATGCTGGATGGCTCGGTGTGAGGTGCTGGTTCGGCGGTAACGAGCTTGTCCAAGCGGCTGATGGGTACGAGCGCCTAGCATCCAGTCTCCCGCTAGCACCTAGCCACTAGTTACCAGCTTCTTTCCCCAATGCCGTCGGCGGGACTGCTCGCCCAACCACGCCGGCCAGAGCGACGATCGTGAGCACGTATGGTATCATCTCGACGAACTGCGACGGGATGAGTTGGACACCCTGAAGCTGAATCTCGACGCTCTCGGCCGCCGCGAACAGCAGACAGGCGAGCGCCGCTCGATAGGGATCCCACCGGCCGAATATCGTTGCCGCCAGCGCGATGAAGCCGCGCCCCGCCGTCATCTCGGCGCTGAACTGGTGCTGATCGAACACCAGATACGCGCCGCCGAGTGCGGCAAGCAGTCCGGAAAGCGCAGCGGAAAGATAGCGGACCCGCTCGACGCTGATTCCAACCGATGCCGCCGCTTCGGGATGCTCGCCCACCGCACGCACGCGAAGGCCGAACGGCGTGCGGTAGAGCACCCAGCCGATGATGAACACCGTAAGAATCCCGATCCAGATCAACGGATTCCCGGCCAGCGCGGCGAAGCCCGAGCCAGCTCGCTCCTCACCAAAGCTCGGTATGCGCGGCGAGTTCGCCGAGCTGTGAAACGCCAATCTGAGAAAGAACTCCGTTGCGCCGGTGACGAGCAGATTCACCGCGACGCCGACGACGACCTGATCGCCCCGGAACCGAATCGACGCGACCGCATACAACAGCGCGAGTGCCACACCACCGGCCATTGCGCCGAGCAGGCCGATCCATGCACTGCCGCTGTAATAGCTGGCGAGTGCGCCGCAGAAGGCGCCGCCGAGCATGTATCCCTCGAGGCCGAGCCCGATGAGGCCCGACTTCTCCGTCATCACGCCGCCGGTGGCCGCGAAGAGATACGGAATGGCGATGCGCAACGTCTGCGCGAGGAATGCGAGCACGATCATCGCGCGCCTTTGCCTCGCAGCAAGCGGCGCACCTCGGGCACGGACGCGGCCACGGCGATGATCACGACGGCCTCGAGGACGTCCACCATCTGCTTCGGAACCATCGCGTTCACCGCGAGGCCGCCCTGCGAGATCGTCGCGAACGCGAGCGACGCGAGCGCGACGCCGATCGGATTGTTGCGCCCGACGATCGCCACGGCGATGCCGAGGAAGCCGGCACCGGAGGCGAACGCATCTTCATAGTAGTACTTGTAACCGAGCACGAAATTCAGTCCGCCGATGCCGGCCAGCGCGCCCGAGAGGGCCAGCGCGCGCCACCACACGTTGCCGACGTTCACGCCGCCATATTCGGCGGCGAGCGGCTGCAATCCGGTGGCGCGCAGCTCGAAGCCGCGCCGCGTGCGGAACAGGTACCACCACGTGGCGATCACCGCGATGATCGCGAGCACGATCACCATGCTCGCCGCCGATCCGTGAAAACCCGGGATGTACGCCGAGAGGCGCGGCAGTGCTCCGCCATCGATCGGCGCCGTGTGCAGCGTGTCCGGAACCTTGAGATGCGCCGACACCAGGTAGTTGAGCAGCGCCAGCACGACGAAGTTGAGCATGATCGTCGTGATCACTTCGTGCGCGCCGAACTTGGCCTTGAGTGCCCCCGGAATGCCGCCGACGATCCCGCCGCCGAGCGCGGCGGCGACGATGTAGATCGGCAGCGTGACGAGCGCCGGCAGGCCGGCGGGCAGCAGCAGTCCGACCATTGCCGCGCAGAATCCGCCCGCGGCGAGCTGACTCTCGGCGCCGATGTTGAACAGGCCGGCGCGCAAGCCGACCGCGACGGCGAGTCCGGTGAACGTCAGCGTTGTCGCCTTGTACAGCACCTGCCCGAAGCCGTACGCGTTGCCCCACGTTCCTTCGATCAGCAGCCGGTACACCGCGCCCGGGTTCTGACCGAATGAGAGAATCAGAATGTCGCCGACAAGCGCGGCCACGAGCAGCGCGACGAGCGCCGGCAGGATGGCCTCCTGGATCCTCGCGCGACCCGAGCGCCGGTCCGCCGGCGGCGCTGCCGACGGGGGCGCCGGGGTGATCTCGGTGGCGTGGGTCGTCGTCACGCGGCGCGGTCCGGCGTGGCGCCGGTCATGAACGGTCCCAGGATCTCCTCGTTCGCGGCGGCGCGCGGCAGCACGGTTGCAAACCGTCCACCGTACATCACCGCGATGCGATCGGACAGCGCGAGAATTTCGGCGAGATCGGCGGAGACGAGCAGGATCGCCTTGCCGGCGGCGCGCGCGTCGCGGAGTCGCGCGTGGATGAACTCGATCGCGCCCACGTCCACGCCGCGCGTCGGTTGCGCGGCGAGCAGCACCTGAAACTCGCGCGACATTTCGCGCGCGATCACGATCTTCTGCTGATTGCCGCCGGAAAGAGCGAGCGCCGAGGCGGCCGGATCGGCCGGGCGAATGTCGTACGCTTCGATCTGCCGGTGCGCGTTGTCGAGAATGCGCGCCCGATCGAGCTGCGCGCCGCGCGTGAAGCGGTGCTGCTGCCCGAGAATGAGATTGTCCGCCACCGAGTACTCGAGGATCAGGCCGCGTGCCTGACGATCTTCCGGAATGTGCGACAGACCCGCGTCGCCACGCGCGCGCACCGACAGCTCGGTGACGTCGCGCCGGCCGAGTGCGATGGTGCCGCTCGATGCGCGCCGCAGCCCGGCGAGCGCTTCGAGCAGCTCCGTCTGGCCGTTCCCTTCCACCCCCGCAATGCCGAGAATCTCGCCGGCCGCGACCGAAAAGCTGACGCCGCGCACCGCATCCAGCCCGCGCCCGCGCGACACAACGAGATCGCGCACGTCGAGCAGCTCCGTGCTCGGCGCGAGGTGCTTGGACGAATCCGCGGCTCCGGGTGAGCTCTCGGCGACGTACGTGGCCGCGAGCTGTACATCGCGGCCGACCATCGCCCGCGCAATCTCGGCCGGCGTCGTCGACGATGTACGCATTCGCTCGACCGTGCGGCCGTGTCGCATGACCGTGATCGTGTCCGAGATCGCCATCACCTCGTCGAGCTTGTGCGTGATGAGCACGATCGTCTCGCCGCGATCGCGCATTTGCCGCAGCACCGTCCACAGCTCGCTCACCTCGGGCGGCGAGAGCACGGCCGTTGGTTCGTCGAGAACGAGAATTCTCGCACCGCGGTAGAGCGTCTTGAGGATTTCCACGCGCTGCGCCTCGCCGACCGACAATTCGCCGACGAGGCGCGTCGGTTCGACCGCAAGGCCGGTCGTGCGGCTCAGCTCCGCCACGTCGCGATTCGCCCGCGCGCGATCGAGTTGGCCGGCCTTCGTCAGCTCGCGGCCGAGCACGACGTTTTCCGCGACGGTGAGCGTCGGCACGAGCATGAAGTGCTGGTGAACCATGCCGACGCCGGCGTCGATCGCGCGTGCCGTCGACCAGCCGGTGACGTCGCGCCCATTGACTTCCATTCGGCCGGCGTCCGGCGTGTACATCCCGCTCAACACACGCATGAGCGTCGACTTGCCGGCGCCGTTCTCGCCGACGAGCGCGTGGATTTCGCCTCGCGCCACCTCGAGCGACGCGCCGCGATTGGCCCGCACGGGGCCGAACGATTTGTCGATGTCGATGAGACGAATGGCGAGCGTCGAATCGTCCGCCATGCTCACCGCGTGCTCGGCACGGTGATCCTGCCGGCGACGATATCCGCCTTCAGCTGCTCGAGCTTCGCATGCACGCTGTCCGGAATGAGCGCGCGATTGTGCTCGTCGTACACGTAGCCGACGCCGTTCTGCGCGAGACCGAACTCGTAGACGCCGCCCTGGAACGTGCCGTTCTTCACGCGCCGGATCATGTCGAACACGGCGACGTCCACGCCTTTCACCATCGAGGTGAGAATGCGGCCCGGGGCTTCGTCGTACTGATCCGCGTCGACGCCGATCGCGTACTTGCCCGTCTGCCGCGCCGCCTCGAACACGCCAAGGCCGGTGGAACCGGACGCGTGGAAGATCACGTTGGCGCCCTGCGCGTACTCCGTGAGCGCGAGTTCCTTGCCCTTGCCGGGATTGCGAAAGGCATCGGGCGTCACGCCGGCGTACGAGACGAGCACCGTGCAATCCGGGCACACGTATTTCACTCCCGCACGATAGCCCGCTTCGAATTTCTGAATCAGCGGCGAGTCCATGCCGCCGACGAAGCCAACCTTCTTCGAATGGCCGACCATCGCCGCGAGCGCGCCGACGAGAAACGAGCCTTCCTCTTCCTTGAACTTGAGCGCCGCGACGTTCGGCGGCGGCGGAATCACGTGGCCCGCGTTGTCGGTCGCCAGCGAGTAGTCGACGCCGGCGAAGTCGGTATGCGGATATTCCTTGGCGAGCGCCGCGATGTCGTCCGTGAAGATGAACCCCACGCCGATGACGAGGTCCATGTGCTCGGCGGCGAGCAGCCGCAGTCCCGCTTCGCGATCCGAACCTTCACCCGGCTCGATGAGCCGGATGCGCGCGCCAAGCTCCTTCTCCGCGAGCATGGCGCCGCGATACGCGCCGTCGTTGAACGACTTGTCGCCGAGTCCGCCCACGTCGAGGACGATGCCGACGTTGACGGCATCCGTCACCGCCGCTGGTGCGGCCGGTGCAACGTGAACGAAGAGGAGCGCCGCATTGACGATCACGAGGACGCCAACGAGCACGAGCAGCTTGCGCATCAGGAAAGTTTCGCCGCTGCGCTGGATGGCGGCAAGTAGCTTTCGAGCATGACGGAGCGTATGCGGACGCGATTTCTCGTCGTGGGAAGCGGTGTGGCCGGCTTGCATACCGCGTGGCGCGCATCGCAGCACGGCGACGTGCTGCTCCTTACCAAACGCTCACTTTTCGACAGCGCCACGGCGTACGCGCAGGGCGGCATCGCCGCAGCGCTCGGCGCCGGTGACTCGCCGGCGCTGCACCGGCAGGATACGCTCGCCGCAGGTGCGGCCCTCTGCGACGCCGCCGCCGTCCAGGTGCTCGTCGAGGAAGGTCCGGCGCGTGTGCGCGAGCTGCAGACCGCCGGCGCACACTTCGATCTCGACCCGGCGGGCCGTCTGCTGCTCGGCCGCGAAGCGGCGCATTCGAAGAACCGGATCGTCCACGCGCATGGTGATCAGACGGGCGCGGAGGTGGCGCGCACGCTCGTCGCGCGCGTGCGGGATACGCCGGCCATTCGTGTGCTCGAGCGAGCCCGCGTGCTGGATCTCATCATGCGGCGTGGCGTGTGTGTCGGCGTTCGAGCGAGTCTTGGCGGTCGCGCGACGGATATCGTGGCCGACGCCACGGTGCTGGCCACGGGTGGCTGCGGACAGATTTATCGCTACACGACGAATCCCGAGGTGGCCACCGGCGACGGGTACGCCATCGCACACCGCGCCGGGGTGCGCCTGGCGGACATGGAGTTCGTGCAGTTCCATCCCACCGCGCTGGCGACGGCGGAGAACCCGCTCGCGCTCATTTCGGAAGCGGTGCGCGGCGAAGGGGCGGTTCTCGTGAATTCGCGCGGCGAGCGATTCATGGCCGCCAAGCATCGGCTCGCCGAGCTGGCGCCGCGCGATGTGGTCGCACGTGCCATCTTCCGCGAACAGCGGCATGGGCCGGTGTTCCTGGACGCGCGCATGCTCGGCGAGCGGTTCGCGGAGCGCTTTCCGGGCATCTTCGCGCTCTGTCGCGCTCGCGGCATCGATCCGCGCCGCGAGCTCATCCCGGTTACGCCGGCGGCGCATTACATGATGGGTGGTATCGTCACCGATCTTCGCGGCCGCTCGAGCGCGACCCGGCTGTACGCTGTGGGAGAGGTGGCGCGCACCGGCGTGCACGGGGCGAATCGGCTCGCGTCGAATTCGCTGCTCGAAGGACTGGTGTTCGCCGAACGCGTCGCCCGCGACATGACGGGCGTAAAGCCGCTCGGCGAGGTGAAGCCGATGAAGTCGTGGACCGTGCCGCCGCTCGCCGATCGCGGCGCCGCGCAGGTGCTTGCCGACGCGATACGCTCGGTGATGTGGGACGATGCCGGCATTGCGCGAACGGCGCGCGGGTTGCGGGCGGCGCTGGAGCAGCTCGACGAAGTCGAGACGCGACTCACGCCCGGAATGACGGAAGAGCGCAACATGCTGGACACAGCGCGGCTCGTCGCGGAAGCCGCGCTCGTGCGGCGTGAATCGCGCGGCGGCCACTATCGAACGGACTACCCGCGTGCGAAGCGGAGCTGGGCGGGGAGACATATAGAACGGTAGAACGGTGGAACGGCGGAACGGATGAACGCGCGGGCACAGCAGTCTGAGTTCATCCGCATTTCCGTTCCACCGTTCCACCGCTCCACCGCTAGCTTTTCTTCATGCCCGAGCTCCAATCCGAGATCAAGCGTCTCGCCCGCGAGCGGAACGCCGTCATTCTCGCCCACAACTACGAGCGCGCCGAAGTCCAGGACGCCGCCGACTTCGTCGGAGATTCGCTCGGCCTCTCGCGCGAGGCGGCCCGAACGCGCGCCGACGTGATCGTCTTCTGCGGCGTGCACTTCATGGCGGAAACCGCGGCCATTCTGTCGCCGCACAAAACCGTGCTGCTGCCCGATCTCGCGGCGGGCTGCTCGCTCGCATCCACGATCGACGCACCGGCGCTGCGCGCCTGGAAGGCTGAGCATCCTGGCGCGATTGTCGTGTCGTACGTGAATACGACGGCCGAGGTGAAGGCCGAGAGCGACTACTGCTGCACCTCTGGGAACGCGGTCGAGGTCGTGAACTCGATTCCGGAGGATCATGAGATCCTCTTTCTCCCCGACATGTTCCTCGGCGCGCACGTAAGGCGTATGACCGGCCGCAAGAACATGCACGTCTGGATGGGCGAGTGTCACGTACACGCGGGGATCGATCCGGAGAACATCCGGCTGCAGCGGACACTGCACCCCGAGGCCGAATTCCTGATCCACCCCGAATGCGGCTGCTCGACGAGCGTGCTCGAGGCGATGTCGGCCGGCGACGTCGATCCGGAGGGCGTGCAGATCCTGTCGACCGAGGGCATGATCAAGCGGCCGGCTTTATCGGATGCGAACGAATTCATCGTCGCCACGGAGGTAGGCATCTTGCATCGCCTCCGACGCGAGAATCCAAGCAAGCGATTCTTCGCGGCGAACGAGCGGGCGTCGTGTGCGTACATGAAAGTCACGACGCTGGAGAAAGTCCGTGACTCGCTCGAGGGGATGCACTATCGTATTACGGTGCCGCCCGAGATCGCAGACCGGGCACGCCGAGCCATCGAACGGATGGTCGCGATTGGCGGTGGGGCGAAGCAGCCCCTGTCGCCCGTGGCGGATGGCATCGATCCAGGCGAATGATTCGGACAGGAGTGCCAGCATGGAAACGCCGGAGATTCCCCGCGAGCGCAGATCCATCCCGCGGACGATCACCCCGCTGTCAGTGCCGGCGGTGAACGGCGCCGGGCTGCTGAACTTTCCGCTGCAGCACGCCGCGCTCGAAGCCACGGTCCGCGGCGCGCTCCAGGAAGACGGCGCGTTCAACGACGTGACGACGATCGCGACGGTGCTCTCCGACCGCCGCTCGCGCGCCACGCTGGTTGCTCGCGAGACCGCCGTGATTTGCGGCGTTCCGCTCGCGCTCGAAGCGTTCCGCCTGCTCGATCCCAAGGTCGCCATCCGCGTCGATCGCGAGGACGGATCGCGCGTGCGGGCCGGCGAGCCCGTGCTGTTCGTCACCGGCCACGCCCGCGGCCTACTGTCGGCCGAGCGCGTCGCGCTCAATTACCTGCAGCGGTTGTCGGGCATCGCGACGATGACGTCGCGCTACGTCGACGCAGTGCGCGGCACCCGGGCAAAGATCCTCGACACCCGCAAGACGACGCCGGGCTGGCGCGTGCTGGAGAAGTACGCCGTGCGCGCTGGCGGCGGCACGAACCATCGCATGGACCTGTCGACCGGCGTGCTGATCAAGGACAACCATCTCGCGGCAGTGGACGGCGACGTCGCGAAAGCCGTGACGCGCGCGCGCGAGCTGGCGCCTCGCGGCGTGAAGATCGAGGTGGAGTGCGAGCGGGTAGATCAGGTGGAGCGCGCGGCGGACGCCGGCGCGGACATCATTCTGCTCGACAACATGCCGCCGGACGTGATGGCCGAGTGCGTACAGCGCGTCGGCGGCCGCGCGATCATCGAAGCGTCGGGCGGCGTCACGCTCGCCACGGTGCGCACGATCGCCGAAACCGGCGTGGACTGGATTTCGGTGGGTGCGCTCACGCACTCGGCGACGTCGATGGACCTGGCGCTGGATTTCGACTGAGGCGCCGGCGCTCTGAGGTCAGCGCGGCACTCCGGCGCGCGCTGGCCAGAGCACGATCGTCAGCGGGACCGAATCGGCCGGTGCCATGTCGACCCCGACCTCGAGCGACGCGTACCCTGGTTTGGCGATCTTCAGAGTGTTCATGCCCGGCTCGAGGAACGCGAGCGACACAGTTCCGGTCTTCGTGGTCAGCACGGTGGTGCCGGTCTCGGAATCGGTGACGGCGCAACTGTCGACCGGGGCGCCGCTCACGGCGTCGAACACGCCGAGGATGCGCTGACGTTGAGCATTCCCTGATTCTGGCCGGGCACCCGGTTTCAGAATTGCGTTCAACGAACTGGACGCGGTGAGCGGATACGTGCCTCGCACCGGATCGAACCGAATGCCGGTCTTGAGCACGACAAACAGAGCATTCTCACCATGGATGCGGCCGAGCGACATGTCGGTGCAGTCGTGGTACGATATCTCGGCGATGTCCTGCGGGCGGATCTCGGCGAGAGCGGAGACGATGTAGTCGGGAACGGCCAGACTGTCCTTCAGGGACGGGCTTGGGCGCATGATCGTCGCCCGTGCGCGAGCGACAGCCAATTCGTTCGTCGTGATCGAGTACGGTGGCACCCATCGCCCGTTGATCCACAGGTTGTGAATCGCCGGACAGTAGCCGCGGCCGCCGAGCCCGAAGACCATGTCGGGACGCATCTTCGTGATCACATCCACGCCGTCGTTGATGATGCGTTTGCTGTTGGCGATCGCGTCCGCATCGACGAAGAGGCGTTTGTGCTTTTCACTTTCGGCCGCTGTCACTTTCACCGTGGCGAGCGTTTGTGGAAGCGCCTGTAGGCGAAGCGTGAGCGTCAAAGGCTCGCCCGATACGCGGATCTCGTGCGACGCGGCCGCATAGCCGAGCCGGCGAGCCTCGAGCTCGTACGTCGCCGAGTCTCTCGGGAGCGCCAGCTGTGCGCGGCCGGCGGCGTCGGTATGCGTTTCGGCGCGTGTTGTATTCGCGGCGTCCACGATCGTCACTTCCGCGCCGGCAATCGCGCGGCCCGCGGTGTCCGTCACCGTGACGTGGACGGCGGCTTGTTGCGCGTGTGCGGCCAGCGGCAACAAGTCGAGTGCCGCGGTCAGGGCGAACACTCGCCACGCAATCGGCGGCGTTCCGTTCACCCGCTCATCTGACGGGCGAGCCGCTGCACGTCACCGGCCGTTATCTCTTGTTCGGCGAGTACCGCGCTCACCTGCGGGGATGCTGCCAGAATACCGAGCAAGAGATGCTGGGTGCCCAGCTGCGGGTCGCGGCCGTCACGCTGCGAGCGCCGCATTGCGTCGAGGGCGGCGACGAGATCGGGCGCGAGCGTCATTGCCGCGTCCGACGACGTCTCGCCGGCGGCAATATCAGGCTTACCATTGAACGCTGCGAGTGCGCGCTCGCGGTCAATGCCAAGCCGGTCGAGCACGGCGTTGGCCATGCCCTCGCCGTGCGCGAGCAGCGCGGCGGCGGCGTCTTCGGCTGTCACTGAGGGTCTCCCGCACGACAGCGCTACTCCGTGCGCCTGAGTGATGATGGCCCGTACGCGACCAGGCAGACGGGTCCAGGGAGTCGCCGGCCGGCCATCCGCTTCGCCGGATTCGCTGAGCCGCCGTGTTTCGTCGCGCGCCGCTTCCAGCGTGATGCCCGTGTCGGCAAGGACCTGCGCGGGCAACGACCCGCGCTGGTGAATGAGACCAAGCAGCAGATGCGCGGTTCCGACGGAGTCCTGCTCGAGCTGGCGGACCTCCGCCATGGCAAGCTCGATGACTTTCTTCGCGCGCGACGTGTACGGAAGATCCGAACGAAACGTTCGCTCCGTCCCGGGCGGCAGGAGCTGCTCGACTTCCGCTGCGAGCGTTTCCGGATCGATGCCGAGATTCCGGAGCACCGCGACTCCAGCCTCATCGCCGCCGCGGAGCAGCGAGAGCAGCATATGCTCCGGCGCGACGTGCGCGTGACGCAGTCGCTCGGCTTCGGTGCGCGCGTCTGCCAGCACCCGCCGCACCTGCTCGGTAAAGTTGAACCCGCGCATCACAGGTCGGCGCAGCTCTTGTTGATCTGCCGGCAACTCGCGCATACCAGCTTGCACTTTCGCCATTCCAGCGTTGGTGCGCCGCAGTAGTCGCACGCCTCACGCGACTCGGCGATGGCGGGTGCGGACCCCTCCTCGGCGCGATCGATCACGACGCCTGGGCGGATGAACGGCTGCGTGTGACAGGGCGGCATGCATCACAATGGCGCGGCCGGCGAGAAACGCAAGATCCTCCGGCGGCCCGGACCATGCGAGATTACTGACGACTCCAGACCAGGACTGACATGAGCAAGGGCCACGCGTCGCACGGCGGTAATTCCCATTCCCACTCCGGCCACGGGCACAACGATGGCCACTTCGACATGCACGCAGCCGTGCGCCGGATCCTCGCTGCGGCGCAATTCGAGCCCCGACTCGATTCGGCGGCCGAGCAGCAGCTCGACCAGCTCACCGCGCCGGCTCCGATGCCTCCAGGTGTGAAGGACCTGCGAGCGCTTGCCTGGTCCTCGATCGACAACCAGGAGTCGCGCGATCTCGATCAGGTGGAAGTGGCCGAGCAACTGCCGGACGGATCGATCAAGCTGACCGTCGGCATCGCCGACGTCGACGCGCTCGTGCCAAAGGGATCGCCGATCGACGAGCACGCGTACGCGAACTGCACGTCGGTGTACACCGGCGTCGAGGTGTTCCCGATGCTGCCGGAGAAGCTGTCGACCGGCCTGACCTCGCTGAACGAGAACGAGGACCGCCTGGCGATTGCGATCGAGACGGTGGTCGACGCGACCGGCAACGTGACGGCGTTCGATGTGTATCGCGCGACGGTGCGGAACGGAGCGCAGCTCGCGTATGACGAGGTCGGCGCCTGGCTGGACGGCGAGGCTCCCCCGGCGAAGGTCGCGGGCAACAACGCGTTGAGCGAGCAGCTCAAGCTCCAGCACGAAGCATCGAAGCGGCTCAAGGCCGAACGGGTGCGGAACGGCGCGCTCGAGCTGGACACGATCGAGGCGACGCCGGTGGCGAAGGACGGCCGCATCGTCGACCTCGCGGTGGTGCGCAAGGGCAAGGCGCGTGATCTGATCGAGGATTTCATGATCGCCAGCAACGTCGCGATCGCGAAGTTTCTCGAGGCGAAAGGGCGCTCGGGGATCCGCCGCGTCGTGCGTGAGCCGGAGCGGTGGGGCCGCATCGTCGAGCTGGCGGCGCGCTACGGTGAGACGCTGCCCGCCGAACCCGATTCGCTCGCGCTGGCGGAGTTTCTGATCAAGCGACGGGATGCGGCGCCGGATGTATTTCCAGATCTCTCGTTGACGATCGTGAAGCTGATGGGCCCCGGCATCTATGCCCTCGATCTACCCGGCAAGGATCCCGGCGGTCACTTCGGGCTGGCCACGCACGACTATTCCCACGCGACGGCGCCGAACCGGCGCTACGCCGATCTCGTGACGCAGCGCCTCGTCAAGGCGACGCTGGCGAACGCGCCGGCGCCGTACACGAACGACGAGCTGACGGAAGTCGCGGCGCGCTGCACCGAGCGCGAGGACGCCGAGAACAAGGTGGAGCGAAGGGTGCGCAAAACCGCGGCGGCTGTGCTGCTGAGTGACCGCATCGGGCAGGTGTTCGACGCAATCGTCACCGGTGCGAATGAGAAGGGCACGTTCGTGCGCACGCTGCATCCGCCGGCCGAAGGCATGGTCGTGCGCAACCATGCCGGCTTCGACGTCGGCGACAAGGTGAAGGTGAAGCTGGTCGGCGCGGACCCCTGGAAGGGCTTCATCGATTTCGAAGGAGTGTAGTAGCGGCTCTCAACCCGCCGGCTCGCGCCACTCCACGCCGTCCCGCTCGATCAGCTCGTCCGCCTCGCGCGGGCCCCAACTGCCCGCGGCGTACGTCGGCATTCGTTTCGGCTTGTGCGCGTCCCAGTACTGGATCAGCGGATCGATCACGCGCCACGCGGCTTCTACTTCGTCGCTGCGGGTGAACAGCGTCGCTTCGCCGATCATCACGTCGAGCAGCAGCGTCTCGTAGGCCGGTGCTGCCACTTCGCCGAATGCCTCGGCGTAGGTGAAGTCCATGTCCACCGGCGCGATCTCGATCGCGGAGGTCAGCGCCACCGCCGCGCCGGGCACCTTCACCTCGAAGTTCAACGACACGCCCTCGTTCGGCTGCACGCGCATGACGAGGGTGTTCGGACGCATTGCGCCCTGCGGCTGGCCACCGAACATCAGGTGCGGCGGTGTGCGAAACTGCACGGCGATTTCCGACACGCGGTGCTTGAGCCGCTTGCCCGAGCGCAGATAGAACGGCACGCCGGTCCAGCGCCAGTTGTCGATGTACAACCGCACCGCGGCGAACGTCGGCACCGTCGAGTCGGGTGCGACATCCTTCTCCTGCGTATAGCCCGGAACGTGCTTGCCGGCCATCGCGCCTGGCGTGTACTGCGCGCGCACGGCGTTCTGCGGGATCGTCTCCGGCGTCATCCAGCGCACCGATTTGAGCACCTTCACCTTCTCGTCGCGCACCGCGTTCGCGGTCATCACCGGCGGCGGTTCCATGGCCGTCAATGAGAGAAGCTGCATGAGGTGATTCTGAAACATGTCGCGGACGACACCGGCCTCCTCGTAGTACCGCCCACGCTCCTCGACGCCGACGCTCTCCGCCGCGGTGATCTGCACGTGATGGATCGACTGCCGGTTCCAGATCGGCTCGAAGATCGAGTTGGCGAATCGCAGCACCAGCACGTTCTGGACGGTCTCCTTGCCCAGGTAGTGGTCGATGCGATACGTCTGATGTTCGGCGAACAGCCCGAGCACCAGATCGTTCAGCTGTTGCGCCGTTTCCAGGCTGCGGCCGAACGGCTTCTCGATCACGACGCGCACCCACGGCCGCGCGTCCGCGGTCCGCGTGCGCGGCGCCAGGCCGCTCTGCGAGAGATTCCTCACGATCGCCTCGAACACGCTCGGCGGCACCGCGAGATAGAACAGCCGGTTGCGCTGCTCTTCCGGCCGGTCGGCCTCGATCTGCTTCAGCCGCTCGCCGATCCGCTGATAGTCTTCCGCGCAGGTCAGATCTGCCGAGCAGTAGAACAACCGCTTGCAGAGCTCCTCCCACAGATCGGCGTCGACGTCCTCGATCTCGTCCGACGAGCCGAGCGCTTTGCGCATCTCGGTTCGGAACGTGTCGTCGGTCTGGCCGTCCTCACGGCTCACGCCGAGGACGCGGAACGAGTCGGCGACGAGGTGCTCCTTCATCAACGAGTAGATCGCCGGCAACAGCTTGCGCCGACTGAGGTCGCCGAGCGCGCCGAAGATCACGAGCGTGCAGGGATCGGCGCGTCGGACGTTCGGCGACTGCACCTGCGTCGCCGGTCGCGCCGAAATCACGGTCCCACCAGTCATGAGTGCTTCACCGCGTGTCCACCGAACTCATTCCGCAGCGCGGCGATGACCTTGGCGCCGAACGAATCGGGTTGCCGCGAGCGGAAGCGCGTGAGCAGCGACAGCGTGATCACCGGCGCCGGCACGTCGAGGTCGATGGCTTCCTGCACCGTCCACCGACCCTCGCCCGAGTCGGCGACCCAGCCCTTGAGCGCCGACAGCGACGCGTCGCGCGAGAACGCGGTGACGGCGAGCTCGTTGAGCCACGATCGCACGACGCTGCCGTGCTGCCACACCTCCGAGATCTGCTCGAGGTCCAGTTTCGGGAAGATCTTCGACGCATGCAGAATCTCGTAACCCTCCGCGTAGGCCTGCAGCAGGCCGTACTCGATGCCGTTGTGCACCATCTTCACGTAGTGGCCGGATCCCGTGGGACCGACGTGGGCGTAGCCCTTCTCGGGTGCAAGCGCGGTGAAGATCGGCTCGCAGCGCTTCACCGCGGCGTCGCTGCCGCCGACCATGAGACAATAGCCGTTCTCGAGTCCCCAGATTCCGCCGCTCGTGCCGCAGTCGATGTACTCGATCTTCGACTCCGCGAGCTGTTTGCCGCGACGAATCGTGTCGTGAAAGTTCGAGTTGCCGCCGTCGATGATGATGTCGCCCGCCTTCAGCATCGGCGTGAGCGTCGCGATGGTCTGATCGACCGGATCGCCTGCCGGCACCATGATCCAGACGATCCGCGGCGACGGGAGACCCGCGACCACTTTTGCCAGATCATCGGCACCGGTCGCCCCCATGCCGGCGTACTTCGCCACGGCCTCGGCGCTGCGATCGAACACGACGAGCTTGTGCCCGTGCCGCATGAGGCGTTCGACCATGTTGCCGCCCATGCGGCCGAGTCCAATCATCGCAAGTTGCATTTCAGAGATCCTAAAAAGGGTGGAACGGTGGAACGGTGGAACGGTGGAACGGTGGAACGGTGGAACGGCTGACAACTGAGAACTGAGAACTGACGTCTCGGTAGTTCGCGTTCAGCCGTTCCACCGTTCATCCGTTCATCCGCTACGTGAGCAACCCTTGCGCCTTCAGATCAGCCCGCAGCTGATCGGCGCTGCGGAAGTGGATCGTGCGAATGCCCAGCGCGGCGGCCGGCGTCAGGTTCTGCACGCGATCGTCGACGAATACGGTTCGCCGCGGATCAGCCTGCGTCATGCCGAGGACACGGCTGTAGATCGCCTGCGTCGGCTTGCGCACGCCGAGCCAGCACGAAGTGAAAAACGTCGGGAAGATGCTTCGCAACCCGAACCGTCGAATGCGCTCGCAATTCAGCTCCTCGCTCTCGTTGTTCAGCGTCGCGAGGCGCGCCGTGCCGGCACGCGCCAGCTCCTGCGCCACCGCGATGCTCTGCGGCCATGCCACGCTCTGCTCGAACATGAAGTCGCGAAACTCCTCGCGGGTGAACGGCCGGTGTTCGCAGAAGACCGTCAGATCGAGGTATTCGTTCAGCGAGATCTGGCCGGACTCGAACGCGCCGACGGTCTCCTCGTGACGATACTGAAAGTCGTCCGCGTCGAGTCCGAACCGCGCGACGGCTTCCGCGCGCTGCTCGCGGTCCCAGCCATTGCTGCCGAGCACGCCTCCGATGTCGAACAGCACCAGTTCGACGTCTCTCATCCGACGAGCACCGCGCGCGCCGGCGCGCCGTCGAGTCCCGCGAGCCGCAGCGGCAGGCAGCGTAGCTCGTACGGGCCCATCGGCGGCCGCGAGAGGTCGAGCCCTTCGATGATGATGACGCCGTGCTCGAGCAGCGTACGGTGCGTGCGGTGATGGCCCGAGTGAAACTGCTCGATCGACAGATAGTCGACACCCACCAGCTTGACGCCGAGCGATACGAGATATGCTGCGCCATCGGGCGCGAGGTAGGTGTAATCGCGCACGAACGGCTTGCGTAGAATGAAGCCCGAGTTGCGCGTCTTGATCAGCACGCGCGTGTGCCCGTGCAGCTCGTGTTTTCGGAGCTCGGCCTCGGTGATGGCCATCACGTCGTCGGCCATCGCAATCAGGACGGCTGGGCCCATCAACACGTCGAGCGACAATTGATCCACGCCGGCGCCGTCGTCGAAGAAGTGCTTCGGCGCGTCGACGTGCGTGCCCGTGTGTGAGCCGAACGACAATTGCGACACGTTGGCGCTCGCGCCTTTCGACACCGACTGCTGCGCGCTGATCTGGATCTCCGGATTGCCCGGGTACACGAGGCCGTCGTTCACGATCGGCACCGAAACGTCGTAGAAAGTGGCCATGCTCCCGTGGTTGATGGTGACGCGCGCAGCGTGCGGCGCGCGGCGCTACTCGGGCAGCTCGAGAATCGCGTCGGTCACGCCGTATCCGGCATCCTCCCGCACGCGCCGCGCCACGCTGCGCCGGGTTTCGTCCTGCGGCGACTCCAGCGCCTGACGCGCGCGGCGAAACCGCCGGCCCGACTCGATGACGAACAGGTCGCAGAGGTCGAGCTCCCGGCCGCAGGCCTCCGCGCCGCGCTGGTCGATCAGCCCCTGCGTGCGCGCGATCGTGCACGCCGTCGCGAACAGCTCGATCGCCATGTCCGACAGCCGCTCGAGCTCCTGCTGCCGATCCACGATCTCGCGCCGGTAGCGCCGAATCACCCGCTCCGTCGCCGATCGCAGGTCGGCCACGTGCTTCTCCAGATATTCCTTGTGGCCGCTGAGCCGTTCGTGCAGCGGCACGTCGAGCGTGGGCGTCGCGCCGAGGGCGCTCCGCAGCCGCGATGCGGCAAAGCCGCTGATCAGACCGAGATTCCGCAACGGCCGCCGCAGCGCCGATCCGATCTCCTTCAACTGCTCGGCCGGACCCTGAATGCCGTTCAGGGCGATGAACAGCCGCAGGATCTCGTTCGTGCCTTCGAAGATCCGATTGATGCGCGCATCGCGCAGCGTGCGCTCGTAGGGATACGGTTTGACGAACCCGCGGCCGCCCGCCAGCTGCACCATCTCGTCCGCGGCGCGCCAGAGCATGTCGCTCGCGAACACCTTGCAGCACGCCGCCTCGAGGGCGAAGTCGCCGTCCGGCGCCGACGCGAGATGAGCCAGCTCGCCAAGCATCGCATCGGACGCATAGATGTCGGAGACGGTGCGCGCCACCTTGCGTTGCGTGATCTCGAATGCGGCGATCGGCTTGCCGAACTGCACGCGCTGCTCGGTGAACGCCGCCATCTCGTGCGCGATCTGCTTCGTGCCGCCGGTGCAGCCCGCGGCGAGCGTGAGCCGCCCGCCGTTGAGCACGTGCACGGCGACAGAGAATCCATGTCCGACGGTGCCGAGCACGTGATCCGACGGCACTTGCAAGTTCTCATATAGCAGCTCGGCTTGCGTCGAGCCGCGGATGCCGAGCTTGCGTACCGTGCTCACTACGCGAAAGCCGGGCATGTCCGGGCGGATGATGAATGCCGTCGGGCGCTGCACCTGCTTGCCGCGCCGCTCGGTGAGCGTTTGCGCGAACGTGGCGATCACGCCGGCGCGATGGCCGTTGCCGATCCACTGTTTGTGGCCGTTCAGAATCCAGTGCGAGCCGTCAGCGCTCAGGCGCGCCTGCGTCTTCACGTTCTGCGCGTCGGACCCGACGTCCGGCTCCGTGAGGGCGTATGCGGCGAGCGTGTCGCCGCGCGCCAGCATCGGCAGGTACCGTTGCTTCTGCTCGGCCGATCCGAACAGCACGATCGCCTTGGATCCGAGCCCGCAGTGGACGCCGATCAGCACCGCAATCGACGCGTCGATGCGCGAGATCTCACCGAAGATCCGCGCATACCCGGCCAGCGAGAGCTCGAGGCCGCCATACTCGCGGGGAATCGTGAGCGCGAGCAGCCCGTTCTCGGCCAGCGCGCGGATCGTCGGCTCGGGGATCGTTTCCGTTTCATCGAACGCCGCCGAATCGACCAACCCTTCGCGTTGCATCTGCCGGAGCGCGTCGATCAGCCGGCGGACGACCTTCGCTTCGGACGGATTGCTGACGTCCAGCGGCGGCGGGTAGGGAAAGAGCAGCGCGTCGTGCAGCGCGCCCGAGAAGATCCCGCGGACGAAGGAGGCCATGAGCGAAACCTATCAGGCCCGGGTCGGGTGCAAGGATTCCGTAAACGCCCCCGTGCGCTCTGGCACCCGTCGCGCGCGACCCATTGTATTCAGGAAGCCATGCGCCGCTCTCCTCGCTTGATCGGTACTGTCGCGCTGCTGATCCTCGCGCTCGTCGTCGCCGCGGTCCTCGCCTATCAGGCGTGGGACGCGGCGCGCTCGCAGCGCCAGACGGCCGACGGCGCGCTGCACGATTACGCCAAGTTCGCCAACTGGGAGCTCACGCAGCAGGCAAAGAACGCGCTGCTGACGCAGGTGGTCACGTCGCTGATGTTCCAGGCGTCGCAGGTGAATCCCGATTCGCTGCAGCAGACCGTAGTGTCTCCTGCGGAAGTTGAGCGGGTCGCGCGGGAGATGGTCGGCTGGTGCGGGTGTCTCTCCGGCGTCCGCTATTTCTTTCGGTACGATTGGCACGACGGCACGTTCCGCACGACCGAGACCTCGCTGCCGGATTCCGATCTCGCCTGGGCGCGCGACACGATGGCGGCGTACACGCGCGCGCTCGCGCCGCTTCGTGATCGGCGCGTCCTGGCGTTCGGCTCTCCGGACGGCCGCTTCGGGCCGATCAAGGATCTCGCGGTCATTCTCACCAACGACTCGTACGCGATGCTGTTCGGCGAACGCGAGCACCAGCCGGTACTCGTCGTGTTCGCCGTCGCACGCAGCATTCGCGACGGCGCCCCAGTCGAAGTGTACGGCTACGTCACCGATCCTCGGCCGTTTCTCGCGCCGACTTTCGCCGGCATTCGCGGGACGAACGGGAGCGCCAACGCGCTGCTGCCGGAATCGCTCATTCGTGGTCTCTCGCCGGATTCGATTCTCTCGATCTCGGTGACGACGCTGGGCGGCGACGAGGTGTACAAGTCGCCCGGCTGGGCTGCGCCGACATACAGCGCCATCGACACGATCGAGCCGGCGTTCGGCCGCTTGATCATGCGCGTGAGCCTGCGGCCGGAATTCGCGGGCGATCTCGTCGTTGGCGGACTGCCGCAATCGCGGCTGCCTATGCTCGTCGCGCTGTTCGTCATCGCGGCGGGACTGCTGACGGTTGCGCTCATCCAGTTGCGGCGCCAGCAGGAGCTCGCGCGCTTGCGCACGGACTTCGTCTCTGGCGTGACGCACGAGCTCCGCACGCCGCTCGCGCAGATTCGCTGGTTCGCCGAGCTGCTGCACCTCGGCAAGCTGCGGACGGAGGATGAGCGCACGCGGTCGGCGCGCATCATCGATCAGGAAGCGCGGCGGCTGACGTATCTCGTCGAGAACGTGTTGAACTTTTCGGGCGCGGAAAAGGGTGTGCAGCGCGTGTCGCCATCGCTGACCGATCTCGATCAGGAGATTCGCGGCGCGCTGGAGCTGTTCGCACCGCTCGCGCGTGCGCGCCGCAGCACGGTGGTGACGCGGCTCGAGGCGCGAACGGCCGTGCCGCTGGACCGCGGTGCGTTTCGTCAGATTCTGCTCAATCTCCTCGACAACGCGGTGAAGTACGGACCGGCGGGCCAGACGATCACCGTCGGCTCCGAGCTCGCGGGCAATCGAGCGCGCGTCTGGGTGGAAGACGAAGGCCCGGGCATTCCACACGACGACCGGCAGCGCGTGTGGGAGCCGTACGTGCGGCTCAATCGCCGCGCGGAAACGGGCACCGGCGGCAGCGGCATCGGGCTGTCGGTCGTGCGCGAGCTGGTGACGCTGCATGGCGGCCGCGCTCGCGCCGAAGGTGCCCCCGGCGGCGGCGCGCGATTCGTCATCGAGCTGCCGCTCACGCAGGAGCAGGAACAACAACCCCCGTCCGAGCTGGAACCGAACGACAACGTGCAACTCAGGGTGGTCCCATGACGTACGCCTTGGAGAGTCATCAGACGATCGTCGACAGTCTCGCCATGCCACGGATTCTCATCGTCGAAGACAACGCGGATCTCGCCTACGGTCTTCGCACCGGGCTGGAGATCGAGGGCTACGAGGTGCAGGTCGCCGAGAACGGGGAAACCGGGCTCGAGCGCGCGCGAAGCTGGAAACCCGATCTCATGATGCTGGACCTCATGCTGCCGGGCATGGACGGCTATCGCGTGCTCCGCTCCATTCGTGACGGCGGTTCCGACGTGCCGGTGCTGATTCTCACCGCGCGCGGCGAAGAAGCCGACAAGGTGCTCGGCTTTCGTCTTGGGGCCGACGATTACGTCACCAAGCCATGCGGCGTGCTCGAGCTGCTGGCGCGCGTGGGGGCGCTGCTCCGGCGCTCGCGGCTCGATCGCGCGCCGCTGCCCGATCCGATCGAGCGCTTCGGCAGCGTCGAGATCCACCCGGCCTCGCGGACCGTGACCAAGCAGGGCACTCCAGTTGCACTGAGCCCCAAGGAATTCGATCTTCTTTTGGCGCTCGTTCGGCGTCGTGGCGCGGTGGCGTCGCGCGTCGAGCTGCTGCGCGAGGTGTGGGGTCACCGTGTGGAAGTGATGACGCGCACGGTGGACATTCACATCGCGGAGCTGCGGCGCAAGCTCGAGGACGATCCCGCGCAGCCGCGCCACATTCTGACGGTGTGGAAGGCGGGGTACCGATTGGAACCATGATATGAATCTTCGCCGGCGACATCTTCTCTCATCCCCGCGGCTCTGCGCCGCGGGGTTGATCGTTTTTGTATCCGCCTGTCACCGGCAGCGTACCGTCGTGCAACCGGCGCCGGTCCCGACTCCCCCGCCGGCACCGGTCGCGATCACGACCGCGCCG
>JAICKA010000062.1 GCA_025928185.1 Gemmatimonadaceae bacterium
ATCTATCGCGGCCATCGCGTGATTCACTGGTGCCCGCGCTGTCTCACGTCACTGAGCGACGAGGAAGCGGAGTTCACCGACGAGCCGGGCAAGCTGTATCACATCGCGTATCCGGTCGACGGCATTCCGGGCCGCTCCGTCGTGATCGCGACGACGCGGCCGGAGACGATGCTCGCCGACGTCGCCGTCGCCGTGAATCCCGACGACCCGCGCTATCGCGATCTCGTCGGCAAGCGGGTGCGTCTGTCAATTCTCGACCTGGCGATTCCAGTGATCGCCGACGAATACGCCGATCCGGCGTTCGGCACCGGCGTGGTGAAGATCACGCCGGCGCACGACGCGAACGATTTCGAGGTTGGCAAGCGCCACGCGCTGCCAATGCCGGTGGTGATCGACGAACACGGCGTGCTGCACGAAGGCGCGGACGCGAGCGGCCGCGTGCCCGCCGCGCTCGACGGACTCGATCGGTTCGAGGCGCGCGACCGGATCGTCGCGATGCTCGGCGAATCCGGCGCACTGCAGAAGATCGAGACGCATCAACATTCGGTGCGGCACTGCTATCGGTGCGACACTGTGGTCGAGCCGCGCCTGTCGGATCAGTGGTTCGTGAAGATGGAACCGCTCGCTCGCCCCGCGCTGCAGGCGGTGCGCGACGGCGCGATCCGCATCCTGCCCGAGCGGTGGGAAGCGGTGTACGTGAACTGGCTCACCAACATCCGCGATTGGAACATCTCGCGGCAGCTGTGGTGGGGGCATCGCGTGCCGGTGTGGTACTGCGACGAATGCGATCCGCCGCAGCAGGTGATCGTCAGCCGTGAGGACATTACCGAGTGCCCGTACTGCGGCTGCCCGGTGCGGCAGGACGAGGACGTGCTCGACACGTGGTTCTCATCCTGGCTCTGGCCGATGTCGACGCTCGGCTGGCCCGACGACTCGTCGCGCGATCTCGCGGCGTTCTATCCGACGGACACGCTCGTCACGGCGCCGGAGATTCTGTTCTTCTGGGTCGCGCGCATGATCATGTCGGGCTACGAGTTCATGGGACGCGCGCCGTATCACACCGTGTATCTGCATGGCACCGCGCGCGACACGCAGCATCGCAAGATGTCGAAGTCGCTCGGCAACGGCATCGATCCGCTCGACGTGGTGAAGCTCTACGGCGCCGACGCGCTGCGCTGGACGCTGATCGCCGGCATGGGCATGGGCGCGGACGTCATTCTCGATCCGAGCGACATCGACAAGTCGTTCGCGACTGGGCGCAACTTCGGGACGAAGCTCTGGAACATCGGTCGCTTTCTGCTCGATCGGGCCGGCACCGCGGCGGTGCGCCCGATCGCGTCGATCGGCGCGGACGAGCTCACGCGCGCCGACGCGTGGATTCTCGCCCGGCTCGACGCCGCGATCGACGAATGCGACCGCGCGCTCGGACCGCTGCGTCCTACCGTGCCGCATGCGTCGCCGGATGCGCACGTGTGGACCGACGCCGAACGGTATGCGGGCCTCAAGCTCAACGAGTACGCCGAGTCGGCGCGGCGGTTCGTCTGGAACGAACTTGCGGACTGGTATTTGGAATCTCTCAAGTCGCGCCTCGAGACGGCAGGGACGGACCGCGAGGTCGCGCGCGCCGTGCTGGTGCATGCGTTCGACAGCGCGCTGCGCCTGCTGCATCCGATCGTGCCGTTCATCACCGAGGCGCTCTGGCAGCGGCTGCCGGAGCGCGAGCCTGGCGCATTTCTGGCGCGCGCGAGCTGGCCCGCGCGAAGCGACGTGAACGTCGAGGCTCCGGCGCGCGAGTTCGAGCTGGTGCGCGAAGCGGTGCTGGCGATTCGCCAGATTCGCGGCGACTACGCCGTGGCGCCGAGCCGGGCGATCGAGGTGTTCGTGCGTCCGCCGGCAGCCCAGGACACCGCGCGCGCGGTGTTGGACGAAGAAAGCCAGACGATCGGCCGCCTGTGTCGCGCGCAGGTGCATGCCGCCGACGGCACTGCGCCTCGCGCCGCCGCGCACGCGGTGCTAGCCGGCGGCACGGAGATCATCGTGCCGCTTGCGGGGTTGATCGACGTGGACAAGGAATGCGCACGCATGCGCACCGAAGTGGCGGAGCTCGACAAGCAAATCGCGTCGCGCGCGGGGCGCCTCGAGAATCCGAAGTACGTCGAGCGCGCACCGGCACAGATCGTTGCCAACGACCGCGCGACGCTGGAGGAGATGCGATCGAAGCGCGAGCAGCTTGCGGCAAAGGTGCGGTCTCTGTGCGGCGCCTGATCGCGCTGGTGCTGGCCGCGGGCTGTGCGTCCGCGGGCCAGCCGCCCGGCGGCCCGGAGCGCCACGTGCCGCCGGAGATCGTCTCGGTGCTGCCCGATTCCGGGCAGACCAACGCCACGGTGAAGTACGCCCAATTCCAGTTCGACGAAGTGGTGAGCGATCGACCGAGCGGCAGCGGGACGACGCTCGATCAGCTTTTTCTCATATCGCCGCGCACCGGCGCACCGGAAGTGTCGTGGCACCGGTCGCGCATCACGGTGCGCCCGCACGGCGGCTTTCGTCCGAATACTGCGTACCGCATCACGATGCTGCCAGGCCTCGCGGACCTGCGCGGCAACGTGCGCAAGGATACGCGGACGATCCTGTTCTCCACCGGGCCGACCTTTCCGCGCTTCAGCATTCCCGGCCGCGTCTTCGACTGGGCCGCGCAGCGGCCGGCGGTCGGCGCGTACGTCGAAGGCGTCGCGCGCCGCGACACGACGCTGATCTACCTCGCGGCGGCGGATTCGACCGGCGAGTTCGACCTCGGCCCGCTGGATACGGGAACGTATCTCGTCCGCGCGATCGTGGATCAGAACGCGAATCGCAAGCTGGACCGCAACGAGAAGTGGGACACGGTGACCGTCAACGTCTCGACGACTCGGCCGGCGATCGAGCTGCTGGCCATCGAGCGCGATTCCGTGCCGCCGGCATTCGATAACATCGTGGTCGCGGACAGCGTGACGCTGCGCGTCTCGTTCGACAAGGCGCTCGATCCCAATCTGACGCTGAATCCGTCGCTCTTCCGGCTGCAGCGCGCCGATTCGACGGCACTCGCGATCGTCCGCGTGCAGCCGCTCAGCTTCGTCCAACAGGCCCAGCAGGCACGCGTCGCCGATTCAACGCGACGAGCGGATTCGCTGCGCGCGGCGAGCGGAATTCCGACCGCCAGGCCCGCGCCCGGCACCATCCCCACCGTGACGCCACCACCGGCGCGGCCGCACGTTCCGCCGCCCGACCGCGCGGTCGTCATCACGCTCGCACCGGCGAATCCGCTCGTCGTCGGACAGGACTACCGTATTTCGGCGCACGGCATTCGCAATCTCCTCGGGAACGCGCAGGACATTACACGAACGTTTACCGTACCCAAACCGGCGCCGCCGGATACCACGCGAAAACCACCGGCCGACAGCACGCGCCGGCCGCCGGTCGTCAAACGTCCACCGCGCTGACGTGATGCCGACCGACGCCCGACGCGCCCTGCCCAGTGTCACTGCTCTCCTCGCGAGCGACTCGATTCGCCCGCTGCTCGAGCACACGCCGCACTCGGTTGTCGTCGACGCGATTCGGCGGACGATCGACGCGGCGCGCGCTCGTCCCGCGGCGGCGCCGCGCGACGAGCACGCCTGGGGCGAAGCCGTGAGCGCGACGCTCGCCGACGCGCTGCAGCCGTCGCTCCGCCCGGTGTTGAATGGCACCGGCGTGGTGCTGCACACCAATCTCGGACGCGCACCGCTCGCGCCCGCCGCCATCGAAGCGATCGTTCGCGTCGCATCAGGATTCTCGAATCTCGAGCTGAATCTCGACACGGGCGCACGCGGCTCGCGGCACGTACACTGCGCCGCGCTCCTTCGCGAGCTCACCGGCGCGGAGGACGCGCTGGTCGTCAACAACGGCGCGGCGGGCATGGTACTCGCGCTCAACACGCTCGCGGATCAGCGCGACGCAGTCGTGTCGCGCGGCGAGCTGGTGGAGATCGGCGGCAGCTTCCGCATTCCGGACATCATGCAGAAGAGCGGTGCGCGGCTCGTGGAAGTGGGGACGACGAACCGCACGCACCTCGACGACTACCGTCACGCGATCGCCGCCGACACCGCCGCCATCGTCAAGGTGCACCGGAGCAACTTCGCGGTCGCCGGTTTCGTGGCGGATGTCGGCGCCGCGGAGCTGGCGTCGCTATGCGCCGAACGCGGACTACCACTGATTCACGATCTCGGCAGCGGACTGCTGATTGACCTCGCGCCCATCGGGCTCACCGGCGAGCCGACGGCGCGCGACGCGATCCGCGCCGGCGCCTCCGTCGTGACGATGAGCGGCGACAAGCTGCTCGGCGGTCCGCAGGCCGGCATCGTGCTGGGGAGCGCGCGCATGATCGCGGCGATTCGCGCCAATCCGCTGGCGCGGTCATATCGCGTCGACAAATTGACGCTCGCCGCGCTCGAGGCAACGCTCGCGTTGTATCGCGATCCGCCGCGTGCCCTGCGCGAGATCCCGGCGCTGGCCCAGCTCGGCGCGACGGTCGGCGAGCTGCGGCCGCGGGCCGAGCGCGTGGCTGCCGCGCTCGCGTCAGCAAACGTCGGCGTCGTCGATACCGTGGCGAGCGTTGGCGGCGGCGCGTTCCCGACCGCGCAGATTCCCTCGGTCGCGCTGGCAATCGCCGGCGACGCGACGCGGATCGAGCAGCGACTGCGTGCCGGCGACCCGCCGCTCCTCGCGCGCGTCGCGGAGGGCCGCGTGCTGATCGATCTGCGGACGATCTTTCCCGCCGACGACGAGCGGTTGCCGGCAATCGTGCGCGCCGCGATAGCATGAGCGGCCGACCGGCAGCATTTCTCGATCGCGACGGCACGATCATTCGCGACAGCAACTATCTGCGCGATCCGGCGGACATCGTGCTGCTACCGAATGCGGCGGCGGCGATCCGCAGATTGAACGAGCGCGACATCCCGGTCATCGTCGTGACGAATCAATCGGGCATCGCGCGCGGACTGCTCAATCACAACGATTATCAGGCCGTGCGCGCACGACTCGACGACATGCTGCGCGCCACTGGCGCGCGAATCGACGCGAGCTACATGTGTCCGCACCATCCGGACGTCGGCGGGCCGTGCGAGTGCCGCAAGCCGGGCATCGGTCTGTATCGTCGCGCCATCGCCGAGCAGGATCTCGATGGCGCCCGCTCGCTGTACGTCGGCGATCGGTGGCGGGATGTCGCGGCCGCCGCGACGTTCGGCGGCACCGGCATCATGCTGCTCGTCGAATCAACGCCGCCCGAAGATCGCGATCGCGCCGCGGCCGAGCGGATTCCGACGGCGGCTTCGCTCGCAGACGCCGTCGACCGATTTCTCGGCGCGCTTCCGACCTCCGTCGATGGGCAATAGACTCCGCACATGAGATCGCGCATTGCGGCGCTAGCCTCGGGTGGAGGCTCGAACCTGGAATCCATTCTCGAGTACTTCGACGCGCTCGGCGAGCGGCGCGGCGGCGATGTCGTGCTCGTGGCGAGCGACCGCGAATCGGCCGGCGCGCTGACGCGTGCGAGCCGCCGCGATATTCCACAACGCGTGCTCGCCCCTGCCGACGATGCCGGCGGACGCTCGCTGCTCGCGTTGTTGACGGAGTTTCGCGTCGATCTCATCGTGCTCGCCGGCTACCTGCGGATGGTGCCTTCACCGGTGGTGCGCACGTTCGAAGGGCGCATCGTCAACGTGCATCCGGCGCTGCTCCCGGCATTCGGCGGCGCGGGCATGTATGGCGCGCGGGTCCACCGCGCGGTGATCGACGCCGGCGCGAGAGTCACCGGCGTTACGGCGCATTTCGTCGACGACGAGTACGACCGGGGACGCATCATCGCGCAGTGGCCCGTGCCGGTGTTTCCCAGCGACGACAGCGCCACGCTCGCGGCGCGCGTGCTGCGCGTGGAGCATCTCGTGTACCCGCGTGTGGTCGACGCGGTGGCGAGCGGCCGCACCACGCTCGCCAACTGCGCCATCGGTACCAGCGATACCATCATCGACGTTCGACCCGCTTTCACCTTGCTGCCGCATGAGGACTCCCGCCTTGCCGAGAATATCGCCCTCGCTCTGGGCTGCTGAACGACGCGTCGCAGTCGCGGCGCTGATCGCACTTGTCTCCGCGGCTGGCCCGGCGCGCGCGCAGGACACCACCGGCGCGCCGTACGCGGCCGCCGTGGCATCATGGATCGGACTCGTCGCCACGCCGGGTTACGAGCAATTGGCCACGGATCGCATCGAGAGCGCGACGTCCGGCTGGCAACGCGACGAGATCGGCAACCTCGTCTTCAAAGTCGGCTCCGGCAGCCCGACGCGAGTGGTGGCGTGCGGCCTCGACGAGACCGGCTACGTCGTCAGCGAGATCACCGACGATGGCTATCTGCGCGTGCACCAGGCGGGCGCGAATCGTCACGTCGGCCTCTGGGATCAGTTTCATGAGGGCCAGCGCGTGGTGGTATGGGCGGTAGATCGCGCCAACCCGGCGCGGCCGCGCAACGTGCCCGGCGTGTTCGCGGTGCGCAGCAATCATCTCTGGCGCGGCCGCACCGCCGATGACATGCCGGCGTCGATTGAGAATTTGTATATCGATGTCGGCGCGCGTTCGCGAGCGGAAGCGGAGCACATGGGCATCGACGTGCTCGATCCGGTGGCGAGCGACTGGCCCGAGTGGACGTTCGCCGATTACGTGGCCGGCCCGGCGGCGGCGAATCGCGCCGGCTGCGCGGCCGTCGCCGCTGCCGCCGCCTCGACGAATCGCGCGGCGCGCGGTCAGTCGATCTACATCATCTCGGCGCAGAAGTCATTCAGCTGGACTGGGCTGAGCTCAGCGCTCACGCGCCTCGGTCACATCGATACGCTCACGATTCTCGGCGCGATCGGCGGCCGCGAGCCGATCGCGTACAGCGGACCAGTCGTGGCGCGTCCGGTTCGCGCGCCGTGGCCGGCGCTTCCCGCGATCGACGTCGGCGCGGTGCTCGAAGTGCGCGCGCCCGCACGGTACGCCGGCACGCTCGCCGAGACATTGCGCGAGCGCGACATCGTGTCGCTGTTCGAGGCGGCAGCGGTCGCCGGCGGCAGCACGGGTGCTCCACCGCCAATTCGACTCGCGCACGCGTGGACCGCCGCGCCGCCGGTGATCCAGCGCGACGCGTACTCGCGGTACGCCGACGTGCTGTCGAAGCTCACCGACATCTACGCCGTTTCCAGCCACGAAGAGCCAATGCGCAGCGCCGTACAGGAGCTGCTGCCGGCGTGGGCGCGCGACTCCGCGGTGGTCGACACGGCCGGCAATCTCGTGCTGGCCATGGGCCCGGACCGCGACACCTCGGTATTCATCGCGCACCTCGACGAGATCGGGTTCGAGGTCACACGCATCGCGCGCGATGGCACCGTGTCGCTGCGCGATCGCGGATCGTTCTTTCCATTTCTCTGGGAGGGACAGACGGCGCTGCTGCACCGGCCGGACGACGTGATTCCGAGTCGCACTGGCAAGCTCGGATGCGGCGCCGATCGCGGCGGACCGCTGCGCGGCATTTTCATTCCGCGCGACAGCTCGGGGGAGCGTGAACCGCGCGACCTGACCGCCTGGTTCGGCCTCGACTCGGCGGGGCTCGCGGCGGAAGGCGTGCACGTGGGATCGTCCGTCACGAGCTACAAGTGTTCGGCGCGACTGGGCGCGGTGCGATTCACTGCCCGCTCGACCGACGATCGCGCCGGCGACACCGCATTGCTCCTTGCGTTGGACAGCATCGTCCCGGCAAAGCTCACGCACAAGGTCATCTTCGCCTGGTCGGTGCGCGAAGAAGGTGGATTGCTCGGCTCCAAGGCGCTGGCGGCCGAGCTCGGGCCAACGGTTGGAATTGTGCACGCAGTGGATACGTTCGTGTCGTCGGACTCGCCCGTCGAGAGCGAGCTGTTCGCCCATGCGACACTGGGAGACGGCGCCGTCGTGCGCGCGCTCGACAACTCGAGCGTCGCATCACCGTCGCACGTCGACCGCGTCGTGCGACTCGCGAAGCTGGCGCACATTCCGCTGCAGGTTGGCGTGACGAATGGCGGCAACGACGGCTCGCAGTTCGCACGATACGGCGCGATCGACGTCGCGCTCGCGTGGCCGCTCCGCTATAGTCACTCGCCCGCGGAGGTGATCGATCTGCGCGATCTGAGATCGTTGTCCGAAGTGATTGCCGCGGTGGCAAAATCAAAGTGAGTTCCTGGTCCATGGTCCATAGCCCACGGTCCATGGACAATGGACTATGGACCATGAACATCTAACCTGAATCAGCATGCGCGCCCTTCTCTCCGTCTCCGACAAGACCGGTCTCACCGACTTCGCGCGCGGGCTCGCCGATCTCGGGTGGGAGCTCGTGTCCACCGGCGGCACGGCGCGCGCGGTGCGCCAAGCCGGCCTCGAGGTGCACGACGTCAGCGACGTCACCGGCTTTCCGGAGATGATGGATGGCCGCGTGAAGACGCTGCATCCGGCGGTGCACGGCGGACTGCTCGCGCGGCGCGACGAACCCGAGCACATGGCTGCCCTGGCCGAGCACGAGATCACGCCGATCGATCTCGTGGCGGTGAATCTGTACCCGTTTCGCGAAACTGTCGCTCGCGCGAACGTGACGCCGGAGCAGGCGATCGAGCAGATCGACATCGGCGGTCCGAGCATGCTGCGCTCGGCGGCAAAGAACGCGGACTCCGTGTGGGCGATCGTCGATCCGGCGGATTACACGCGCGTCCTCGCGGCCTTGCGCGCCGGCGATGCCGATCACGATCTGCGCCGCCTGCTCGCCGGCAAGGTGTTCGCGCACACGGCGGCCTACGACGCGGCAATCGCGGCGTGGTTCGCCGAACAGCGCGAAGACAAGTTCCCGGCGACGATCGTCGTGGCGTTCGATCGCGCCCAGGCGCTGCGGTACGGCGAGAATCCGGGACAGGCCGCGGCGTTCTACACCGAGCGGCCCGGCGCCGGGCTGGCCGGGCTCACGCAGCGAGGCGGCAAGGAACTCTCATTCAACAATCTGCTCGACCTCGAAGGAGCGCTCCTCGCGGTCGATCCGTTCAGCGACCGGACGGCGTGCGCGATCGTGAAGCACACGACCCCGTGCGGTCTCGCCGTCGGAGCCAATGCGCTCGACGCCTATCGAAAGGCGCTTGCGTGCGATCCGGTGTCGGCTTTCGGCTCGGTGATCGCGTTCACCGTGCCGGTCGACAATGCGACCGCGGATGCGGTGTCGAGTCTGTTCGTCGAATGCATCGTGGCGCCGGAGTTCAGCGACGGCGCCGTCGAGATCCTCGGACGCAAGAAGAACCTTCGCGTGCTCGAGGGCCGTGCCTCGTGGGGACCGCGCAGTCTCGACTACAAGCGCGTGCGCGGCGGCGTGCTCGTGCAGGAGCGGGCGCCGCGCACGGTCGACGAGAGCGAGTGGCGCGTCGTGACGAAGCGCCAGCCGACGGACGTCGAATGGCGCGATCTGCGCTTTGCGTGGCGCGCCGTGGCGTCGGTGAAGTCGAACGCGATCGTGCTCGCGCGCGACGAGGCGACGATCGGCATCGGAGCTGGGCAGATGTCGCGTGTCGACGCCGCGTTTCTGGCCGTACACAAGGCCGAAATATCCGGCCTCCCGACCGCCGACGCCGTGCTCGGGTCGGACGCGTACTTCCCGTTTCGCGATGGCGTGGACCAGGCGGCCGGCGCTGGCGTCCGAGCGATCATCCAACCCGGCGGCTCGATTCGAGACGCCGAGGTGATCGCGGCGGCGGACGAGCACGAGATCGCGATGATCGTGACCGGCCGGCGACAGTTCCGTCACTAGAGTGATGCGCTAGTAGCGTAGCTCCTACGCTGCCATCATCTTTCACGCTCGCCCCGCTCCATCGAGCGGGGCGCTTGCTGTCGCACACCTTCCTGATCGCAATGGCGACCACCTCCCCCAATACCGAGCTGGACTACCGCCCGTCGTATCTGGCGGCGCTGATCGTGTCGCTCGCTGCGCTGGCGCTCTATCTCGTGACGCTGTCGCCGTCGACGGCCATGTGGGACACGAGCGAATACATCGCCGCGGCCTATACGCTCGGCCTGCCGCATCCGCCGGGCAATCCGCTGTTCGTGATTCTCGGCCGCGTGTTCTCGATCCTGCCAATCGCGTCGTCCGTGGCCGTGCGCGTCAACATCCTCGCGGCGATCTGCAGTGCAGCATCGGCGGGCATGTGGTTCCTGATCACCGAGCGCGTGCTCGTGGGCTGGTTCACCGCGCGCTGGCAGCGCGCGTTGGGCGGCGTGCTCGCCGCGTTGATCGGCGCAACGGCGTTCACGGTCTGGAACCAGTCCGTGGTGAACGAAAAGGTGTACACCGTGTCGCTCGTCGGCATTGCGATCATCTCCTGGTTGATGATCCGCTGGGCCGACGATCCGGATGGTCGTCGCGCCGACCGGCTGCTCGTGCTCGTGGCGTATCTCTGCGGACTGGGCTACGCGAATCACATGGCCGGCATGCTCGCCGCGCCCGCCGTGGGACTCGCGGTACTCATCATCCGGCCGCGCACGATTCTCCGCTGGAAGCTCCTGCTCGCCTGCGCCGGCGTGCTCCTGTTCGGGTTGACGCCGTTCGCGACGCAGCCGATTCGATCGGCGTACTTTCCGGCGATCAACGAGGGCGAGCCGACGGCGTGCCACACGAAGCTCGAGCTGTCATGCACGTTCTCGAAAGGCACCTATGACGCGTTCGTCTACAACTTCAATCGCGGTCAGTACGGCAAGCCGGACCTGAATGATCGTCAGGCGACGTTCGGGCAGCAGATCGGCATGTGGTGGCTGTATTTCAAGTGGCAGTGGATTCGCGACGCGCACGACGTGCATCCGTTCGCCCAGGCACTGCTCGCGGCGGTGTTCCTCGTGCTGGGACTGATCGGCGGCTGGGTACACTGGCAACGCGACCGACGAAGTTTCTGGTATTTCGGGCCGCTGATGTTCACGATGACGCTGCTGCTCATCTACTATCTGAACTTCAAGCTCGGCGCCTCGCAGGATTCGGCCAGCTCAGCGCCGCACGAGGTGCGCGACCGCGACTACTTCTTCCTCTGGAGCTTCTCGGCCTGGGGCGTGTGGGCGGCGCTCGGCCTGCTGTACGTCTGGGAATCGATCGCGGCGCTGTTCGGCACCCAGAACATGCGCGTCGGCCGCGAGTCGTTCGCGGTGCCGAAGCGCAACAGCTGGGCGTACGCGTCGCCGATTCTCGTACTGGCGATCATTCCGATATTCGCAAACTGGCATTGGGCGTCACGCGCCGGCCATCGCGACACACGCGACTTCGCTGCCGACCTGCTCAACTCCGTCGAGCCGTATGGCGTGCTGATCACGGTCGGCGACAACGACACGTTCCCGCTCTGGTACGCACAGGAAGTGGAAGGCATTCGCCGCGACGTCGTCGTCGCCAACACGTCGTTGCTCAACACCGACTGGTACGTCCGGCAGATCATCCGCCGGCCGGTGTACACGTACGACGCCGCGAAGGGGCCGGCGATCTACCGGGACCGGCAGTGGGTGAAACCGGCCAGCTCGCCAATTCACATGTCGATGGCGGAAGCCGACTCGGTGCCGGAATACTATCCGATGGATTCGCCGATGACGTTCCACGCCGGCGCGATCACGGCGACAATCGATCCCCGCAACCTCGATCACGGCGTGCTTCAGCGCGCCGATCTGTTCGTGCTGCGCATGATCCAGGACGCCTGGCCGCAGCGCCCGATCTACTTCGCGCGCACCTCCGGCGGCTACGCACGAACGCTCGGCCTTGGCGACGACGTGCTCACGCAAGGACTCGCCGCCAAGCTGTTCGTACCGCCGCCGCTGAGCGCAGCGAAGGACACCGTGTACGTGCAGGGTGACGGCTGGTTCGACATTCCGCGCACCGACTCGTTGTGGAACAACGTGTTCCAGGGTCCGCAGTCCGTGTTGCACACGGGCGACTGGATCGATCGTCCGTCGGTCGGTATTCCCTATCTCTACGTCGCAACGGGATTGGAGCTCGCGGAATCGCTCAAAGGCCAGGGCAACACCGTCGCGGCGAATCGTGTGTTCGATTTGTCCAAGCGCGTGGCAATCACGGTCCGCCTCGAGGATCTCGTGAAGCCGGCGGAGGCGGAGTTCCAGCCCGCCGCGCCGCGCGGCGACACGGCGCGCGGCCTGCCGTTGATCACGCCCGCGCCCCCGGCGCAAAAGGAGTCGACTCCGCCGGCGCCGACGAAGCCCAAGCGGTAGGCGAGGCGAACGGCGAGCAACGCTGAGGACGACGGGCCGGCCACAATGTGCCGCCCCGTCGTGTCACGTCGCCATCCATGTATCGGCGGGCTGCCGTCACAGGCGGCGCGGCGCGTGCCCGCGCGATGAGACATCCGTCACGTCCGGGCGGCGCCCAGCCGGCGACAATTGGACATGACGATGTCCGCCACCGAGTCGCAGCCCATTCCTTCCGTCGGGACCGCGACCACGCCGCCAGCGCGCGCGGCCGGTGTCTCGCCCGCCACGCGCTCGGTCGCCCTGGCGGGCGAGCACTTCGCGGCGGCGATGCTCTATCTCCTCGCCGGCGCCGTTGGGCTCGTGTGGATCGCTCCTGAGCTCGCGCACGGCAATTATCTGTCGCCGCATGTCGCCGGCGTCACGCATCTGTTCACGCTCGGCTGGCTCACGACGGCGATCTTCGGCGCGCTCTATCAGCTGCTGCCGGTCGCGCTCGGCGCACCGATTCGCTGGCTGCGCGTTGGGCATGCGAGCTTCTGGACCTTTGCGCCAGGCGTCGGTCTGTTTGCGTGCGGTGTCGCCGACAGTACACCGGCGGTACAGCACGTCGGTATCACCCTGGTCGCGGTCGGAATCGCGCTGGCGGTGACGAACATCGCGGCCACACTTCCGCGCGCCCGCCGCCGCGACGTGACATGGGCCGCCATCCTGCTCGCAATCACATTTCTCTCATCGACGCTCGTGCTCGGCGTCGTCCTGCTGCACAACCTGCACACCGGCTTCATCGCCGCCGCGCGCACGCGCGTGCTCGCCACGCATCTGCACGTCGCGATCGTCGGTTGGGTCCTCATCACGATCGTCGGCGTCTCGCACCGCCTGTTGCCGATGTTTCTGCTCGCCCACGGCGCCGATACGCGGTGGACGCGGCGTGCACTGATCCTGCTCGCCGTCGGCGTGCCGCTTCTCGCGCTCGGCCTCACGACGCACTTCACGGTTTTCGCATGGATCGGTGTGGCGCTGCTCGAGGCGGGCTTCGCCCACTTCGTCCGCCAGGTGCGCGCATTTCATTCCGTACGCGTGCGGAAGAAGATCGATCCGGGCATGCGCTTCCCGATGGTGGCCCTCGCATTTCTCATCTTCGCCGCGGCGCTCGGCCCCGTATTGCTCGCGATCGGTTCACGGGCGACGCGGGTTGGCACTGCGTACGTCCTCAGCGGCTTGCTCGGCGGCGTAGTGATGTACGTGGTTGGATTCTTCTACAAGATCGTGCCGCTGCTCTCGTGGACGGCGCACTACCGCGGCCAGATGAGCAGACCCGGAGTGCCAACCGTCGCCGAGATGTACTCGGCGCGAGCCGCGCGGGTGCAGCTCGCGATGATGGCCGCGTCCGTGATCGTGCTCCTGGTGGCAATCGCGCTCGCATCGAGCATCGCGGCGTACGCAGGCGCGGTTCTGTTTCTCGCCGGCGTGCTGGTATTCGTCGCTCAACTCGCGACGGTGGCGCGCGGCGGACCGCGCCAGCGCGTCGCCCAGGAGGCCGCATGATCGACGCCCGGCGACTCGAGCCGATTTTGGCGGAGGATCGCGTGAGCGACGTGCTCGCGCGCGATGAGGCACTCATCGAGGTATTCGTGCGACACGCGCCGCATTTTGCGCGATTGCGTAATCGCGCGCTGCGCCGAGTCATGGCGCGCCTCGTCACGGTGGGGCAGGCGGCACGCACGGCCCATGTGCCGGTCGAGCGCCTCGTCCACGATCTCAACGCGACGCTCGGGATCGCGGACGCAGCATCCACCCGCGCGAGCGCAGCGAACTCCGCGAAGTCCGCGACCTCCGCATCGCCGGGCACGCCGGAGGTGCGGCGCCCTCGCACGGCGCCGCAGATCGACGTCGATGTTCGCGACGATCTCCGGGCCGGGCGTGAGCCGTTCGCGCGAATCATGCGCGCCGTGGCGGCGCTCGGCGCGGATCAGGTGCTGCATCTGAGGACGATCTTCGAGCCCGTGCCGTTGTTCGAGGTGCTGGCCAAGCGCGGCTTCGCGCACGAATCGCAGTCGCATGCCGCCGACGACTGGTCGGTGTGGTTCTGGCATCCGACCTCCGCGGATGAGCTGGTGCTGGACGTACGCGGGCTGTCCCCGCCGGAGCCGATGCTCCGCACGCTCGCCGCGCTCGAGACGCTGCCCGCGGGTGCCACGCTCGCGCACGTCAACAACCGCATCCCTCAACTGCTCTTCCCGATTCTCGTCGAGCGCGGATTCCTCTGCGACGTCGATGAATCGGACCCCGAGCGCGTCGTGGTGCGCATTCGCCACGCCGCGCCAGATACCTCATCCCCTCACATCAGGAATCTCATGTCGGCTCCCACGACCGAACTCGATGTCCGCGTCATCCCTCCGCGCGACAAGCATCCGACCATCTTC
>JAICKA010000048.1 GCA_025928185.1 Gemmatimonadaceae bacterium
CCCGCGCGATGTACCAGGCCCTCGCCGCTCGCGATCCACGCTTCGACGGCGTCTTCTTCGTCGGCGTCACGTCGACTGGAATCTATTGTCGGCCGATCTGCACCGCGCGCACGCCACAGGAGCGCAATTGTCGCTTCTTCACCAGCGCCGCGCAGGCGGAGAAGGCGCGGTTTCGGCCGTGCCTGCGCTGCCGCCCGGAGCTGGCGCCGGGCAACGCGCCGGTCGACGGCGCACTTCGTATTGCGCGCCTGATCGTGCAGCGCATCGAGGAGGGTCTCGTCGACGACGACAGCGTTGGCCTCGACGAGATTGCCGCGCACTTCGGCCTCAGTGCCCGACAGATCCGCCGCGTCGTGCAGAAGGAGCTCGGTGTCTCGCCGATCGAGCTGATCCTCACGCGCCGGTTGCTGCTCGCCAAGCAGTTGCTCACCGAGACGCGGCTGCCGGTGACGCAGGTGGCGTTCTCCAGCGGCTTCGCGTCGTTGCGTCGATTCAACGACGCGTTCAGCGCGCGCTACGGCATGCCGCCAACGCGCTTGCGCAAGGAGGCGGCAGACGACGGCGCTGTCATCAGCCCGTCCGACACGTCCACGCTGCGACTTGCCTACCGTCCACCATACGACTGGGCCGGCATGCTGGCGTTTCTCGCCGCCCGCACGCTGGAAGGCGCGGAGCACGTGACCGAGGACGCGTACCTGCGCACGGTGTGTCTGGGCAAGCATCGCGGGTGGGTGCGCGTGACCGACGCGCCCGCGAAGAACACGCTGCTGGTGGAATTCACGCATTCGCTCAGTCCCGTGCTCCCGGCACTGCTCGGCCGATTGCGCAATCTGTTCGATCTCGCCGCGCGCCCGGATGTGATTGCGAGAACTCTCATGGCCGACGAGCGGCTGCGGCCAATGGTGAAGCGCAATCCGGGGCTGCGCGTTCCCGGCGCGTTCGACGGTTTCGAGCTCGCGGTCCGGGCCATTCTCGGGCAACAGGTGACGGTGAAGGCGGCAACGACGCTCGCCGGGCGATTCGCCGCGGCGTTCGGCAGGCAGTACGCCACGCCGCTGCCCGAGCTGACGCGCTTGCCGCCCACGCCGAAGCGCGTCGCCGCGGCCAGCATCGACGACGTCGCCAAGCTCGGAATCATTCGGGCCCGCGCCGCGAGCATCATCGCGCTCGCCCGCGCCGTCGAGTCGGGCGAGCTGCAGCTCGAGCCGGCGTGCGATCCGGAACGGCTCATCGCGCAGCTCGTGGCATTGCCGGGCATTGGACCGTGGACGGCGCACTACATCGCGATGCGTGCGCTGCGCTGGCCGGACGCGTTCCCGAAAGAGGACGTTGCGGTGCTCAAGAACCTCGGCGGCATCTCGCCGCGGGAAGCCGACGCGATGTCGGAATCGTGGCGGCCGTGGCGCAGTTACGCGGTGCTGCACATCTGGGAGAATCGACCGCCGCGCTCGCGTTGAAGCGCGGCGGCGAGATATGGCGCGGTGCGGCTCTCCGGCGCACACGCCACTTCACGCGGCGGCCCAGCCGCGACGATCGTCCCGCCTTCGTCGCCGGCGCCCGGACCGACGTCGATCACCCAGTCGCTCGCCGCGATCACGTCCATGTCGTGCTCCACCACGATCACCGTATTGCCCGCCGCGACCAGGCCATCGAGCTGCCGCACGAGGCGCTCGACGTCGGACGGATGTAGACCGGTCGTCGGCTCGTCCAGCACGTACAGCGTGTTGCCGCGCGAGATGCGCTGCAGCTCCGTCGCCAGCTTGATGCGCTGCGCTTCACCGCCCGACAGCTCCGTGGCGGGTTGGCCCAGGCGCAGATAGCCGAGCCCCACTTCGCGCAGCACGTCGAGCGACCGCGCGATGTGCTCTTCGTTGGCAAAGAACTCGCGCGCCGCGTCCACCGTCATTCCGAGCACGTCGGCGATGTTCCGATCGCGATACGTGATCTCCAGTGTCTTCGCGTTGTACCGCTTGCCGCCGCACGTGGGGCAGGGCGCATACACGCTCGGCAGGAACAGTAGCTCGACGCAAACGAAGCCTTCGCCCTCGCAGTGCTCGCAACGGCCCTTGGCGACGTTGAACGAAAAGCGCCCCGCGTCGTAATGCCGCGCGCGCGCCGCTTTGGTCGACGCGAACAGCTTTCGCACGTGATCGAATAGCCCGGTGTAGGTGGCGAGATTGGACCGCGGCGTCCGGCCGATCGGTTTCTGATCGACGCGCACCAGGCGCTTGATGCCATCCATGGCGACGATCCGCCCGCGCGTTTCGGTCGACGTGCTTTGCTCGAGCGTTTCGCCTTCGTCATCCGGCTCGGGCGGCGTGTGTCCGAGCTCGGCGGCGACCAGCTCGACGAGCGCCTGACTCACGAGACTCGACTTGCCGGATCCCGAAACGCCGGTGACCGTGGTCAACACGGCGAGCGGAAAGTCGATATCGAGATCTCGAATGTTGTTGCGGTGCACGCCGTCGAGCTTGAGCCAATGGTGCGGCTCGCGCGGCGTGCGCGACACAGGGGCGTTCTGGCCGAAGAGGTACTTTCTCGTGCTCGAAGCCTCCACATCGGCGAGTCCCTCGAGCGGGCCGCTGTAGAGCACCACGCCGCCGTGCTCGCCCGCCGCCGGCCCCACGTCGACGATCCAGTCCGCCTCCTTTACCACGTCGAGCTCGTGCTCGACGATGAACAGCGAGTTGCCGCCGGCCTTGAGCTGCTGCAGTGCAGTGAGCAGCGACTCGGTGTCGGCCGGATGCAGACCGGCCGACGGCTCGTCGAGCACGTACACCACGCCGAACAGATTCGAGCGCACCTGCGTCGCCAGACGCAACCGCTGCAGCTCGCCCGGCGACAACGTCGGCGTGCTGCGCTCGAGCGAGAGGTAGCCGAGTCCGAGGTCGAGCATCACGTCCATCCGCGTCACGAGATCCTGCGCGATGCGCTCGGCGACGATCGCGCGCTCGGCGTGCTCTCGCGCGAGCTCGCGAACGTGTGGCGCGGTGCCATCGGCCGCCGGTCGCATGATCTCCGCGAGCCGCTTGAGTGGCAGGCGTGAAATCTCGGTGATGTCGTAGCCCGAGAAGGTCACGGAGAGCGCGGCACGGGTGAGGCGCTTTCCGCCGCAGGTCGGACAAGGCGCGCTCTCCATGAATTGCGACACGCGACGCTTCATCGACGCGCTCTGCGTTTTCGAGAATGTCTCGAGCACGTATTTGCGCGCGCCGGTGAAGGTGCCCATGTAGTCCGGCTCTTCCTTGCGCTTGACCGAGCGCTTCACTTGGTCGACTGTCGAGCCGACGTACACGGGCACCTGCGGCTGCTCGTCCGTGAAGAGGAGCCAGTCGCGCGTCTTCTTCGGCAGATCGCGCCAGGGCACATCGATGTCGATGCCGAGCGTCGTCACGATGTCGCGCAGATTCTGGCCTTGCCACGCCGACGGCCACGCGGCGATCGCGCGCTCGCGAATCGTCAGTGTGTCGTCCGGCACCATCGAGCGCTCGGTGACCGCGTACACGCGCCCGAGGCCGTGACATTCGGGACAGGCACCCTGCGGCGTGTTCGGCGAGAAGTCTTCGGCGTGCAGCTCGCTCTGGCCGCGCGGATACTTGCCGGCGCGCGAGTAGAGCATGCGCAGCAGGTTGGAGAGCGTCGTCACGCTGCCGACGGACGATCGCGTCGTCGGGGCGCCGCGTTGCTGCTGCAGCGCAACCGCGGGCGGCAATCCGTCGATCTCGTCGACGTCGGGCACGGTCATCTGGTCGAACAATCGGCGCGCGTAGGGCGACACGGATTCGAGGTAGCGCCGCTGCGCTTCGGCGTAGAGCGTTCCGAAGGCCAACGAAGACTTGCCCGATCCCGAGACACCGGTGAACACGACGAGGGCGTCGCGGGGTATCTCGAGGCTGACGTCCTTCAGATTGTGCTCGCGGGCGCCGCGGACCGTTACGAATCCGCTGAATTGATCGGGCATGACGAGGACATTAGAAATATCCGCGCCACGGTAGCGGCCGCCGTCCGGCCGCGCGCCCCAACGGCGCGCGTCTCAGCGGTCGCGGACCGTCCACCCCGCGGGCCGTTCGAGCGAGTGATCCCATCCGCCGAGCGTCGCCGCCGTCGTGTACGTCGACTCGCAGAACGCGAGCACGGCCGCGTCCGGATCGGCGGCGGTGCGAACGCGCTCGTATGGAAGAATCCATTCGTGCAGGCCGGTGTGGTAGTATGCGCCGGCCGGCGCGATCGAAGCGGCTGGGCATCCAGTGGGCTCCGGATACGCATACGCATAGAACGCCGGCTCCTCGACCGACCCCTCGCTGCCGGGCCACCAGCCCACGCTGATACACTCGTGCGAGTAGGCTTCCCGCGTAACGTAGTCGGGGCAATTCGGCACACCGCCCGGGTGCGTCGGCGCCCGTCGTCCCGAGAAGCGCGTGCACGCCAGGTCGAAGCTGCCCCACCAGAAGTGCGACGGACTCGATTTTCCGAGAAAGCGGCCGCGAAAGATCTTGAATACTCGATCGGCTTGCGCCAGCGCGCGCCAGCACCGGTTCGCGGCATCAGGGTCGTACGACCGGTGGATCTGGTCCTCGTCGAAGCGAAGCGTATCGGCGACCTCCACCGGCACTGGCCACAGGTACGGGTGAACGTCGAGCGCGGCGAGCGCGTCGAGATACTCCCGGTAGAACGCCGCGACCGGTTTCGCGGTGAGCGCCAACGTCATCGGCGGACGATCGCTCGTGCGGAGCACGAGTTGGTGGTCGACAAAATCGAACTCGACGTCGATCGCGCGATCGCCCGCCGGCATGGCCGACGTGCCGAGCCCGCGCGGTGTGAGGTAGAGCGTCGCGTTCCACCAGTGATTCTGCATCGGCGCCAGGCTGAGCCGCGTCTTGCCGACGATCTGCATCCACCGGTGAAGCGTGGCGTACGTGTCGCGCCACGCCGCGAGCGGCAACTTGGGCCAGGTGCTCGCTGTCTCTTGTGCCATCGCTCGAACGTATATCGGGTACACTTCAGGCGCGAGCCACAATCACCTCACGCAGGAGGAGTCGCCATGGCCACGAGCTGTTCGCACCTGAATCAGGTTCGCGATGTCGCCCCACGCACGCCGCAGGGTTGTGAGGAATGTCTGAAGATGCATGCGCGCTGGGTGCACCTGCGCCTCTGCCTGGAGTGCGGCCATGTGGGGTGTTGCGACGATTCGCCGAACAAGCACGCCTCGAAGCATTTCCACGCGACGAAGCATCCGCTCATCCGCAGCTTCGAGCCTGGCGAGGATTGGGGCTGGTGCTACGTCGACGAGCTGTTCATCGAGCCGGCGCCGAAGCCGATCCATGCCTAGGCTGCAACGCGGCGGCGCCCAGCATGGGGCGCCCGTACGCGCTGTGGATCACGCCACGACTCGATGCTCGCCGAGCGCCTCGTCCGCCAGCGCCGCGCATTCGACGAGGGCCGTCGAGGTCCCGAATGCGCGCGCGCCCATCCCTTCGCCGGTGAGCGGATTGAAGTACTCTCGAAACCCCGAGTCGCGCACGAGCGACGCGGTGCGGTCGACGAGGTGCGCGGCGTCCGCCTCGCGACCCAGCCGGAGCAGTCCGCGGAGAATGAACCAGGTGGAGAACAGCCACGTTGGTCCACGCCAGTAGCGGTCGATCCACAAATACCGCGAATTCCCCGGCACGAATGCCGGTTCGGTCGCCGCCGTGCTCGGAACGGGGTACGACAGCCAGAACCGTTCGGGATTGAGCAAATGCTCATCAATAACCCGGCGACACACATGGATCGGCAGATGGTCGATGGCCAGCGGGGCGAGTCCCGCCCACGTGCTCACGTTCAGCCGCTCGCCGTCCGGCCCTTCGGCGTAGAAGAAGCCCGTCACCGGGTCGAACAGCCGCTTCACCAGTGACTCGGTGAGCTGCTCGGCACGGCGCGCCGCCCCGGGATGTCCGAGTCGCGCCAGACCTTCCCAGCCGAGAACCCACGCGGAGTTCACGAGCACGTCGGTCGCGTGGAATCCCCCATCGGCAACGACTCGCCGATAGTCGTAGTGCCGACGACGATTGAATCGCTGCAGAGCGAGAAAGCCGACCTTGGGATGGCTCCGCCAGCCAAGCGGCGCGTCGTACGCCGGCGTCGCGTCAAGGCCACTCTCGTCCGGTTGGAGAATGCCAATCAGACCATCCTCGTCGGCGCGCTCGCGGTCCAGGTACTCGTGGTAGCGGGTGAGCGCGATCCGACCCTCGTCGGCGAAGCGCCCATCGCCGGCGCGGTCCGCCACCTCGGCCCACACGTACGCCAGCAGCGGCGGCTGGATCGTCGACGTCTGAAAAGCCGTGCGCTCGAGAATGTTGTACGTGAACGCGCGGGCGAGGCGACACGGCCCGTGCCAGAAGGTCGTGTGGCCGATCAATCCGGACGGCTGCTGCGCGGCGACGAGGCTGCGCAGCTCGCGCATCGCCCGACGTGGATCCAGGCGGCTCCAGGCGAGTGCGTGAAAGCACGAATCCCAGAAGAACTGGTCCGGATACTTTTCGGCGTCCGGACACGTGTAGCCGAACTCCAGGTCGCAATCATTGCGGCCTTCGCGCCAGTTGCGCTCGAGCACAGTTCTGGCGCTCGCGAAGATGTCGGCGTATCGAGTCACGGCGACCCTCTAAACGCATAGATAGGGCCGCTCTGCTGCTGCGCCTCGTCGAACCGCCACGGTCCAGCTCAGTCGCGCTCGCCGTTCTTTCGTTCCCCGTGGATGTCGATCGTCGGCTCGCCGTTCGGGCCGGAACTCGACCCGCCGAGGAGCTGGCCGTCGCGCATCACGAGCTCCGAACCGCCCGCGTCGTCATATCCCGCCGCACCGCGCTTGCCCTGCCCCCACGCCGCCGGGGTGCGGAGCTCCGGGTGCTTGCCCTCGGGAACGCCGGCGGACATCGGATACACACCCGTCGGCCCCACTTCATCACGTCGGCCCGCACCGCCGCCGGGCTCGCCGCTCTCGCGCCTCGAGTCTGCTGACGCTGCGTCGCGACGCCGTTCGGATCCCGAAGTCGGATCGCTGCTGTGATTGTCGGCCATCTGAAACCTCTCATGCTGTGGGTGCCGCTCACGATTCTCGCGGCAAGCGCCACGCCATGGGCGGCACTACATACTCATTCGGCCGGCGAATCATCAGGCGGCTCTCCGCGGCCGTCCAGTGACTGCAGCACGATGTACGTCACCGTGTCCCACGCGTTGTGGATGGCGATGAGCAGCAGGCCGAGCGCTGCGGCGGCGATGGCGAACGACGACCCACGCGGGGACGGATGGAAGCACAGCGCGGCCGCCGTGATCGCGGCGTACGCGAGACACGGCAGAATGCTGTGCCAGAGCCAATCTTCGAACACGGGTGTGTAGCCGGACTGCCGCCGCGCTTGAATGATGACGATCGCGCCGTAACCCAATCCGACGAGACCGCAGATTCCCAATGCAAACGCCAGCTCGGACCAGGCGGTCCACGGCGCGCTCATGAGCGCCGAGACGAGCAGCGCGCCGCCGAGGTGCACCACGGTCGGCGTGCCGAAGGCGCTGATCGTGCCCGAGTTGGTGCGCGTGCGCGTGTCCTTGATCAGCGCGATCACCACGAACTGCAGTCCGATCAGCGCGGCAGCGGACGAGCCGATGATCACGTAGAAGTTTTCCCAGCCGGCGAGGACGGGCAGCGCGGAATCGATCACGGAGATGTGTCGTTCGGGTGGATGCAGTGCCTCATGAGTGTGCCGTGAAGATCTTCATGCCCATGGCCGGTGCTGGGAGTCGCTATAATTTCGGCGTCCACGGCTCCAAACGCGACCCGATCCACGAATCACATGCTGCCTACTCGAACGCTCGGCACCCAGGGCCTCACGGTCTCCGCCATCGGTCTCGGCTTGATGGGCATGAGCCACGCGTACGGCACGCGCGAAGAGCGCGACGAGCGTGAATCCATTGCGACGATCCATCGGGCGATCGAGCTCGGATGCACGTTTCTCGACACCGCCGAGGCGTATGGTCCATACCGGAACGAGGAGCTGCTCGCCCGAGCGCTCGAAGCGGCCGGGAGCGCAGCGCGCGACCACGTGATCATCGCGACGAAGTTCGGATTCAAGTTCGACGCGAACGGCGTCATCGACGGGGTCGACAGCCGGCCCGCACACATCCGCGAGGCGGTGGAGGGATCGCTGCGCCGGTTGCGCACGGATCGCATCGACCTGCTCTATCAACATCGCGTTGATCCCGCGGTGCCGATCGAAGATGTCGTCGGCACGATGGCCGAGCTCGTGCGCGAGGGAAAGGTGCGGTTCCTCGGGCTTTCCGAAGCAGGTGAGCGCACCATCCGGCGAGCGCACGCGGTCCATCCGATCTCGGTGCTGCAAAGCGAGTATTCGCTCTGGGAGCGCAATCTGGAGCCGCGCATCATTCCGCTGTTGAGAGAACTCGGAATCGGGCTCGTGCCGTTCGCGCCGCTCGGACGCGGCTTTCTCACGGGCGCGGTACAGCGCGCCGAGGAATATCCGGAGGGAGATTTTCGCCGCGGCGATCCGCGCTACCAGGGTGCGAACTTCGACGCCAACGTGCGCGCCGCCGGTGCCGTGCGCGATCTGGCGCGGCGCAAGGGCGCAACGGCAGGGCAGATCGCGCTCGCCTGGCTGCTGCACAAGGGGTCGGACATCGCGCCCATTCCGGGCACCAAACGTCGCACCTATCTCGAGGAGAACGTGGCAGCAGCGGACGTGCAGCTCTTGCGCGACGACATGGCCGCTCTCGATGCCGCGCTCACTCCCGACAAGATCGCCGGCCCGCGTTACAACGAGCGGCAAATGGCGCACGTGGACCGCTGAGAGTGACCGCCGCGCAGGCGATCAGCATCCGTCCTGCGCGCGCGGCGGATCTCGTGGCCATTGGCCGGCTCGGCGCGCTGCTCGTGCAGCTGCACCACGAGTTCGACCGGAAGCGGTTCATTGCGCCCACGCCGCAGACGCCAGCGGGATACGCTTCATTCCTCGGCTCGCAGCTCGACGAACCAAAGGTCGTAGTGCTCGTGGCCGTGCGTGGCGGCGATGTGCTTGGCTACACCTACGCCGGTCTGGAAGGGCGCGACTACATGTCGTTGCGCGGGCCGGCCGGTGTCGTGTACGACATCATCGTCGATCCGGCCCATCGAGGCCAGGGAATCGGCCGTCTGTTGCTGGAGGCGACGCTCGCCGCGCTCACATCGCGCGGCGCGCCGCAGGTTGTCCTCTCGACCGCCGAGCGCAACGAGGCCGCGCAACGGTTGTTCGAACGCGCCGGCTTTCGGCGAACGATGATCGAGATGACGCGGGAGCTGGACGAGCGGCGCACATGAGCGCGGCGAGTCCGCGCCCCGGCTACCGCGAGTGAGCGCCCTGTTTCCGCGCCTTGTCGCGCGCGCGCTGCGCCGCTCGCGACTTGATCTGCCGCGCCTCGCTCGGTTTGACGTGATGTCGCCGCCGCCGCAGCTCGCGCAGAATGCCGGATTTCTGCATCTGTCGCTTGAACGTCTTCAGGGCCCAATCGATCCGATCGGTGTCATTCAGTATGAGTTCTGGCATGCGTTCCTCAATGAGCGAGTGGTAAGTCCCGGAATCCAACGAGCTGGCCACGCTCCTCGTCCCACAGCGCGAGACGCAGCGCGGCCGTCCCGGACCGCAAGGTGACCACCGGCGAGTGCTGGAAGATCTCGCTTCCGTCGTTACAGGACTGCAACCGGTAGTTCGGTATCTTCGGCGCGACGTGATGCACGTGATGCAACCCGATGTTGCCGGTGAACCAGCGCAGCACCGGCGGCAGCTGCAGGTGCGAGCTGCCGCGCAACGCCGCCTCGGCGTAGCTCCACCCGTCGTGCGGCTTCCAGTACGCTTCCTCGAACTGATGCTGCACGTAGAACAGCCACACGCCTGCCATCGCCGCGAGGTAGTACGGCAGCGCGTAGGCGAACACCACTGTCTTCCAGCCGACGGTGAACAGCGCCAGCGCGAGCAGTGCGGCGATCGCCAGGTTCGTCAGCCTCACACTCGTGAGCTGGCGGGCACCCGTCGCGGTACTCCTGCCGCGCAGTCGCTGGCCGATCGCGAGATGCAGCGGGCCGCCGAGCAGCAGCAGCGCCGGGTGCCGGAGAATGCGGTAGCCAAGGCGCCCACGCGGTGACTTCGCCAGATACTCGCGAACGGTGAGCGTCGGCACGTCGCCATGCCCGCGGCGATCGAGATCGCCCGAGGATGCGTGGTGCAGCGCGTGATCGCGTCGCCACTGGCCAAACGGCGTCAGCGTGAGCACGCCGGTGATGAAGCCGACCGTGTCGTTGATCGAGCGCGACGGAAAGAACGAGCTGTGCGCGCAGTCGTGCATCAGCACGAAGGTGCGCACGATCAGGCCGGCCGTCGGTATTGCGAGCAGCACCGCGGCCACGATCGACCAGGTCAACGCGAAGTGAATCAGAACGATCAGGCCGGCGAGCGGCAGGAGCGTCGTGAGCAACTGGACTGACGCGCGCCGCCCATCGGCGCCGACGTACGGTTCGACGGCGCCGCGCCAATCGGCGGTCGCCGCCGCGGTCCTTCGTTCAGCGGTCGGAACAGCGCGAAGATCAATCCCCACTGGCGAGTCCGACGCTGGACGTGCCTTCCGCGACGAGATTGACGGTCGAGAATGCGCGGCCGTTCGGACCATCCATTCGCCAGCGCCACGTTTCCGGACTCGTGCCTTCCGCGCGATACGACTGTTCTCGCATCGGCGTCGCCGACTTGAGTGCCGCAACGCCGCGCGTCTGCGGCGCGACACCGCTCCACTCGATCACGAGCAATCGTCCTTCCGTCACGCTCGGCAGGCTGCCCCCGATCCAGGAGAAGCTGATGCCGCGATCGGCAAAACGCGCGATGAAGCGGTGCGGCAGTGAATGAAGCTCGAACGTCTCGTCGGGCTGCAACGCCTGGCGGCGCGCAATGTGTGCCTTGAGCTCGGCGCCGATCGCATCGAGCTCGTGCCGCAGCGCCGAGTGGGCGCGTGGCTGCGAGAGGAACGGTGTTGGGCCTTCCGACCATCGCATCGGTGTCTCGACCGGCGCGGCGGGCGCGGGTGCTCGGCTGACGGCGCCGCCGGATGATGCGATCGCGTCGACCGTGAAGTTCGCCACGCCCGCGAGGCCGCTCGCCCGGAGATCGCACGTTGGCACGCGCGACAACCACGACGGCACCGGTGCGTCATCGAGCATCAGCACGCACACGGAGTCGGGATGTTGGCGCACGCGCTCGCGCAGCACGCTTGCGTCGGCCTGCGTCGCGGCGTCGTGAGGCCAGAGTCGCTGGTGCAGGACGAGCGCCAGTCGCGACTGCTCGGCTACGAGCATGGCGTGGGGCGCCGGCGGCTCCTGTCGTCCCTGCCCAGCCCAGACCGGCATCGTACGCAGTCGCGGCGCCAGCTCGGCCATCAGTTCGGTGACGAACACGGCATCGTAGGGCACGGCGGAAATCGCGAGATCGTACGAGAACGCGGTCATCGGGACGCTCCAGGCGTAAAATGCGGAATCCCCCGGCGCGCGGCTCGTGCGGCGCCGCCGGGTAATGAGAATTTTATAATAGGCAGACTCGTTCGTGGGCGCGCGCGGAGATCCGTTCGCTGCTCTTGCACGGCGTCCTCGGTGAACGAGGGAACGCTGGATCGTAACGACTCTCGAGAGCCAGCTGGCCGTGCGCGGCGCCAGACGACTGGGGAAAGGAGCGGCTCAGGGCCGCTCGCCAGCACTCTTCAATCTAACCCGCGGACCGCGGCGGCGCTGTCAGCGACGGCTGAGTGCCCCCTCGGCGCCGCCGACGGCAAACGTCTCGACCGTTCCCGCGCCGAGCGCGCCGGCAGCCTCGCGCTCGAAGTCCAGCTCCGCGCGCAAACTGTCGATGTCGCGTCCAATCGTCGCCACGCCGACAATCTGCCCCGCCCGCCGGAACGTCGCGGCGCAGTCGCGCGCCTCGGGATCGCCGTCGACGCTGATCTCATCCCAGGTCCCCTGGTGACCAACGTACTGAATCGTCGTGTCGTAGTGCTGACTCCAGAAGAACGGCGTCACGGTGAACGGAATCCGCTCGCCGAGCATGTTGGCCGCCGCAACCTGGCCCTGTCGCAGCGCGACTGCCCAATGTTCGGCGCGCGCGGCTTCTCCGGTTCGCGCATCGGGCCAGCGCGCGATGTCCCCCGCGGCAAAGATTCCCGGCCGACTCGTCTCGAGGTATTGATCGACGACGACGCCTTCCGAGACGCTCAGCCGCGCCCATTGTGCGATGGCGACCGATGGTCGCACGCCGATGCCGACGACGACGAGGTCGGCAGGAATGCGCGCGCCGCTCACCAGGGTCACGTGCGTTTCGTCGACCGCACGCACATTGTCGCGCAGATGGAACGTGACGCCGTGGGCCTCGTGCTGCCGGCGAATGAATGCGCTCAGCGTCGGTCCGAAGATCCGATCGAATGCAATGCTGTTCTGCGCGACGACGTCGACGCCGATGCCGCGCGTGCGCAGTGCCGCCGCGACCTCGAGTCCGATGAAGCTCGAGCCCACCACGACGGCGTGCTTCGCGTGCTGGCTCGCGGCGATGATGGCTCGGCAATCGGCCAGCGTACGCAGCGTGAACACGTGTCGCAGCTTCTGCGTCGCCACCGGAAGGCGCACGGCTTCCGAGCCGGTGGCGATGAGCAGGCGATCGTACTTCGGCGACCGGCCGCTGAGCATCCTGAGCTCCCGCGCCTCCGGATCGAGCGCGCTCACGCGCTCGCCGAGAATCAGCTCGATCTCGTTCTCTTCATAGAATGCTCGTGGCCGAATCGGCAGCCACTCTTCGGACGCCGTCCCGGCCAGGTAATCCTTCGACAGATTCGGCCGATCGTACGGCAGATCGGGCTCCGCGCCAATCATCACGAGGCGGCCGTCGTATCCCTTGCGGCGGAGCATGTCGGCGGCCGCGACACCCGCGGCGCCGGCGCCGAGAATCACGACGGTCCGCACCTGTCCATGGTTGTTGCGCGGAACACTTGGGCGCGGCGGTGGCGCGGCTTTCGACAGGACGCGCACGACGCCACCGGCCTCCGCAACCTCGTACGTCGGCACGGGCGACAGGGCAGGCCCGCAGATCGCCTCGCCGGTGCGCAGGTTGTAGCAGGCGTGGTGCAACGGACAGCGAACCGTCTCGTCGACGAGGAGTCCCTGCGCGAGAGGTGCGCCGTAATGGCTGCACTGTCCACCGATCGCCCGCGCGACGCCGTTCGACCGAGCGAGCAACACGCGCTCGCCGTTCAGCGTGCCCTCGAGCATCGCTCCTTCAACGAGCTGAGTGCTCGGCACTCCGGCCGCAAGGTCGCGGAGCGTGTCAGTCTGCAGAGTTGCCACCGTCGGCATTCCTCGTGATTCGGGCCCACTTCAAGTGTCGGCCGGCGCAGGGACTTACTTGAAGCGGCACACGCGTGGCAGTCGCAACGAAATCTTTGCGGCCCGCGTCAGGTCGTGCGCCGGGCGAACCAGCGGCCAGCCGACAGTGCACCCGGCCCGAACAAGGCCAGCGCGATCAGGCTCGCGATGTACAGCAGATTGATCTCGTAGCCGGGCGGCCCGAAAATCGGTCCCGATGGCGCGAGGCCGACGGTGTTCACGGAACTGAAACCGTAGCGCAGCTGCACCGCGAACATCGCGACGAGCATCGAGGCGATCAGCGGCACGCTCACGACAGCGACCAGCACGCCCGCGAGGATCGCCAGGCCGCCGAAGACCTCGAGGAGTGTCACGCCCCACGCGCTCACCAGCGGCAGCGGCATGCCGATCTGGTGCAGCAGCTGCGCGAACTTCTCCGGCCCGCGGCTCCACTTCGCGAGCCCGTGTGCAAGGAATCCGTAGCCGACGATCAGGCGAAACGGCAGCAGCGCCCAGCGCCGGAGCGCCGGCCGGTCCGAGATCTCGAGTTGCATCCCATGCTCCAGGAAAATGGATTGAGTGATCCAGTGTAGCAGGGCAGGATTGGACTGTCCAGTCCAATCGATTATCGTTCGTCATGCCACGAGCGACGCACGACTCCGCCCGGCCGTCGATTCCGCCCCGAACCGCCAAAGGCCGCGCGACGCGACAGCGCATCGTCGCCGGGGCCGCGCACCTCATGTACGAGCGAGGCGTGGCGCGAACCAGCCTCGATGACGTGAAGGCGGCCGCCGGCGTCAGCAGCTCGCAGCTGTACCATTACTTCGAGGACAAGGCAGCGCTGGTCGGCGCGGTCATCGAGCACCAGACCGACGCGATCCTCGACGGCCAGCAGCCGCACCTGGCGAGCCTGGACAGCATCGCGGCGCTCCAGGCGTGGCGCGACGTACTGGTCCGTCATCGGCGGCGGTTGCACTGTGCCGGCGGCTGTCCGATCGGCTCACTCGCGAGCGAATTGTCCGAGTCGGATCCACGTGCACGGGCCGAGCTGGCCGCCGGATTCCGGCGGTGGGAGGCGAGCATTCAGCATGGATTGCAGGCGATGCGCGCGCGCGGCGAGCTCGGTCTCGATGCCGAGCCGAATGCCTTGGCCGTGGCACTCCTTGCGGCGGTGCAGGGCGGCATTCTGCTGAGTCAGATCCATCGCAGCACCGCGCCCCTGGAGACTGCCGTCGACACGATGATCGCGCACATCGCGTCATTCGTACCGACGAGCGTCCGCCGGCGCGCGACGCGGGTGCGACGCACGCGCACCGCGTGATCGACCGGGCCGCGGCATCGGCGTCGCAATGGCCGGCCTAGACACGACGGCGTGCTACGTCATCGGCGTCGTGCTCGTCGCGACGCTCGTCCGCTCGACCGTCGGCTTCGGCGAGGCGCTGGTCGGCGTACCGCTGCTCGCGCTGCGACTGCCGATCACGGTCGCCGCGCCGATCGCGGTTGCGGTGTCGGTGATCATCGCCGGGCTGATTGTCGTGCAGGACTGGCGCGAGATCGAACGCGCAAGCGCGACCTGGCTGATCGTCTCTTCCATGCTGGGCATTCCACTCGGCCTCATGTTGCTCACCCTCGGCAGCGATGCTGTCGTGCGAATGATCCTCGGCCTGGTGATCGCCGGCTTCTCCCTCTATTCGCTGAGCTCCGCGTCGCGTCGATTTGTGCGTTCGAATGATCGGCGGTGGCTCCTGTGCGCCGGATTCTGTTCCGGCGTGCTCGGCGGGGCGTACGGCATGAACGGCCCGCCGCTCGCGATCTATGGCACGCTTCGGCGCTGGTCACCGCAACAGTTTCGCGCTACGCTGCAAGCGTATTTTCTCTTGGCCAGCATGGCGGGACTGATCGGCTACGTCGCGGTAGGGCTGTGGAGCCGGGAGCTGACGCGCTATCTGCTGCTATCGCTGCCCGGTGTGTGCGTTGGCGTTCTCGTCGGCCGAATGTTCAATCGACGATTGCGCGGTGAGCGGTTCTTCAACGTCGTGTACGCGGCACTCGTCGCGATCGGCGCGGTGCTCGTGGCGCAGGCAGTGCGAGCCTAACGGCGGCCAGCCGCGGCGACGGTGGTCGTCGGGTCGGCGCCGTCCCAGCGCACGTCGGCGGTCGGCCCGTAAGTCGGCGGCACCGCTCGATCGAGCATACGCAGATACACCGTGAGCTGCGTGCGATGATGTGCGGTATGCAGTACGCGTCGCCATACGATCCATGCGCGCTCACGCTCGACGTCGAAGAATCGAACCCGCGTCGTCCACCACCCCGCCGGCTGTGCGGCAAGGAACGCGAGACGCGGCTGCGCCAGCATCACGAGCCGCTCGCGCGCCGATCGCGTCGTGAGCGGATCCGGTACCACGTCGCTCGACGCCGGCTCCGGCGATTCGAGGAACTCGCCGAAAAAGCGACGCTCGGAGAGCAGTTGGTGCTTCAGAATGTCGCCGACGCTGCTCGAGCGCGCGCGGGGGCGAAACGCCAGATCGGCGTCTTCAAACGCCGACCAGACGGACGCCACCTTGTTCGTTTCGCTCGCATAAGTGTCGAGCACGTGCTGCAGCAGCGGCTCGCACGCCGACGGAATGTCGCGCTCCGGAATCGCGCTATGCGCGTAGGTCATCGGCACGGCTGCTCACCCTCCATCGCCAAGTGTGGAGAAACCGTCCTGCGAGAGCTGCTGGTCGGCGAACGCCGTCGAGCCGCCCGTGTGGTGGAGAAAGGCGTCGAGAGCGTTCCGGATGACGCCGTAGCACTCGCACGCCACCGACTCCATACCGGCACGATCCACGATCGTCACGATGCCGCGGCGTGTGCGGATCAGATCGCGCCGCTCCAACTCGTTGAGCGTGTCGGTCACGGAGGCGCGCCGTACGCCGAGCATCTGTGACATGAAGTCATGAGTCAGCTCGAACTCGTCGACGCCCATGCGGTCCCGAACGACGAGCAGCCAGCGCGACAGCCGTTGTTCGACGGAGTGCGCGCGATTGCAACCGGAATTTTGCGCGGCAAACGTGAACAAATAGACCGAATACCGATGAAGCAGCGCGCTCAATTGGGGAAGACGCGCCAGCAGCGAACGGAATGTGGCACTCGAAAGGCGATACCCGTTGCCCGGCACCTGCATCATGGCCTGCTCGGCGGTGCGATCGACTCCGTGAAAGATCGCACTGCCGATCATCCCTTCGCGGCCGATGGTCGCCGTCTCCACCCCCGAGCCATCGGCGAGCACGCTGAGAATCGACGCGATGCCCGTTTCGATGAAGTGCACGTACTCGATCGGTTTGCCGGCGTCGTACAGCAATGCACGCCGGGGAAGTGAGAGAAACTCCAGCGACGCTGCGACGAGCGCCAGCTCGTCTGGCGGTAGTCGCGAAAGAATTTCGTTCGCGTACCGACGGGGTTCTACGGGTGCGGACATGGCGTGGACTCGAGACAGCGACGACTGAGCAACCGACGGGCCATATGTACGCTGGCGTACCGTCTAAGTGTTCTAAATAATTATATACCAATGAGTTGCGTGTGTCGATGCCGCAGTGCAGCTTACCTCCACGCCGATTCCGGCGCACCCGCCTCCTGGTCGCACATGCATCCGCAATTCCCGATGGTTGATCCACTTCCTGACCAGTCATTGGACTCGTATTCGCCAACACGCACCGCGTTCAGCGACGCGGCTCGACAGCGCATTCGACGTATTTGCGCCGCGAGCAATGACAAGGCGCACGACCGTCTCGATGACGCGATTCGCGCGGCTGCCACCATCTGTGCGCGGGAGGCACGCGAGGCGGGCGCCCGCGCCGAGCAATTCGTCGTTGTGCTCAAGCGCGAGTGGTCCGGCGCTGCCCACGCGGGCGGCGTCGCGCGGCAGCGGGCGATGGAGCTCGCGACGCGTCTCGTGAGCGCGGCCATCGTCGAGTTCTATCGAGCAGAGTAGAACTCGCGCGCCGCGATCCTGCTGCGGCGCGCGTACCACATTCATCGCGCCGCAGTGGACGTCGGCCAGCTTCCGCCGAGCGCCTTGTAGAGTTGCACGGCGGCGGTGAGCTCGCCGAGCTGCGCCTGACTCAATGCCAGCTCGGCGCTGAACAGGCTGCGTTGCGCGTCGAGCAGATCGAGATAGCTCGCGAGGCCCGCCTGGTAGCGCAGCGTCGCGAGGTCGAGTGCCGCGCGCAGCGCGTTGGCTTGGGTCGCCTGCGCGACCGCCTGATCCCGCGCCGTGCGTACGCCGGTGAGCGCATCGCTCGCCTCGCGCATTGCCTCGAGGGCGACGCCTTCGTACGACGCGCGAGCCTCCTCGGCTTGCGCGCGCGCCGCCGCGGCGACGTTTGCCAGGCGCGCGTTATCGAACAGCGGGAACGACATCCCGATCTGCGCCTGATACACGTTCGTCTGCGATCCGAACAGGTTCGACGGCGCGCCGGCCTGCGTTCCATATGAGCCGACGATGCTGAACGTCGGCCAGCGCGCCGCGTCGGCCACGCCAATCCGCGCCACCGAGGCGGCGTAGCTCCGCTCCGCCTCCTGCACATCGGGCCGGCGCGCGAGCAGCGCGGCCGGAATGGAATCGGGAACGACGAGTGTGCGCACCGCGTCGGCGAGCGACGTGCCGCGTGGAATCGCCGTCGGTGCCTCGCCGAGCAGCACGTTCAGATTATGCTCATCCTCGGCACGCAACCGCTCGGTCTGGGCGAGCGTCACGGCCGGCTCGGCCACCTGGGCTTCGAATTGCCGCACGTCGAGCTCGGAGGTCAGCCCCTGGCCGAATCGCTGGCGCGCGATTGCGAGCGTGGCGCGGCGGGACGTGAGCGTGCGTTCCGCGATCGCGCGTTCCTGATCCAGCTCGAGCAATTGCAGATAGCCCGTGGTCACATCGCTGACGAGCGACAGACTCACG
>JAICKA010000087.1 GCA_025928185.1 Gemmatimonadaceae bacterium
CTGGCGATCGCGCTTTTGTTCGTACCCGCCTTTGCGTCGCGACGAGTCGAGATCCAGCGTCCGCCGGCGGCGACCGAGGCGAGAATGCCCGCGCCGGCGAGCGCCCAGAGCACGCGCTTGGGGCGCGCCGCCGGCCGCGGCGGTGACACGAAGGTCCCGCTCACCACAGCCGGATCGTCGAGCGCGCGCACCACGTCGCCCGCGGACTTCGGACGCTTCGACGGCTCCTTCTCGAGGAGCCGCATGATCAATTCCGCGAGGGCCTTTGGCACATCGTAGCGACGCGTGCCGATCGGGGCCGGCGCTTCGGTCAACTGCGCGGCCAGCAACTGCTGCGGCGCGCGCCCATGGAACGGCGGCGTGCCGACGAGCATCTCGTAGCCGACGATGCCGAGCGCGTAGAGGTCGGCGCGATAGTCGGTGGCGGGGTCGCCCGCCGCCTGCTCGGGCGCCATGTAGGCCGGTGTGCCGATCGACGTGCCGACCAGCGTGATCGTGCCCGTCCGATTCGCACTCGGCTCGCGCCTACCTTCGCGCGAGGCAGAGATGGCCTTGGCGACGCCAAAGTCCGTGACCGTGGCCGTGCCGGAGGTGAGGAGAATGTTGTCCGGCTTGATGTCGCGGTGGATGATGCCGCGGCCGTGGGCGTAGGCGAGCGCGCGGGCGACGTCCTTGAGAATGCTGACCGCTTCGCGCACGGAGAGCGGGCCGCGCGCGAGCCGCGTGCGGAGCGATTCGCCGTCGACGTACGGCATGATGAAGAACGGCAGCCCGTCCGTTTCGCCGGAGCTGAGCACCGGGACGATGTGCGGATGCTGGAGCGCCGCGGCAAGCATGATTTCGCGCTTGAACCGGTCCACCGAGACGGTGGCGGCCAGCTCGTAGGGCAGGACTTTGACGACGACGAGCCGACCGAGCGCGTTGTCGCGGGCGACGAACACCGACGACATGCCGCCACCCGAGAGCTCACGCTCGAGGGTGAATGCACTGCCGAGGGTACGCTGGAGCTCGTCTCGTAATACGGTCACGTCGGCCTGCGATAGAAGGCGGGCACCCCGGACCGCGTCCCGCTCACCACAATAGACAGTGAAGTCGAGCGGAAGGGTTCACGTTCCGGGGAACTCTTACCGAATCCGGACGACCGGGTTCCGCCTGGGATCACGGCAAGCCGCCATGGAAGGGACGGCGAGCGCGAGCGAGGGCAGGATGCGTTATATTCGGTGCATCACGACCCGACCGATCCGAACGAGGGAGAGATGGCTCCGCACACAGATCGTTACGTCCCGGCGAACACGAACGCTGGCTGGGGCTTCGCGACGCTTGTTCTGCTGCTCACCGCCGCACTCATTGTCATGGCGATCGTCGTCCACAAGTCGACGTACAAACCGCCCACCGACGTGACGTGGCACGGCAAAGGCTCGGGCGACGCCGCGCCGGTGGGTGACCTCGGCGAGTAGGCGGCGCTGGGCGCCGGAGTCAGCATGACCGAGCGAGCGGAGTCGCGAGACGCTCGAGATCTTCGAGAACTCTGGTATCAGTATGCTCGCGCGACGAGCGACGCCCGCCTGGCGGCGCTCGCGGCGGTGGGGCTGGTTGGGGTGGTGGGATTCACCGTTCTGCTCTTCCTGGACGTGACGCGCGTTGCGCGCTGGTGGCCGCTGGTACTTCCGGTGGCATTCGCCGGCGCGTTTGGCGTTTGGGGCATCGCCGACCGCGAAATCGCCTCGTCGCCAGGCGCGCCTGGCGACGCAAAAGCGGGCAGCGATCAGAATGAGGCGAGACGCGGGTGGCTGCTGGTGCGCGGCACCGCGAGCGCGGTGGCGGGGGCGGCTGGAATCGCCGCGATGCTGGAAGTGCTGCGGGTGGGGTTGGGGACGTGGATTAGTTGAGAACGAGCCATCGGAACGAGCCGCCATGCCAATCCACGAACGCGACACGATTCTCGACGTCGGCTGCGGCGGCGGCCGCACCGTCGCCAAGCTCGCGGCCGCGGCGCACGCCGGACAGGTCTACGGCATCGACTACGCGGCGGCGAGCGTCGAGGCGGCGCGGCGCATCAATCGGGAAGCGATAGCGGCGGGGCGCGTCGTGATCGAGGAAGCATCCGTGCTCGCGCTGCCGTTTGCCGACCGTACGTTCGATCTCGTCACCGCCGCCGAAACGCACTTCTGGTGGCAGGATCTCGCGGGCGGAATGCGCGAGTGCCATCGCGTGCTCACGCCGGGCGGACGCATGATCGTCATCGCCGAGTTCTACAACGGAGGCCGCCACGCGAGGTACGCCGAGCGGCTAACGAAGTTCACCGCCATGGCAAGCCTCGATGTCGACCAGCACCGAGCGATGTTCACCGATGCGGGATTTGCCGACGTGCAGATTGACGAAGATGCCGCGAAAGGCTGGATCTGCGCGCGCGGCACACGACGGCTCATCTGACCGAGATCAGGTGGAACCGCGCGCGTAGCAACCGGTAGGTCGAGTCGCCCACCGCGGACCGGACTGGCTGCCTGGCGAGGGCCGATTCCATCGCCATTAGCGACGACAGGCACACGCTCCCGAGGAGCAATGCCTTGATCGTCCACCGCCAGCGCGCCGGAATCCGCTCGTGGACGAACGACACCTGCGAGGTCGTCGCCACCGGTGCATCCTTCACGAAGAGAGCATACAGCCGCGGCAGGTCGTACAGCAGCAACACCGCCGCAGAGACCACGAGCATCGTCGAATAAAGCTTCACCGGAACACCGTACGCCCAATTGAGCAGCGCGACGTTCAGCATCACGGCGAGACACGTCAGCGCGCCGAGCGTTGCAGTGCGGCGAAAGCACAGCAGCAGCACCGCCGTCATCTCCATCAGACCGCCGAAGAAGGCGTACGGCCGTGAGTATTCCATGAAGGTCCAGAGCAGCGCCATCGGCGTCAGATCACCGACTCGCTGATTCAGAATCGGACCGCGCAACGGCGGAAACTGCACCGGCAGCAGCTTGGCGATCGCGTAGCTCGCCAGGCCGAGCGCGATCGAGTAGCGGAGCAGCACGCGCAAGGTTTCAGGCACCCACGATGCGCGCGGCCGGCGACGGTCGGCGCTCGTCCACCACAGCGCGCACACCAGTCCAATCACCACCGCAAGCAGCAGCCGGCCGAACTCCTCGGCGACATCGCCGTTGTCGCCGCGATACCCGTTCGGCATTGGGCCGGCGATATGGAAAATATGATGCGCGACCCACACGCCCGCCGGCGTGAACACGTGGCCCCAGCGAACCGCGAGGCCGGTGTCGTTGAACCCGCCGCCGCCGAGCGACGGATAGTTGTTGAGAAAGAGCGGAAGGTGATAGAGCGCGAAGGCGATCAGCGCGAAGCGCTCGAGAAACCGTCGCACGACACCGCCCGACGGAGCGACTGCCGCTGCTGGACGCACATCGACCGCGTGCAGCGGTGGCTCGAAGGCGGACGCCGCGATGACAGGACGGCCGGAGACGCTCGTCATGCGCGCCAAGATGAGCGGCGGACAGCCGGCGTCAAGACCCGTGGAAAAGCGAAGCGGCGCCGTGCGATGTTCGCCACGGCGCCGCCCTCGATTGGATGAACTACCGCTGCACGATGATCAGATACCGCGACGGCGCCCAGAACTTGTCGGAGTCGGGAATCTCCAGCGAGCCGCGGAACTGCGTGCCGTTCCGTTCGGCGACTTTCACGTCGTCGAGGCTCTGACGCGATACGATCTGATAGCGCTTGGTCGAGTCGGGCACGGCGATCTCGTGCACCGCGCGCGTGTCGATCTGCTTGAACATCGCGACGTCGAGGTGCCGCGCCGGCACGAGCGTGCGGCCGACGTGCTTGATCAGGAGGTTCGCGCCGCCCTCGCGCACAATCACGCCGTCCTTGAGCAGTTGGTCCTCGGTGCCGATCACGTAGTACGCGCGGCTCGCCTCTTCCTTGGCCGCGGCGAGCTGCTTGTCGAAATCATCGAGACGCGCCTGCAGAGCGGCGAGCGCCTGCGCCTGCTGCTCGATCGTGCCTTGAAGCTGCGCGATCTGCTGCGCGTCGGCCTGGAAACGCTGCGCGTCGGCCGACAGCGAGTCCTTCAACACACCATTCTCGGCCAGCAGCTGCTTTTCGCGTTCCTTCAGATCGGCGACCTGCCGGGCCGTTTGACGCGCGCGCTCGACGAGCGCATCGACGCGGCGGAGCATGTCGCGGCGCTGGCGGACCTGCTCCTCGAGCGGTCCCTCTTCATTCTTAGGTGCGTGCGACTTGCGCGGCAGGCCCTTCACCTTCGAGATCGAGCTGTCGATCTTGCCGATGAACGCGTCGGCCTGGCCGAGCACCTGCGACACGGAATCGCGCTGCGCGGTGAGCTGGTGCAGCAACTGGCCTTGCTGGATGACGAGCGTCTGCGCGCTGTCGGCGCGGGCGCGATCGGCCGCCGACGAGCAGCCGGCGACCAGTCCAGCGAGTGCACACAAGGCGAGCGGGAGCGAAGGATGCCGCATATGAGAAGTCTCAGGAAGAAGGACGAGAACCGAACGGCAATGGGAGCGGTGCGTCCGGAGGTTGCCCGTCCGACCGCGACTGAATTAGGACGCGCGGAGGACCGAATTCGGCACGACGCCGCGGGTTGGACGGTTGGGCGCACATTGGCCTGGTGACGGAGGCCACCGAACCGCCCTCCAGCCCCTCGACGAGCGATAGCGGGCCGCCGCGCGGCCGGCTGTGCCGCTACAAGATCCGCAGCGAATCCGTCTCGGCCGCCAACGCGTCGAGGAAGCCTTTCATCTCGGCGGTGCGCTTGACTCCTTCGCGCTTGGCCGCGTCGGACTGGAGCAGGGTGGGCATCTGATCCATCTGCTGCCTGAGCGCCTGGATGGCGTGGGGGAGATCCATTGCCGGACGTTCCCGCGTGGTGAGCGAGACGATGCGCACAACGTCGATCGCTCCCATGAAGTCGAGGATGTCCGCGTCGCGGAAGAGCTTCGCGATGGCGAGCGTATCGGCCGGCCGGTAGTACTGGTGGTGGCTCATGATCTCTTTCGCGAGCGGCGCTTTCTCCATTGGAAAGCCCGCCTCGCGAAGAATGCTGTCGGCCAGCTGCGCCGAGCGGTCGCCGTGATCCACGCCAGGTTTCGCATACGGCGGAAGCCCACCCATGTCGTGCAGGTACGCGGCCGCGTAGAGCGCATCATCGTCGAACGTCACGCCTTCCGCGGCGGCGAGCTTGCGCGTGAGCTCGTAGTCGCGCACCGCGTGCGCCGGACCCCACGCCGTATGCTGCAGATGCGTTTCAGCGAAGGTACGGATGTTCGTACGCCAGTCGGCGCGACTCGGATGATTCCCGTAGCTCCGTGCGACGATTGGCGCAGACGCCGCGACGGCGCAGGCGAGGACGACGGCGAATGAAGCCGCGGCAGACCGGCGAGGGCGCTTGACCATATTCGTATACCACGTACGGTAGGAGGAAGGGTGGCCTAACCGCTCCGGGCCGGATTCCGTTACTTGAATATTCCGAAGTGGCCGAGAATGAGCCAGAGGATGATGAAGATGATGATGGTGCTGAAGCACCCGCCTCCAAGCTTCTTGGCGCCATAACCCGCGGCGAGGCCGCGCAGAAGTTTGCTCATGTGCTCCCCGATCCGGTCATCATGGTGAATTCGTGATTGGGCGGTGCAGGTGCAGGGAGTGTACCGCGATGCAACGTGTGTGATCTGTCACATCGCGGTGCGCCGCCCAATCGTGCCACGCTACTCCGATCCAGAACACATGCTTCGGCCCCGGAATCTGCTGCTCGCGGTCACGGTCAGCATGCACGCCTCGGGCGGCCAGTTCCTCGGGCCGCCGGGAAATGAACAGCAGGCCTACCACGCGCTACTTGCCATCCATCGTTGCGCACGGGACTACGTCTGGGGCACCGACGCGCCGATCGAGCCGGATATGCGCCGTGTTCATGCCGAGTATCCGCACGATCTGACGCAGCTCGGCCCCACCGGCGCGCGCTGCCTCGGCGGCGATTTGTCGCACGGCAAGGTCGACGGTTGGCAGATCACTTACCAGGCGCTCGTCGACGCGAGCGGGCACGCGACCGGTTACGAATTGCGCGCGACCTCCGAGCAATCATCTCGCCCCTCGACTCTGCAGTTCTATTCCGTCGTCCACGCGCCGGAAGGCGCTCCGACGGAGCCGATCGACCGCAATGCCATCGTGCATGTGCGAACGGACGGTCAGCGCGCAACCGAATCCGATTCCGTGTATGGCAGCCCGCTCCCGAACGTCGGCCTGCTGCTCGACTGCATGCGGACGCCGCACGACCCGAAGCACAGCTGGGTGCTGGAGCTGGAACAGGTGAAGGGATGTGTGCCGGCGACCTCGTTCACGATCAGGCCAGACACCGACTTCGCGGGCCGCAGCACCGCACGCACCTGGGGGCCGGGGTTCGATTATACAATCGTATATTCGCCGGTCTGGATACCCGGTGCGTGTGATGATCCCGGCGAGGAGTGTGGCCGCGGCGTCGCGGACATTCAGCTCGACGTTCGGCCGACGACCTATGGCGTCACCGGAATCCGCAGCTACTACGTTACCGACGGCGGCGTCGTCAGCGGCGACTGGGAGAATCCCGCCACGGTGTCGACGGGACGCTCGATTCCGCAATGCGAGATCTCACATGGCACGCGCTGCTCCGCACCTCGGCGTTGGCCGCGCGTTCGCAATCGGCGGTGAGGATTCACCGTCTTCCACTCGAGGCGATATGAAGCGTTGGATCGGACGAATTCGCGCCGCGGTCGCCGTCGGCCTGACCTGGGCGGCCGCGTGGTTCGCGGCGGGAATGGTGCTGCTGCTGATCGTCGGCGTTGGTGCTGCGGACGTTCCGTTTCCGCTGTTCTTCGGGCTGCTCGGCTTCTTGTCCGGCGCCGCGTTCTCCGTCATTCTCGGACTGCTCGGCCGCCGGCGACGGTTCGATCAAATGTCGCTACCACGCTTCGCGCTGTGGGGCGCGCTCGGTGGACTGGCCGTGTACGGACTCGTGGCGCTCGTGCAGGGATCCGCCGGAGAGGTTGCCGTGTTGGTGCCGATCTTTGGCGGCGCTGGCGCAGTGTGCGCGACTGGAACGCTTGCGCTGGCGCGCCGAGCCGATGCGCGCGAGCTGCCGGCCGACAGCGGCACGCGCTGAACGACTCGACGGCGGCCTCGAACGTTTCGTCGGCCGTGGCTGTCGAAGTCAACATGCCGCGACGCTGGTGCCCGCAGTGGGGCGCCCACGGCGTGCGGAACAATGTGGTGATCGGCAACGGTAACGAGGGCATTCGGGCCGACAACAATTCACCTGAGTCGATTGGGCATGTGATCACCGGCAACACGGCGCAGAGCAACGGCGGCGCCGGTGACCTGGTGGAGCTGTGGGGGGACTGCGCGCACAACCGGTGGTTTGGGAATACGTTCGGGAGGAAGAATCCGTCGTGCATTCAGTGACTTTGGTCAGCGGTACGTCGTAGGAAGTCGAAATGGTGGCCGGCTGGCGCTGATGTCGCCCGCCGGCCATCATTTCGCCAACGACAACGAATCGACAGATCCGTCCCATGCGCCGCCTTCGTTACAACGTCGCCGCCAGCCTGGACGGCTACATCGCCGATGTGAACGGCGGCTTCGACTGGATTCCGGACGATTCGACCGTCGATTTCGCGGCGTTGTTCGCGCGCATCGACACGGTGATCATGGGTCGCGTGACGTACGAGGTCATGCGCTCACAACCCGAGCTGCCGTTCAATTCGGGTACGCGCGTCTACGTCGTCTCGCGCACGCTCGATCGGAACACGCCGGGCGTGACCGTCGTCCGTGACGACCCGGTGGCGCTCGCGTCGTCGCTGCGACACGAAGCGGGCGACGGCGAGATCTGGCTCTTCGGCGGCGGGCAGCTCTTCGCCGCTCTGTTGGCGGCCGACCAAGTCGACGCCGTCGAGATCACGATCGCGCCAGTCCTGCTCGGCGGAGGCATTCCCCTTCTGGCGCATGTCGACCATCGTACGGCGCTCGAGCTGGTGCACACGCATACGTATCCGAGCGGGATGGTAGCCGTGCACTATGAGGTGAAACGCGGCGCGACACGTGTATGAACTGAACGTTCTCATAAATGCGTGGCGGCATGTTCCCGTTGCACTACGGGCGGTGGTCACTGGGGCGATCGTCGCCGCTGCCGCGACGTATCCCTGGGCATGGCTCGCGGCGGCCAACATGCGGCATCTGCCGGTCGTGCCCTGGGGGCCGATCGTGATGCTGGCGTACCTGTGGTGCTTTTGGCAGTACGTGACCGGCCGCGGCTGGCCGGCATCGACCGCCGCCGCTCGCCGTCGCCTCGCGAGAGTGCGTCCAGTATCCAGCTCGGCATTTGGCATGGCGATCATCGCCGGCATCTTCGGATTGTGGTCCTCGGTCGCGCTGCTTCGGCTGATCGGCAAACTCACCGGGCATCCCTCGACCGGCTCCGCGGAAACCGGTCACCTCTCGGCGATCACGATTCTCTCATTCGTCCTGGTCGGATCGCTCGTCGCCGGTGTTGCCGAAGAGATCGCGTTCCGAGGGTACATGCAGCGGCCGCTCGAACGCCGGCATGGTCCGGTCGCCGCAATTCTCGTCACCGGCGTCGCGTTCGGTCTCGCACACGGAGACCATAGCTACTGGTCGCTCGCGTCGATGCCCTACTACATGGCGGTCGGCGCGGTATACGGCACGATGACGTATCTCACGGATTCGGTCGTCCCCGCGCTGGCGCTGCACGCCATCGGTGACGCGCTCGACGGCCTGCTCGCCGTTTCCGGTGGCTCGGCGGCACGCTCCAGCGGCGGCACGGCACCAGTGCTCGGCCCTCAATCCGCGATGCTCGTGAATGTCGTGGTCATCGTGATCACGGCGAGCATTGCGATCTGGGCATTTCGTGCCCTGGCCGCCGCGGTTCGTCACGAAGGTGCGGACGGGCCGCTGGTTCGCGAAGCGCCCGGAGTTCCATCGTGAAGACTCGAGGCTGATTCGCGATGAGCCACGTTCAGGTTGGAATCATACGGTATGCCTCCGTCGCGCGACGTATCGCGGACGCGTTGCAAGCCGAGGTCGTGCCGGATTGCCGGCTGTGGCACGGGCGAACGACGATCAGGACATCGTGGTGCGCTGATTGCAACGGGTGGGGCCGGTACTCATCAGAGATCACTCATGCCCTTCAAACACCTGCGATTCGGCAAGGGCTTTTCCGTGGCCCTCGGGAACAAGCGCGGCCAGGCGGCGACCATGGTCATCGCCCCCGGCGACTGCGAGGGCGGACCGGACAACAAGCACCGCGGCGCCGATCAATGGCTATTCGTCACGTCGGGCAGCGGCGTCGCGATCCTCGGCGGCCGCAAGCACCGAATCAGCGCGGGCACGATCGTGCTGATCGAGCGCGGCACGACGCACGAGATCCGGAACACGGGACGTACACCGCTCGAGACGCTGAACGTCTACGTGCCGCCGGCGTACACGTCGAGCGGGAACGAGCTGCCGCGCGGGCGGAGTTGAGCCGGCAGCGGAACCGCCGTCGGCGGCGTCAGCTCACGAACACCACATCCCCTTCGGCGTTGATGCCGACCTCCTGCTCGGCGCCGCACACGCCGCACGTACGCTTTGCCACCCACGTGACGTGCAGCTCGTCGCGCAACGACTTGGGCGCCGGCGCGACTTTGAGCTTTTTGTAACTGTATTCACCGCAAACATCGCAGGCATGCGCGCGGGCAATCCGCTCCGCGCGCTCGCGCGTGATGGCAGGGGTCAAGCGCCACTCCGTGGCTGCAACGTCGGCACGCCCGCGGAACCCGGCGCGCCGGTTGGCGGCACGGCCGCCGGACGGGCGCCGGGCGTCAGCATCTGCTTCAATGCGCCGATCGCTCCCATCACACCGCTCGCCTCGGCCGGCAGAAAGATTGTCGTCGCCGGGCCCTTCGTGATGCCCGGCAACGCCTCGATGTACTTGAGGCCGAGCAGGTACATCGCCGCTTCGCCCGGCGGCAACGATGCGGTGATCTTGCCGATCGCTTCGGCTTCAGCGTTCGCCATCGCGAGCCGCGCTTCCGCCAGACCCTGCGCCCGCAGCACCGACGCTTCCTTTTCGCCCTCGGCTTTGCGGATCTGCGCCTCGCGCATGCCTTCCGCTTCGAGAATGGCCGCGCGCTTCCCCGCTTCCGCCTGCGTGACGGCGGCGCGGCGCTCGCGCTCGGCGCGCATCTGCAATTCCATCGATTGCTGAATGTCGCGCGGCGGCTCGATGGCCTGCAGCTCGACGCGTGTGACGTCGACGCCCCAGCCGATCGACGCCTCCTCTATTACTTCTCTCATCCGCTTGTTGATCTGATCGCGGCTGGCGAGCGTCTGGTCGAGCTCCATCTCGCCGACGATGTTGCGAAGCGTCGTGCGCGTCAGCGTCTCGAGCGCGTACGGCAGATTTTGCACGGCGTACGTCGCCTTCTGCGGATCGGCAACGCGGTAGTACAACACCGCGTCGATGTCGATCGTGACGTTGTCCTTGGTGATCACCGGCTGGCTCGGGAAGTTGAGCACCTGCTCGCGCAGATCGATGCGAGTGGTGGACCCGGCGCTGATCCGCTTCTGACCGGTGACGTCGGTGATCAGATAACGGACGTCTATCCCCTTGGCGCGCTCGACGAACGGAATGAGCACGTTGAAACCCGAGCGCGCGACGCGGTTGAACCGGCCGAGCCGTTCGACCACGAGCACCTCGGCCTGACCGACGATCTTGAACGAGCTCGTGGCGACGAAAGCCACGAACAGGGCGACGATCGCGAGCACAATCAGCGCGGCCATGTACAACTCCGGAGGCGGGATACCTCTGAAGCTAGAAGTCGTGGGGGGGTGGGGCGGGAGCGCCCCACCGGCCAGCGGAGAGACGTGAAAAATAATCGGCCCAGCCCGCCGGCGCCCCCAGGGGGAAAACAAAAGCGCCGTCGCGGCGCGGGGATGAATGAGAATA
>JAICKA010000095.1 GCA_025928185.1 Gemmatimonadaceae bacterium
CGCCCGAAGAATCGCCTTGGTGCTCACGTGGAAGTGGTGGGCGATGCCGCTGACCGTCTCGCCCGACTTCACCACATGCGTGCGGCGACCGCTGGAGTAGCGCTCGATCGACGGATCCGGCACTGAGCGCGCCGCCGCCACAACGGCCTTCGTCGGCACGAGGATTCGCTGACCCGAGACGAGGTTGCCGCTGCGCGCCCGCCGCACCTTGGGGTTGTACATGGCGAGCTGGCGCGACGTGATCGATGCCTTGTGGGCGATCGACGACATGCTCTGCCCCTTCTTCGAAATGACCGCGTGCAGGCCGACGCGATCGGCCTTGGGCAGCGCATCGAAAGCGACGGCGAAGGAATCCGCCGCGCCGACCGGGATGCGGACGACGAACGAATCCTTTGGCGGCGTGACCCCGCGCAGGATCTGCGGATTCAGCTCCTGGAGCTGCGGGATCGTCGATCCCGCCGCTTTGGCGATCGCGGCCAACGGCGTCGCCGCTGGCACGCGCACCGAATCGTACACGAACGCCGGACGTGCCGTGATCTTCATGCCGTATCGTGCCGGCTCCTTGGCCACGAGCGCCGCCGCGATCAGCTGCGGCACGTACTCGCGCGTCTCGTTCCGCAGGTAGTCCTTCTCCGCGAGCGCGAAGAACAGATCGTCACCGGTGGTGCCCTCGAGATCGCCCGCGTACCGCGTGAGTCCGCGCGCCACCCGGCCCGGACCGCCGTTGTACGCCGCAGCGGCCAGGTACAGAGAGCCGAACTGCTCGTCGAGATCCTTGATGAATCGCACCGCGGCCACGGTCGACTTCACCGGGTCGCGCCGCTCGTCCACCCACCAGTCGACGCGCATGCCCATGTCGCGAGCCGTCGACGTCATGAACTGCCACATGCCGACGGCGGCGGCTCGCGAGTAGGCGTTCGGATCGAAGCCGCTCTCGATGAGCGCCAGGTAATACATGTCGTCGGGAATGCCGCCCTTGCGCATGGCCGCGCGAATCATCGGCTCGTAGCGCGTCCCGCGGCTCAGCCAGTCCTCGATGCGTTCCTTGGACGGTCCGGAGAAGAGCTGCACGTAATGCTCGACGCGGTCCGTTGATTCATATGAGTGTACGTCGATGTCCCATGACGGCTCGGCCGCCGCTTCGCTCGCGGTGGACGCGCTGTCGCCGAACACTTCGACCGCGCGGCGGGCCACTTCGGTCGCACTCACCGCGGTCATGTCGGTGGCCGCAGCCATTGGAATGACGCGAATGGGCGCGGCGGCCGCGGCGGGCATCGTGGTGTCAGTCAACGTAGGCGACACTGTACCGGCCGCCGAATCGCCGTTGCGTGCGGCGCCATTCGACGACGGGCTGCCCTGCTGCGTGATCGCGCCGGTCTCGGGCGGCAGCGCCGGTGCGCACTGCACCGCGAGCGCCGACGGGCGCATGCAGGCAGCGAGCAGAATGGTAGCCAGCGCGGACGTTGAGAATTTCCTCATCATTCCTCCTTGGCTGCCGCGCCACCGTCTTCGGTGAACGGGCGCACCTCGATACGACGATCGCCGCCCCGCGCCTGGCGGAGGCGGCGATTACTGGTAGTAAGTATCGACGCGCGGCAGGCGGGTCTTAACGCATCGTGAGGTAATTCCCGAGTACGCGGTTCGTGGCGTTCAGCACCGCCATCGCGGCGCCACGACGGGTATCCGTCTCGGCCAGGTAGCAGCCGACGAGCCGCGTCACGACCTGGTCCTCGCGCAACGACACGGAGACGATGAGCAGATTGGCATCGAACGCGCGGACGTGCTTTACGCCCACGAGCTCGAAGTGCATCGCGCCCTTGGCGAAGTCCTCGAGGGCACGAATTGCCGCATCGGCCGCGACTCGAAAATCGCCGAGCGGACTCGATTGCCCGCTGGCGCGTCCCACGTACACGGCATCATCCCACTCCAGCGACACTTGCGCCGAGCACTGGCCGGCGGGTGTTCGCGTGAAGCTGAAATCGGAGAACTTGAGGCGTTCGCGCCGCGAGTTGATCGGAATCACCTGAGCAGCGCCGGAGGGACGCTCATGTTTCATCGGAAGCGACATGGAGGCCTCGAGCGAACGGAACCCTGGAGCGTCGTCGCCCCGCTGTTAAACGAGTGAAATGTGAAGACGCAACAGCGATCTTGTAACGCGGGTCACCGGGGCGCATATTCGGCCGAATGACCGCTACAGCCCTGCCCCATACATGCTCCGGCGCGCCGCTCCGCGCGCTCACGTTCCTGCTGCCCGTTTTCGCTGCCGTCAGCGCGGGGGCACAGCGGCCTGCCAGCGGCACGACCGCGCTTCGTGTGGCCATCGAGCATCGCACCGCCGAGGTCCCTGGCGCTGTGATCGGGGTCGCATTTCGCGATCTCGAATCGGGCGACACGCTGTTCGTGAATGCTGACGACCGGTTCCACGCCGCGAGCACGATGAAGGTGCCGGTGATGATCGAGCTGTTCCGACAGGCGGACGCCGGCACGCTGCGGCTCGACCAGCGCGTGCCGCTCGCCAACCAGTTTCACTCGATCGTCGACGGCTCCTCGTACGCGCTCGATCCCGCCGATGACTCGGACAGCGCCGCGTACGCCCTCGTCGGCACCCGCGTGCCCGTCCGCGATCTGCTCGAGCACATGATCACGCGTTCGAGCAATCTCGCCACGAACGCCCTCGTCGAGCTCGTGGGGGCACAGCGGGCCAACGCCACCGCCCACGCGCTTGGCGCGCGCAATATCAGCGTGCTGCGCGGCGTGGAGGATGACAAGGCGTTCGCCGCCGGTCGCAACAACACGACCACCGCGCGCGATCTCGAGGTGCTGATGACGGCGATCGAGACGGGCACCGCCGCCTCGCGCGCGAGCTGCGACACGATGCGCGCCATTCTGCTGCGTCAGGAGTTCAATGGCGAAATACCGGCTGGCCTGCCGTCGGGCACGAAGGTCGCACACAAAACCGGCTTCATTACGGGAGTGCTGCACGATGCCGCCATTGTCTATCCCGAACACCACACGCCATACGTGCTCGTCGTGCTGACTCGCGACATTCCCGGCCAGCGGGTCGCGCGCGCGCTGATCGTCGACGTGTCGCGGCTCGTCTACGCGCATGTGATGGGACAGCCGCTGCCGAGCGTTCAATGATCGTTGCCATCGGCACCGACCACGCCGGGTTTGCGCTCAAGCAGCCGGTGATCGACGCCATCCGTGCGGTGGGCGACGATGTCCTCGACTGCGGCGCCTACGAGGTGAACGCGACGGACGACTACCCGGATTTCGCCGAACGCGTGGCGCGCGCGGTGCTCGATGGTCGCGCGCAGCGGGGCATCCTCCTGTGCGGGAGCGGGGTCGGCGCGTCGGTGGCGGCGAACAAATTCGTCGGCATTCGCTCGGCGCTCTGCCACGACACGTTTTCAGCGCGACAAGGTGTCGAGGACGATGACATGAATGTCCTCACGCTCGGCGCGCGCGTCATCGGTCCGTCGCTCGCCGGCGAGCTGGTCCCGGCGTTTCTGCACGCGAAATTCTCTGGTGCCCCGCGCCACGAACGCCGCCTGGAGAAGGTCAAGGCGATCGAAGCGCGCTACGCCGGCACCTAGCCCCACTCAGTCGTCGGTTTCGGCGAGCGCGCCATCGGCCGCCCACGTCAGCACGCGCGAGCGCACGTCGAGCCAGCGCGGTTGACCGGACACGAGCGACCGCGCGTCGAGCGCGCGGGCACGCGCCGCGTCTTCGACGAGCGCCGCGAACAAGGTCGTGATCGCCTCGGTCGAGTAGCCGGAACGCCGAAGTTGCTGGGCGCCGGCGGTGACGGCGCGGCGCAGCGTCGGCGCCGAACGCGCGGAGCTCATCAAGGCCTGGCCGATCGCGCGATCGAGCCGCGTCCGCATCCGCGGCGCGAACGGCGTCTGGACCTGCGTCACGATCTCGCGCTGAACGCTCATCTCCCGCGTCAGCCCGTTGCGTCAGCGGCTCACCGCGCCAGCCGCCCGACGCACTCCCAGCGGGCGCGCGGCGACTCGCGGCTGCAGACCACCTCGCCGCTGTTGAAGCTCCGCGCCGCGAGGACCTGGGCGCGCAAGGTACGCGCGAGCCGGCCGTGCTGCGGAGCGGCTGCGATCGTCGCCTCGGCGAGGCGAAACTGCTCGGCGAGCGACAGGCGCGCCGTGCTCGTCATCGCCGCGTCGGCGTCCTCGAGACTCACGCCAGCCGCGGCGATGATGGTGTCATGGAGCGCGACGGATTCACGATGCAGATGCGTGAGCAGGCGGCCGGCGGTGGTCTGTTGTGGCATGGCTTCGTTCGGTGGTGAGGGAGGATCGCGCACGGTTCGGGAGGCGCGGCGTGCAAGATCGCCGCAAGACGCGTTCCGAACGCACGGTCGAGCGCGCTCCACGACGTGATGCAATGCACAATGGGGCGGCCGGTTACGGCCGCCCCATTAAAGTTTCCTTATGCGTCCCCGCGACGGCTAGTAATCCGGGTTCTGCGTCAGGCCCGGCGTCGTCGTGATGTCGCGCAGCGGGATCGGGAACAGAAAATATCCGGGCTTCGTGAACCCCTACACCTGCTGCGCCTGGCCGAGCCGCACCAGATCCGGCCAGCGGTCGCCCTCGAACGCCAGCTCGAGGCGCCGCTCCTTCTCGATCGCCGCCAGCACCTCGGCCTGCGTCGTCACATCCACGCCGAGCACGTGCGGCGCCAACCCGGCGCGCACGCGGACCTTGTTGTACTCGGCCACGGCACCCGCGAGGTCGTTCTGCCGCGCCAGCACTTCCGCCTTGATCAGCACCAGCTCGGCCAACCGGATCACGTGGGGGCTCTCCGTACCGATGGTCGTGGGGAATTTCATGCCCTGGTAGCGCGTCGTGCTTCTTGGCCGGAGCGCGATCGACCATGCTTTGCGCAGATCACCCGGCTCGTACGTTGTCACCAGGTTCGTCGTTGGTGCGGTCTCGAACCGCCCCTCGTATTGATAGTAGTACCCGAGATCATTCTCCTCCGATTCCGTGAAGCGCACCCGCATGATGTCGTCGGCCGTCTCGGTGCCGTTGGCCGAGAACAGATCGGGATAGGGGACGGTGAGCGTGTCGCGACCGGCCAACACCGCGTTCGCGGCATCGAGCGCGCCCTGGTAATCCGCGGCCGCATTCGCCCCGGGCGTGCTGGCGCGATAGAACAGCACGCGCGAGCGGATCGCATTCACCGCCGACACGTTCGCGCGGAATACGTCGGTCGACGAGATGCGCTGTTCCGCATTGTCGAGATCCGACAGGATCTGCGTGTATACGTCCGCCACCGAGGCGCGCGTGTACTTGGACGCGTCCTGCGCGACGGTGACCGGCGCGAGCGGCATGGGGACGCCACCCCAGAATTTCACGAGATTGTGATAGCTGAGCGCCCGCAGCAGATACGCCTCGCCCATGATCTCGGCCTTCGCGTCGTCTGGAATGCTGGCAACGGTCGGCACCTTCTCGATGATCACGTTGTCGCGGTCGATCTGCCGATACAACGCCACCCACATGTCGGTGACTTCCGGGTTGTCCGCCGCGATCTGATTGTCCTCGATGTTTCCGAGAAACTGATACGTGCCGACCCACGTGAGATTGTCGGCGGGCAGATCGCCCAGCATCTCGATATCCAGGCCGTATGCGCCGGAACTCTGCAACGCGTCGTACGCGCCGTTGAGCGCCGCCTCGGCGCTCGGCTGATCGACGATCTCCTGGCTGGCGAGCACCCGGTTCGAGGGAGCCGTGTCGAGCACATTGTTGCAGCCGGCCAGCGCCACGAGGGCGAACGCTGCCGGAATCATGTACCTGTATCGCATCACGCGCTGCATCCTCGGATGAATGTCTGGTCTGGTCATGGCGCTCACCATCCTGCGCTGATGCCCACGCTGAACGTGCGCGCGAGCGGGTAGGCGTAGTAGTCGACTCCCATGACCACGTTGGCCAGGACGCCGTTGCTGTTCACGTCCGGGTTGTAGCCGGAATAATTCGTCCAGGTCTTGAGGTTGCGGCCGGAGACGAAGATCCGAGCGTCCGACGCGTGCAGGCTGGACGCAAGGCGGTTCGGCAACCGATAACCAAGCGTCAGCTCGCCGAGCCGAACGAACGAGCCGTCCTCCACCATGCGGCTGGACATCAGGTCGGCGCCCGACGCGCAGTCATAGCTCATGCGCGGTTCGTTGGTGATATCGCCGGGTTTCTGCCAGCGCGTCAACGACAGCGTGCTCTTGTTGTCGTAGCTGCAGCCACCGTCGTCCGTGAAGATCCGCATCATGTCGAACACCTTGTTGCCTTCGCTGAACTGCAGGAATCCGCGAAGATCGAAGTTCCCCAGGGTGAACGTGTTGGTGAATCCGCCGAAATACTGTGGCTGCGGACTGCCGGCGAACATCAGGTCCGAGGACGTCGGACTTTCCGTTTCGCCGCCGTCGGCCGTCGCGAAGACCGCGTTGCCGTCGTCGGGATCGACGCGCAGGAACTTGTACATGTAGAACTCGCCGAGCGGCTTGCCCACCGCCGCCACGGATGTGATGCGGCTGCTGACGGTGAACGTGATCGGCTGTCCGCCGTAGAGCTCCGTCACCTTGTTGCGATTCCAGGTGACGTTGAGGTCCGACGTCCAACCGAACCCGCGGCCAGTGCTCGACTTGAGGTTCACGGTGTGGAGCGCGAGGTCGACGCCCGAGTTCTGCAGCGCGCCGATGTTGGACCAGGTCGTCGTGTAGCCGCTCGTCGATGGAACCGGCAACTGGACGAGCAGGTCGGAGGTCTTGCGGTCGTACCAATCCACGATCACGCCGATCCGTCCGGCAAGCGTCGACACGTCGGCGCCGAGATCCACTTCTTTCGTCGTTTCCCACTTGAGATCCGGATTCCCCAGCTGCGTTCCCGCCACGCCCGGTGCGCCGGCGTACGGGGCGCCGCTCGCCAGCGTCAGACTCGCGAAGTCGCCAATGCCCTGGTTGCCGGTCATGCCATAGCTGCCGCGCAGCTTGAGCGTCGCGAACCGCGACAGGCCGCGCGCGAAGCTTTCGTCGGTGACGTTCCAGCCGAGCGAAATGGCCGGGAAGATGCCGTACCGATTGTCGGCGCCGAACCGCGACGAGCCGTCGGCGCGAAGACTGGCGCCAATCAGATATCGATCGAACAGCGAATAGTTCGCGCGGGTGAAGAACGACACGAGGTTGTTGTCCGTCGCGCTGCCGTCCCAGGTCGTGATGTTCGCCGCGTTCTGCACGTACGTCGTGAACCCGCTCGGAAAGCCCTCGCCGCGGATGTAGTTCAGCCCCGAGTGATTCCACTCGACGCTCGCGCCGCCCACGAGGTTGAGCTGCGACTTGTCGTTCCGCAACGCGTCGAAGTTGAGGAAACTCTCCAGGACGTACTTGGTCGCCGTCGTGTGCCCACTGCGGCCGACGCCATCCGCGCTCGCCGCGTACGTTTTGTCGACCTTCGGTGACGACCATGCCAGTTCGTCCACACCGTACACGTCACCGCCGGCGCGCGCGTTCAACCAGAGACGCGGCGTGAACCCGTACCGTGCCTCGACGTTGCCGAGCGAACGCAGCGTCTTGAAGTTGTCGAAGTTGAATGCTGCGATCGCGACGGGGTTCGAGTACCGGAGCCTTTCGTCCGTACCGCCGAAGCCATAGCTGTCGCCGTAGATGGGCCGCATCGGCTGCAGGCCGATCGCGTTCGTCACCACGCCGTCGAGACTGAGGTCGCCCGGAATGCGATCGTCGTCTTCGCGCGTCAGGCCAATGGACGTGGAGATCAACAGCTTGTCGGTTGCCGAGATGTCCATGTTCACGCGGCCGGACTGGCGCTGGTACTTCGAGCCGATCACGATGCCCGTCTGGCTGAAATTGCCGCCGGACACGTAGTACTTGAGCCGGTCGGAGCCGCCGCTGACCGAGAGCTGCGCATCGCTCACCGGCGCGTGCCGAAACACCGCGCTCTGCCAATCATAGGTATTCGCGTCGTCGACGCCGGGCGTGAAGTCGTACTCGTCCGGCGTATAACCGTCGTTCTTCGCGCTTTCGTTCATGACCTCGACGTACTGCTTCGCGTTCAGCAGACCGATCTTCTTCTCCACCGACTGCGAACCGACGTACGTGTTGAGCGAGAACTTCGTGGCGCCGGTGGCGCCGCGCTTGGTCGTGATGAGCACGACGCCATTCGATCCGCGCGATCCATAGATCGCCGCTGCCGCCGCATCCTTGAGGACGTCGATCGACGCGATCTCGTCCGGATTCAAGCCGGTGACCGCGGTCATGTCCTGGCCGCTCAGCGAGATCTGGTCGTAGGAGCCCGAAATGATCGGGACGCCGTCGACGACGTACAATGGCTGATTGCCGGCGTTCAGCGACGCCGGACCGCGGACGCGGACCGAGATGCCGCTCCCCGGCTCGCCGGAGTTCTGCATCACTTGCACGCCGGCGATCTTGCCCTGAATGGCGTTGTCGATTCCCGCCACCGGCACGTTGCGAATCGCCGTCGAATCCACCGACGCGATCGCGCTCGTCACGTCGTGACGACTCGACGTGCCGTATCCGACCGAGACGACTTCCGACAGCGTTGCCGCCACGGGGCGAAGCAGGATGTCCACGACCGTCGTGTCGCCCGCACGAACGGAAACGGTTCGCTGCTCCGGCGCAAAGCCGAGACGCTGGACGTTGAGCACCACCGATCCGGCGGCGACACCACGCAACGTGAACTCTCCGGCCGGATTCGTCGTCGCACCGTGCGTCGTTCCAGGAATCGTCACCTGCGCCGAGGTGATGCCCGCTCGGCTGACCGAATCGGAGATCGTGCCGTGAATGGTGCCTGTCTGTTGTGCGCCGGCCGGCGCGGCGAACGCCAATGCGCCGCCAAGCGTGCCGATGGCAAGCGTCGCTCGCCATCTCCTGCCGAGTGTCGTCATGCGTGCTCCTGTGGGGAAACGGCGAGAGAGATCGCCGAGTGAACGATCTTCGACGAACAGCGATCGTCAATCGGCGAGTTTGCCGCGCCCCACAGGCAACGTCAAGCGATGCGTAACGAGTTAACTAATTTCTGAATAGCGCGCTTACGGCAGGTGCGCCTCACCCGTGCGCGGATCGAACGTGCTTCCGGCCGGCAACACGTGCACTCGAATGTTGGTTGCGCCGAGCACGTGCGCGCCCGCCGGCGTGATCATGGCGTGGCGCGCATCATATATGGAAACGGCGCTCGCGCCGGCGACGGTCCAGCGTCCGTCCGGGTGGACGATCAGCGCGGTCGATTCATCGATGCCGGCGCCGAGGTGTGGCGCTCGCTCGAGCACGACGCTCATGAGACGGTTGCTCCGCTTGCGGCGAAGGAAGTGCTGATCGATGATCGCATCACTGATCAGCGCGAAGCCCGTGTCGGTGACGATGTTGTTGCGGGCGATGGTCATGAACGCCGTGGTCGTGTCGCGCCGGTCGCCGCCGGGATGCCGTTCGTCGCCCGTGATCATGACCTGTGACATCACCGCGGCGCCGGCGGACGTACCGCCGATCACCGCGCCGGCCGCGTAGCGCGCGTGAATCGCCGCCGCCGTGCGCGTTCCGCGCAACACGCCGATGAGACGCACCTGATCGCCGCCGCCGAACCAGACACCCGTGGCGCCGTCGAGCAGGTGCACGATCGAATCATCGTTCGCCTCGGCGCGGGTGATCCACACGTTGCGCGACTCGGCGCCGAGCTTCC
>JAICKA010000102.1 GCA_025928185.1 Gemmatimonadaceae bacterium
CCACTCCGCCACTTGGATATATGGCCCGCGGTGGCATCGCTGCTGCTTATGAGCAGCTTCGCGGTCGTCTCGCGATCGCGCCTCCGCGCAGCCCACTGCGGCGACCCGTTCTCGTCGCCGTGGGCGTGCGCCGAGTCAGCCTACCTCCATTCGCTTACTACTATATGAAGTCGTCGCCGAACAGCGTGCCCGATCAGGAGCCCATCGGCATCGTGATCTCGAGGGGCACCCATCACGAAAAGGCGCCCAAAGTCTTCGCCTACGTCTGGGGCCCTGCCCCGGAGCTTCCCGAAGAGAAGGCTGGCCGACAGGTCGCCTGAGCACTCGGTCCCCCGCTCGCAGTCCCCGAAACGGCGCCACGTCCGTGGCGCCGTTTCAGCATTCATACTCGCTTCATGGGCTCGGTACGCGCCTTGCCCCCGCACGGTATCGTGACAGATCCCTCGTGGGAGCGCGAGCGCACCGCCCTGCTCGGCCGGAAGATTTCCGGACTCGGTCTGACCGTCCGCGGTTCGCGCGTCGAGCGGCTGGTCGAAGCGCTGTACGCGGAGCTCGCCGCCCACGGCATCGCATTTCACCCGCCGGTCTACCTCAGCGACCAGTGGGGTTGCCCCGACGGCACGCCGATCATCGCTGTTCCCTTCTATCTCGTCGACCCGAAGCTCGAGCGGATCGAAGCCGAGATGTCCGCCGGAATCGAAGATGACGTCGAAGCGATGCGCTACCTGCGCCACGAGTGCGGGCACGCGATCAACTACGCCTTCTGTCTGTACGAGCGACCGGAGTGGCGCAGCACGTTCGGCCCGTTTTCGCGTCCGTACCGTGAGCGATACCGCGCCGATCCGTTTTCACGCGAATACGTGCGGCACATCCTCGGCTGGTACGCGCAGAAACACCCGGATGAGGATTTCGCCGAGACCTTTGCCGTGTGGCTGACGCCCAATCGCGACTGGCGATCGGAATACGCGGGCTGGCCGGCATTGACGAAACTCGAATACGTCGACCGGGTGATGCAGGAGATCGGGTCCCGCACACCGGCCGCGCCGGCGCCGGCCGAGGACGATCTGCCGGTGGAAGCGATGCACTACACGCTGGCGGAACACTACGCCGAAAGCGACGAGTCCGTGCCGATCCAGGATCCACGGCAATTCGACCGCGATCTGCGCGGCATCTTCGTCGCGGCGGCCGACGCGCCGCAGGGTGAGCCGGCAAAGTGGTTCATTCACCGCCACTATCGTGAAATCGTATCGCGCATCGCGTACTGGACCGGCGAATCGCCGAGCATCGTGCGCTCGCTGCTCGACCATCTCGCCGGCCGGAGCGAAGAGCTCGATCTGCGCGTCGGCAGCCTGGAGGCGTCGACGTTGATCGAGCTGACGGCGTTCGGCACCGCGGTCGTGATGAACTACCGCCACACCCGCACGCTCGGCCGAACGGCCGGCGCGCGGCGCGGCGTCGGCGCCGAATGAAGATCGTCCTGCTCCACACGGCGGACGCGCTCGAGCCGCCCGTCGATCCCGTACTCGACCAACTCACTGGTGCGCTCCGTTCGCTTGATCACGAAGTCGGTCGGGTGACGGTCGATCGCGAGCTGGAACCGGTGGTGACGGCGCTTCGCCACGAGGCGCCGGATCTCGTGTTCAACATCGCGGAGTCGTTTCGCGGCAAGAGCGCGCTGGAGTCGAACGTGGCGGCCTTGTTGAATCTCATGGATTTGCGGTACACGGGATCGAGTCCCGCCGGGCTGCTGCTCGCCGGCGACAAGACGCTCACGAAGCAGATCCTGCGCTTTCACGGAATTCTGACGCCGGAATTCGCGACGCTGTATCGGGGGGCCGTCGACTGGGCGGGCGATCTGGACTTTCCGGTCATCGTCAAGCCGCCGCAGGAGGATGCGTCGCTCGGCATTACGTCGGCGTCGGTGGTGCACGAGATCAAGGAGCTGTTCGGTCGCATCGACGCGCTGCAGACCGAGTATCAGCAACCCGTGCTCGTCGAGCAATTCATCGAGGGACGCGAGTTCTACGTAGGCGTGCTGGGGAATCTCAACGCCGAAGCGCTGCCGGTGATCGAGCTGGACTTCACGGGCTTTCCGCCCGACCGTCCGCGCATCGCGAGCTGGGAGGCCAAGTGGGGCGAGGATGGCAGCGGCTCCGGAGCGGAGTACGCGGGCACGCGATCGATCTTCCCGACGGACCTCGACGACGAGTTGGCCGGTCGCATGCAGCGGGTGGCCGTCGAGGCATTCGAGGCATTGCGACTGCGCGACTACGCGCGGATCGATCTGCGAGTCACGGCGTCCGGCGAGATCTACGTCATCGAAGTGAACCCGAATTGCTATCTGGAACGCGAGAGCGAGTTCGCGCGCGCCGCGCGCCAGGGCGGCACCGAGTACGAGGCGCTGATCTCACGCATCGTCGATCTCGCATCGGCGCGATACGCCCGGTAGAAAAAAAGAAGCCGGCGCGAACGCCGGCTCCCTTTTTCTACGAATTGCGCGAACTAGCGGCGCTTCTTCGCCGACTTGCGGCCGCCCTTCTTGGCGGACTTGCGTCCACCCTTCTTCGCGCCCTTCTTCGCGCCCTTGCGGGCTCCTTTCCGTGCAGCCATGGTGATCTCTCCATTCATGGAGGTTCGTGCTCTCAACCGATCCCCCGGTGGATCGGTGAGACGACGGCGTTCACACCAGAGGTGTGTCGGCCGCCGCTACACGCCGCTCCGCGGAGCGGCGTGAAGTCTGGGGTACGGCACCATCAAACGGCATCGCTCGAGCTCGTGAAATTGAAATCGCGCACCTTGATCGGCGGCACCATGATCGCCTGGCCGGGATCGCCGCCTTCACTCGCGCTCACGCGCACCGGGACGCCCATCTCGTCCAGGTTGTTGAGCATGAAGATCGGCGAATCGTTGAACCGAAGGTTTTTCACCGGCTTGGTGATCTTGCCATTCTCGATCAGGTACGTTCCATCGCGAGTCAGACCGGTGTAGAGAATCGTACGTTGATCCACCGGCCGAAGATACCAGAAGCGCGTCACCAGCAGGCCGCGCGTCGTCGAGCGAATCAGATCGTCGAGCGACGCGGTGCCACCACTCATGCGAATCGAACCGCCAGATGCCGTCGGCGCGCGATTTCGCTGCTGCGCCCAATATCGATCGTAATCCAGGTTCTTGACAACTCCATTGTCAATCCATACGACGCGTTGCATTGGCAAACCGTCACCACTGAACGGCGCGCCGGCAACGTCCGGATCGAACGGATCGGAGCTGATCGTCACGCGTTCGTCGACGACCTTCTGTCCGATCTTGTTCTGTCCACCGGGCAGCGAGAAGAACGAACGCCCTTCGTCCGCCGCGCGCGCATTGAGCGCGCGCGTGATGAATTGCACGAGATTGCCAACCGCGGTGGGCTCGAACACGACGGTGTATCGCCCCGGCTCGATTGCCACCGGATGTGCCGAACGGCGGGCCTTGTCCGCCGCAATCGTACCGAGCGCCGACGAATCGATGCGACTCCAGTCGTAGTGCGTCGCCCCGGCCCACCCTGACCCGGTACCGTCCTGCGTGCGCGCGGTGGTGGTGAGCACGCAGGACGTGGATCGGTTGTAGGCGAACAGGCCGCGACTGTTGGCGATCGCGTTCGCGCCGGCGATCGTTTCGAGAAACCCCGTCGACACGAGGGCCGCCTGCTTTGCGGGATTCGTGATCGCTTCGACGGCTTGCGCGCGCGCTGCCGGATCGAGCGCCGCGGTCGCATCCGCCCAATCGCGCCCGGGCTGATACGTCTGCGGTCCCAGCTCCGGCATTGCTTCCGGATCTTCGGGACTCAACCGGGCGAGCCGCTCCGCCATCTGCACGGTGGCGCGAAGACCCTCGTCGTCGAACTGGTTGGTCGACGACGAGCCGCTGCGCTTTCCGAACTTGCTGATCACCGTGACGACGGCGTCGAACGTATCGCCGCCGGTCGAGATCTGGTTGACGGCGAAGCGCGTGTTGCCGCGGCTCGAGCTGTTGAGCAGCACGCGCGTTTCGTCCGCCGTGGCGAACGACAGCGCGCGCCTGGCGATGGCGTCGCATTCCTCGCGCGACAGATAGCGCGCCTCGCTCAACAGCGAACGGAGCGTCATGCGGTGCGCCCCGTGTTGATCACGTTGACGTTGCGAAACCGCGCGACCGGCGCGCCGTGGCTGACGGCGTTCACCTGCACCGGCTGTCCCTTGGCGTCGCTGAACGCCCCGCCGAGGAAATAGCTCTTCGGACCGCCGATCATGTCGAGGCTGCCCCAGAAGTCCGGCGTGCGCATCTGGTACGCGACGTCCTTGAGCATGCCGGTGATCTTGCCGTTGCGAATCTCGTAGAACACCTGGCCGCCGAACTGCGCGTTGTAACGCTGCTGATCGATCGAGAACGAGCCGTCGCCGATGATGGCGATGCCGCGATCGGTGGCGGCGATGAGATCGTTCCAGTCGAGATCCTTGTCGCCGGGCAGCAGCGAAACGTTCGGCATGCGCTGGAACTGCACCGCGGACCAGCTCTGCGCGTAGGAGCAGCCGTGCGAGCGCGTCGGCCGGCCGGTCTTCTTGTAGTACCAGTCGAGCCAGAGCGCCTGTTCGCGCGTGGTGTGATAGTCGACGAACGTGCCGTGCCGAATGATGTCGAAGTCCTCCGGCTTCACGCCTTCGTCGTCCCAGCCGCACGCCGACAGCGATCCCGCCTGCGACCGGTCGCCGCGAATGTTCATCAGCGGAGAGCCGTACTTGAGCGTGCCGAGGACTTTCTCCGGCGGCGCGACGAAGCTCGTCCCGGCGTAGTTGGCCTCGTAGCCCATCGCGCGATCGAGCTCCGTGGGATGGGCCACCGATTCGTGAATCGTGAGCCAGAGATGCGACGGATGCAGCACGAGATCGTAGCGCCCCACGTCGACCGACTTGGCGCCGAGCTTCTCGACGGCCTCGCTCGCCCAATGCGGCGCGTTCTCGAGGAGCTTGGCGTCGCGCACGTGCTCGTACCCCAGTCCGCGCGGCGCGATCTCGACCGATTCCCGCGTGGCGAAGTCGCCGTTGCCGACCGCGGTCACCGTGACGAACGGCTGCGTGCGATAGATGGTCTGTACGGTGAACGAACCGTCCGTAGACGCGAACGTCTTCTCCTCGCGGAGGAAGAACATACCCGAGTTCACGAACCGCGCTCCCTTCACCGCGAGCGCCGCCGCATTCGCGCCGAGCAGCAGGCCGACCTTGTCTTCGATGGCGACGCCGAACGGATCGATCTCGATCGGGCTGTGCCACGTGCCGTTGGCGACGACCGGCGCCGGCGCGAGCACCACCGGGCGTACGAGCGCCGAACGATTCGCCCGCGCCTGCGCGACGGCTTCGCGCGCGATGCGCGCAACTTCGTCGCGCGTGAGCTCGCGACTTGCCGCAAAGCCCCACGCGCCGTCGACGAGCGTCCGCACGCCGAAACCGTACGTTTCGTTGTCGGCCACGCCGGAAACGCGGTGCTCGCGCGTCGTCACGCTCTGATTGCGGTTGCGCACGAAGCGCACGTCGGCGTAGCCGGCGCCGGCGGATTTCGCGGCGTCCAGGGCGAGCAGTGCGAGCTCTTTGACGTTGGGTTCGCCGGCGACGTCAGCGCGATACGGCGAGAGGAGGGGAGAGACGAGCGCGTCGGCCGCTGCGCGGCCGCTGAGGGCGTGGACGGCCAGACCTGACATTGCCGCCGCACCGGTCGATTTGATGAATGCTCGTCGCGATTGACCCACTCAATACCCTCGTGGTGCGATGCGCGTCAATAGTGCTCTGTCGCGAATATAGGAATGGCTCAATACGCACGCAATAGCATTGCACACCACAACGCGCACGATGCAATGCAGAAGCTGCACCATCAGCGCGCTGCTCGCCGAAGTTTCGCCGACGTTCGCGCACTTCCATCGGTCATACGGTCATGCGAGGTTTCCATCGCGGCACCGCGTCGCGCAGTCGCGCGACCATTCCTCTCATGATCCGATCGCTGGAGTGATACGCGCGTGAAAGCGCTGGTGAAACCAACGGCGGCTCCCGGTTTCGTTCTCAAGAACGTGCCCGAACCGACCATCCGGGAAGATGAAGTCCTCATTCGCGTGCGCCGCGCCGGCGTGTGCGGCACCGATGTCCACATCTACGACTGGGACGCGTGGGCGCAGAACCGCGTGAAGCCGCCCCTCGTGATCGGCCACGAGTTTGCCGGCGATGTCGTGCAGGTCGGGCGACTCGTCACCGACGTCCATGAAGGCGACCGCGTGACCGCCGAAGGCCACATCGTCGACGGACGCTGCCTGCTCTGCCGCACCGGCAACTCGCACGTCTGCCCGTATACCAAGATCATCGGCGTCGATCGCGACGGCTGCTTCGCCGAATACATCGCCATGCCGGCGACGAACGTCTGGCATCTCGACGACGATGTGTCGTACGACATCGGCGGCATCCACGACCCGATGGGCAACGCGTTTCACACCGCGCTCACTGCGGAGATTCCCGGCGCGACGGTGCTCGTCACCGGCTGCGGACCGATCGGCATCTTTGCCGTCGGCATCTGCAAGGCGGCCGGCGCGTCGCGCATCATCGCGTCCGACGTCAACGACACGCGGCTCGCCCTCGCGAAACAGATGGGCGCCGACGACATCGTCCATCCACAGGAAGCCGAATCGGTCGTCAAGCGGCACACCGACGGACTCGGCGTCGACGTGGTGCTCGAGATGTCGGGCGTGCCGTCGGCGGTTCACCAGGCGTTCGCGCTCGTGCGCGTCGGCGGCCGCGTGCAGATGCTCGGCATTCCCTCGAAGCCGATCGACGTGGACTTCGCGACGGAGATCATCTTCAAGGGACTCACGATCTACGGCGTGGTCGGCCGCCGCATGTACGACACCTGGCTCATGATGACGCGATTCCTGCGCTCGGGGCAATTCGATCCGACGCCGGTGATCACCCACCGCTTTCCGATCGAGGAAGCGGACGAGGCGATTCGCGCAATCAAGTCGGGGGAGGCGGGGAAAGTCATATTTGAAATAGCGTAAAGGGCTAGGCAGGTACTAGATGCTCGGTGCTAGCTGCTGGTGGGCTGCTGGTTGCCAGGTGCTAGAGGTTGAATCGCTCGAGGGTGATTTCCGCAATTCACTCGTCGACCCGCAGCGCGCCGTACCGAGTCACTCGCATCCAGCAACCCGCTAGCCCCTGATCCCTAGTCCCTAGCATCTAGAACATGCCCAACGAATCATTCACGAAATCGCTCGAGCAGACCATCGAGCAGCTCAAGCGGGACAAGGTCTACAAGCGGCTGAACTACCTCGATTCACCGCAATCGGCACGCGTGCGGATGGAAGGCCGCGGCGATGTGCTGATCCTCTCATCCAACAACTATCTCGGGCTGGCAGATGAGCCGACGGTGATCGACGCCGGCATCGCCGGCCTGCGCCGGTTCGGCGCCGGCACCGCCAGCGTACGGTTCATCTGCGGCACGTTCACGATTCACCGCGACCTGGAGAACGCGCTGGCGCGCTTCGTCGGCACCGAGTCGTCGCTCAGCTTCGTGTCGGCGTGGAACGCCAACGAGGGACTCACCGCCACGGTCGTCGAAACGGGCGACTTCGTCGTGTCGGACGCACTGAACCATGCGTCGATCATCGACTCGATGCGCCTCGCGAAGGCGATCACCAAGTGTACGACGGCCGTGTACCAGCACGGCGACCTCGATGATCTGCGCGCCAAGCTCGCCGAAGCCAAAGGCGCAAAGCGTCGCCTCATCTGGACAGACGGCGTGTTCTCGATGGAAGGGTCCATCTGCAAGCTGCCGGACCTGCTGCAGATCGCGCGCGATCACGACGCGATCGTCGTGATGGACGACTCGCACGCCACGGGCGTCCTCGGCAAGACGGGGCGCGGCACCGCCGAGCATTTCGGCCTGCTCGGCGAGGTCGACATCATCACGTCGACGCTCGGCAAGGCACTCGGCGGCGCGGCGGGCGGATTCGTCGCCGGGTCGGCCGCACTCACCGACTACCTGACGCAGCGTGCGCGGCCGCAGCTCTTCTCGAACGCGCTGCCGCCGACAGTCGCCGCCAGCGCGCTCGCCGCCGTGCAGTTCACCGAAGCGCATCCCGAGCGCGTCGAGGCGCTGCGGGAAAATTCACGCTATTTCCGCGAGCAGCTCATCGAGGCCGGATTCAAACCGCTGGCCGGCGAAACGCCGATCATCCCGATCATCGTCGGCGAAACCGCGGCGGCGATCCAGATGAGCGATCTCTTATTGGAGCAGGGCGTGTTCGTCACGGGGTTCGGATTCCCGGTGGTGCCGCAGGGACAGGCACGGGTCCGCTGTCAGATCTCGGCGTCGCACACGCGCGACGATCTGGATCGGGCGCTCGATGCGTTCAAGCGTGTCGGCGCCCAACTTGGCATCGTACGGTGACGATGAGTCGTTTGTAGCTCGCGACGTCGTCGCCGCCAACATGCGTCACGACGGCGCCGCAGCGGCAGCCCTCGAGCATCATCGGCGCAAGCCATGCATTGATGTCGGGCGCAAGGTGACCGATGACGTCGCCCCCCGGGGCGTGTACCCACACGTTCGGCTCCTCGATCCCGGGGGGATCCGGGACGAGAATCAGCCGGTCGCCCGGACTCAGACGGTGGACGACCTTGGTTCGCTGGCCGAAGATGGTGCCGTAGACGGGAGTCTCGAACTCGCGCGTGCCGGGAAGTATCGATGCCATGCCTCAGGGGTTCCAGACCGGGACCGGCGGCTGGCCGGCCATGAGGACCATGGTGCGGAGACCGTGCCGCGCGGCAAGCGAGCGTGACTGTTTACCCGGTCTGTCGTCCGATTCAAGGAGC
>JAICKA010000067.1 GCA_025928185.1 Gemmatimonadaceae bacterium
AGATCGAGCGTGAGCGCGGAGAGAAGTACGGATTCCCGAAACACGAAGCGAAGTCCCGTTCGCAAGCTCTCCCCGATCGATTCCCGGGCGGAGCTGGGCGCGGGGCGCCGCTCGTACCCGATCGACCAGAAGGTCAACAGCGCGACCGACATCATGATCGCGTCGGCGATGTACGCCACGCGAGGCGAGGCGAATCCGTAGATCAGGCCGCCGATACCCGGACCGAGTACCGCTGCCGCCTGCCAGACCGAGCTGCGCCAGGCGACGGCGTTCGCATACAGGCTTCGCGGCACCAACTCGGCGCCGAGCGCATTGCGCGCCGGTTGCAGAAAGCTGCGGGCGATGCCGCTGACGAAGATGACGGCGTAGAACGGAAGTCCGCCGTGCGCGTGCAGAAAGCCGGGAATGAGATTGAACGTCAAAAAGCTCAGCGAGCAGCAGAGGAGCACCGCGAGCGCGGCGATCGACACGAGGTGCCGGTTGAGCCGATCGGCAATGTGACCGGCGTATAGCGAGATGCTGACGAACGGCAGCGCCTCGGCCAGCCCCATCAGGCCGAGCGACAGCGGATCGTGCGTGACGTCGTAGATCTGCCAGGCGACGACGACGGCCTGGATCTGTGCCGAGATGGTCATCGTCAGCACGGAGACGATGAACCGGCGGTAGTTCCTTACCCGGAGTGACGCGTAGGGGTCGTGGGGCACAGGGGACGAAAGCTAATTGAGCACTGGCGCGGCGGAGCGCTGGAGCGCAACTGCGAGCCAGGAGCGGTGTACTACATCCAGGACTTTCTTCATCGCCTGGATTGGGAGCACGACATGAATAGCGCATTGATCGACTTCGACGCCGCGGGTGGTGTCGATCTCGACCGCCTCGAGCGGTCCCTTGGCCTCCGTGGTGAGCGCGTCGGCATCGGCCGGTATCGCGTGACCGGAGGCGCCCACGACCACTGGGTCGACCTCTACAGCGCCTCGCATCCGCGCTGCGACTGCGGCGACCACCTGTGGCGCGATCGCATTTGCAAACACATCATGGCCGCACTCCTGCGTGAGGGGAACGAGCGCGTGTTGACTACGCTGCCTCGTCTTCTCGCCCGGGTCCATGCGGCATAGGTGAAGCGACCGTTTTCATTCGGCGTCGTTTTGCGACGCATTCGAGAATATCTGAAGAAGGAGCGATTGGCCGACGCGGCGATGTTCGAGCTCGCCGCGCGCGGCCATCGTTCGTTGTTCGAGCAGCTCGTCGGCTGCGTCATTTCGATCCGTACTCTCGACGAAGTCTCGCTCCCGGTATCGCTCGAGCTGTTTGCCGCCGCGCCGACGCCGACGAAGATCGCTGCCCTGTCTGTCGAGCGGATCGACCGGTTGATCCGCGCCAGCAGCTTTCATCGCGCCAAGGCGGCGACGATTCGCGAGATCGCGCGGCGGACGGCGGGCGAATTCGACGGCACGTTGCCGTGCGATGCTGACGTGCTCACGTCGTTCAAGGGCGTGGGACCCAAGTGCGCGAATCTCGCCCTCACCATCGCCTGCGGGGCGAGCCGCATCGCCGTTGACATACACGTGCACCGCGTAACGAATCGATGGGGTGCAGTGCGCACGCGCACGCCCGAGGCGACGATGGAAGCGCTCGAGAAGATTCTGCCGAAGCGCTACTGGATCGAGATCAACCGGCTGCTCGTGCCATTCGGCAAACACGTGTGCACCGGCCGAGCCCCGAGGTGCTCGATCTGTCCGGTGCTCTCGTACTGCCGGCAAGTCGGCGTGACGACGCACCGCTGAATGGTGCGCCGCCGCGCGACGTCGATCAGGATTTCTTCTTTCTCGAGCTCTTACGCTTCGGCACCTTCTCGCCCTTCTTGCGGGCCTCGGACAGACCGATGGCGATCGCCTGCTTGCGACTCTTCACCTTGCCGCCGTGGCCTTTCTTGCCGCGCTTGAGCGTGCCCTTCTTCTTGCGCCGCATCGCGCTCGCCACAGTCTTGCTCGCGGCCTTGCTGTACTTGCGCTTGTGCGACGACTTCTTGCGACTCGACGATTTCTTGCGGCTCGAGCGCTTGTGGCTGGACGACTTCTTTCTCGACGACTTCTTGCGACTTCTCGATTTCTTCGCGGCCATGGATCGCACTCCCGGTGCGTCGTGACGTTCGCGTTCGGCGATCCCCGGTGACCGCCGCTCCGCTGCGCATCAAGACGCGTTCCAGCGAAGCCGTCCGTGGCGGCAACTCGATTTCGCGCGAGTCAGGTCGACGGTGAGGCGCCCTTCGCTGCCGGCCGTTCATCCTCGAGCATTTGCGGCTCGTTGTACTTGGCGTAGAGCTGGAGCGCCTCGAGCATCGCCATGCAGAACGCCGCCCAGGCGAGGCCGATCACGAGCCCCGCGAGCACGTCGCTGGGGTAGTGCACGCCGAGATACAAGCGACTGAGACAGATGAGAATGATGATGATCGCGGCGAGCGACATCGTGAGAATTCGTGAACGCGCGTTCTGCTGGAGGCGCGCCGCGAGATACGCCACCGTTCCGTAGACGACGATGGAGCTCATCGCGTGGCCGGACGGGAACGACGAGCTCACGGCGTAGGTTCCCCACTTGAACACCTCGGGGCGCGGACGGTTGAAGCCGATCTTGAGCAGCTCGTCGAGCACGATGCCGCCGATCGTCGCCGCGGCGAGCAGAATGGCCGAGTGCTTGTGGTGATTGAGCCAGAGAAAGAGACCGGCGATGAGCACGATCATCGTCACGACCGTGCCGGTGCCGAGCGAGGTCACCTCGAGCATCACCGTCTGCAGGCGCGGGCTCTGATGCGCCGCCATCCACTGCATCACGGAATTGTCAAAGCTTTGCGTGCCGCCGGCGCGCACGCGTTCGGCGATCTCGGAGAATGCCCACGTGCAGACGATCGCGATGGCCGCGCCGGAGAGCAGGAAGATGCCGAAGATGGCGTAAACGTTCCTGGCGAAGTGGCGGATGAAGCGAATCCACCCGAACACCAGATCCCAGAGCAGGCGGAGGCGGCCCCGCGTCTGTGACGCGGAGCGGTACTGATGGTCGCGACCGGCTGGTGAGTCCACGTGTGCAGCATAGTTCAAGAGCCGCGCCCGCTCGGCAAGCAAGCCCGGCTCGCCTTGAGCAAGCCACGGCTGACGAATAACTTGGGAGCACGGTGCGGTAGCCAAGTGGTAAGGCAGCGGTCTGCAAAACCGCTATTCGCCGGTTCGATTCCGGCCCGCACCTCTGTTCCTATTGCATTCCCAGAGGAGAGACATTACTCATCTGGGCAACCAATAGGAGCTCGCGATGCCCGAGAAGCTCGACGTCTGGCAAGGCACGCTGTCCATCATGGTGCTTCGCACGCTCGAGGTGCTCGGTCCGCTTCACGGATACGGCATCGCCCGGCGCATCGAAGACACGAGCGGCGATCGACTCGCGCTCAACTACGGGACGCTGTACCCGGCCCTCATCAAGCTCGAGCAGGAGGGCTTCATCCGCGGCGAGTGGCGCGCCTCCGAGAACAATCGCCGCGCCCGGTATTATTCGCTCACTCCCGCCGGACGGAAGCGGTTGGCCAGCGAGACACGCGAGTGGCAGGCGACGGCTGACATCCTCGCGGCGTTCCTCGCCCTGCGGCCGGAGCCGACATGAGGGTTCTCGCCAGTCTACGGGCGGCCGTCATCCGTCTCGCCGAGACGCTGCGTCGCGCATTCGGCCGGGAAACCGCGGACGATGCGCTGCGCGAGGAAATGGCTCACCACCTCGAGATGCACGTCGCCGAGAACGTGCGGCGCGGCATGTCGCCCGAGGCCGCGCGACGAGACGCGCTCCTCGCGGCCGGCGGACTCACGATCGCTGCTGAAGCGGTCCGCGAACGGCGCGGGCTCGCCTGGCTCGAGGAGATCGGGCGTGACGTATTCCAGGTGCGTCGCGCGCTTGCCGCGCAGCCGGGGTATGTCGCCGCCGTGCTGATCACGCTTGCGCTCGGAATTGGCGCAAATACCGCGATGTTCACCGTAGTCGACGCGGTGGTGCTCCATCCACTGTCGTACCCGCAGCCCGATCGGCTGTTGTCGCTCTCCGAAGCGACACGCGAAGACGGTGACATGCGCGTCGTGGATGAGCACACCTTCAGCGTGTGGCGATCGGCTCGCACCGTCGCGATGACGATCTATCAGCCGACGCAGGGCGTGATGTCGCTGCCGTCCGGCTCCGAGGAGATCGACGGCTCACGCGCCACGCCCGGCTACTTCGCAGTCCTCGGCATTCGTCCGGTCGAAGGTCGCGGCTTTACTCCCGCAGATTCGGCGGCCGGCGCCACACCAGTGATCATCGTGAGTCAGCAGCTCCGGGAACGTCTCGCTGGCAAAGCGCCGATCCTCGGCCGCTCGATATCGCTCGATGGTCAGCCGAAGCTTGTGGTCGGGGTGATGCCGTCGTCATTGACAACGCCGACGGGCCCGCAGTACTGGACGCCGGAGCGGATCGAGCCGAGCTCGCCCGGAACGACCTCGTTCTGGCCCGTGCTGGCGCGGCTCCGCGATGGCGCGTCGATCGAGAATGCACGCGCTGAGCTGCGAACGCTCACCCCACGCCATGCTCGGTCGAACGCCAACGGTTTGGATGCGGCAGTGCGTCCCGTCGTCATGACGTTGTCCGAGCGCCGCTTCGGCGAACAGCGCAAACCGTTGTTGCTGCTCTTCGGGGCGGTTGCCCTGCTGCTCGTGATCGCGTGCGCCAATCTGGCCAATCTTGCGCTGGTGCGCGCCGCCGGTCGACAGCGCGAGATCGCGGTCCGCTTGGTCCTTGGGGCGGGACGCTGGCGTGTGGTGCGTGCGATGCTCGTCGAGAGCCTCGTCCTGGCGCTCGGCGGGGCCGTGCTCGGGATCGCGCTCTCGCTGGCGCTCGTCAAGTACTTCGTGCACTTGAGCCCCGCATCCGTCGGGAATCCGAGCGCGGTACACGTGAACGCAGCCGTTCTGCTTTTCACATTGGTGCTGACGATGGCGAGCGGCGTCGCGTTCGGCTTCGTTCCGGCGCTCGCGGCGTCGCGTGGGGACCTCGCGCGCGCGCTGTCCAGCGGGACGCCCCGTGCTTCGGCGACGAAACGACAGCATCTGGTGCGGCGGCTGCTCGTCACGGGTCAGCTCGCACTCGCACTCGTCCTCTTGACCGGTGCAGGCGTGGTCGCGCGGTCGTTTTGGCGCGTGACGTCGATCGACCTCGGCTTCGAGCCGAACGGGCTGCTGTCAGTCACGGTCCGGCTCCCCGCGTCGACGTACCGCGACCCCAGGATAGGTCTGTTGTTCGAGACGCTCGCGGCGCGAGTCCGGCGCGTGCCGGGAGTCCACTCGGTTGCGCTTGCCGATGCGCCTCCGTTGTCAGCCAACTTCTCCGAGAGCTACGTCACCCACGATAGCTCCGGGAAACAGATTGGCCCGATCTACGTCCGCGCAATTGGACTGGGTGAGATCGAGACGGTCGGGGCCCGCCTCGCAGGCGGCCGCTCGTTCACGCTGGGCGACCTTCACGGAGCGCCGAAGGTGATCCTGAGCGCTTCTCTCGCCCGCCAGCTCTTTCCCGCGAGCGATCCGGTCGGCAAGACGATGCCGGGGCTGAGCGGAAAGCCAGCGACGATTGTGGGTGTCCTGCGGGACGTTCGGACGTCATTGGACGGCGATTCGAAAGCGCCCCTGTACGTCCCACTGGAGTCGAAGGACCTCAGCCCGTGGAACCCGCTGATGGTGCGAATCAGTCCCTCGGCTGACGCGAGCGTCATCGCAACCGAGATCGCCGCGGTGGTGCACTCGATCGATTCACGTCTGCCACGACCGACCGTCACCCGCATGAGCGACGCCGTCGCGAAAGCGGTGGCCCCGCGGGCGTTCGTGTTCGTGCTCCTGTCGCTCTTCGCCGGCGTCGCGGGTGTGCTCGCGCTGGTGGGGTTGTATGGCGTGCTGTCGCACGTCGTCACTGACCGCACGCGAGAGATCGGTATTCGCGTCGCGCTCGGCGCCGAGCCGGCGGGCGTGGTCTCGTTGATCCTCGTTCAAGGACTCGTAGTGGCCGTCGTCGGTGCGGCGATCGGACTCGGCGCGTCCCTCGCCAGCGTCCGCGTGATGCGCTCGATGGTGTATCAGACCAACGTGTACGATCCGTGGACCTTCGCTGTGAGTGCACTCGCGCTCGTCGGAGTCTCGCTCCTCGCCTCGTATCTCCCCGCGCGCCGCGCGACGCACATCGATCCGGTGATCGCCCTGCGCACCGAATAGGGACTGGTGCTCTAATGACCGTCACATCTTGACAGTCATCAGGAGAGGCAGTATGCTCCCGTCCACCCAGACGGGAGCACCGGTGCCTGGCACGTCATCCAACGGCGACAACACGGACGTCATCCAGGGCACGCTCGACATGCTCATTCTCAAGACGTTGAGCCTCGAGCCGCTGCACGGGTTTGGCATCGGCCGCCGAATAGAGCAAATCACGCGCGATGTCTTCAAGGTCAATCCGGGCTCGCTGCTCACCGCGTTACAGCGCCTCGAGCGCGCCGGATGGCTGGACGCCGAGTGGCGCTCGTCGCCGAACTCGCGACGGGCGAAGTACTACAGGCTGACTGCCGCCGGTCGCAAACAGCTCGAGGCCGAAACCGCCGACTGGAAGCGGCGCGCCGGCGCCGTCGCGCGATTGCTCGCCGCGGAGAGCTGAGCCATGTCGCTCACTCGGCAGTTTGCGCGCGGGCTGCGGGCGCTGCTCCGGCGCGATGAAGCCAACCGCGATGTGGATGACGAGCTGCGGCAATACCTCGATGCATCCGAAGCCGCGCACGTCGCTCGTGGACTCACGGCGGCCGACGCGCGTCGCGCAGCGATGCTGGAGATCGGCAACACGACGGTCGCTCGCGAACAGGTTCGAACATCCGGCTGGGAGCACGTGGTCGAGACCACGCTCGCCGACGTCCGCTACGCGTTCCGAGGGCTCGCGCACAATCCGGGCTTCACCGCAACGGCGGTGATCACGCTCGCTCTTGGCATTGGCGCGAGCACCACGGTGTTCAGCGCCGTGAATCCAATCTTGATCGAGCCACTGCCGTTTCCGCACGCCGATCGCATCGTGACGGTCGATGACCGCAATCCGCAAGGCGTGCCGATGCCGGTCACCCTCGGCACGTACGACGAGCTGCGCGCGCGCACGCGATCCTTCGAGGCCCTGGCGGCCGCCGACGCTTGGCGGCCGTCGCTGATCGGCACGGGCGATCCCGAACAGCTCGATGGCCAGCGCATCACCGCCGGCTATTTCGGTGTGTTCGGGGCGGTACCGATTGCCGGCCGCGATTTCACGACTGCCGACGATCAGCCGGGCGGCGCGAACGTGGTGATTCTGAGTGAGGGCCTGCTCGACAGACGCTTCGGCGGTGACCGCACCATCGTCGGCCGCAGGATTCTGCTCGACGGCGACCGGTATACGGTGATTGGCGTGATGCCGCACGGATTCGCCAATGTCATCGCACCCAGTGCCGAGCTGTGGTCGCCGATGCGCGAGCACGCGACGGCCGATCTCAACTCGCGCGCGTGGGGACATCACTACGAGATGATCGGTCGACTCGGCTCGACGGCCACCATCGCGAGTGCCACCCGAGAGATCTTGAATGTCGGACGATCACCCGCAGTGGGGTATTCGCGGCCCGCGTGGGCAGATCTCAAACAGGGGCTTCTCGTCCGGTCGATGCAGGATGACGTCACAGGCGGCGTGCGGCCGGCATTGTTCGCCATTGTCGGCGCCGTGTTGCTGCTGCTCGCGATTGCCGCCGTGAACGTGACCAATCTCCTTCTGGCGCGTGGGGCGCAGCGGCGCGCCGAATTGTCGATGCGCGTGGCACTCGGCGCCGGCCGCGTGCGCCTCGTACGGCAGTTGATCACCGAAAGCGTGACGCTCGCGGTGTGCGGCGGTGCGCTCGGACTGATCGTGGCCGAAGCGGGCGTGCACGCGTTCGTCGCGTGGAGTCCGCCGAATCTGCCGCGGCTCGACGCGATTCGCCTGGATGGACGCGTGTTCGTGTTTGCCGCAGCGCTGACGACACTGGTCGGACTAATCGTCGGCCTTGTTCCAGCGGTCGGCGCGCTACGGGCCGACGCCGTCGACGGGCTGCATCGAGCGACCGGTCGCGCCACCCGGCGGACGCCGACGCGGAGTGCACTCGTCGTTGCCGAAGTGGCGCTGGCAATCATGCTGCTGGTGAGCGCAGGACTATTGTTTCGGAGCGTGACACGACTAGTCGCCGTCGCGCCGGGGTTCGATGCGTCGCACGTCGTCACGATGCAGGTCGTCGAAGCCGGCCACGGGTTTCACGCCGACAGCACGCGCCTTCAGCTCTTTCAGCAGGCGCTCGAGGCAGTGCGGCGAGTACCTGGCGTCGTCGACGCGGCGTTCACCAGCCAGCTCCCGCTGAGCGGTGAAAGTGATGGCTACGGCTACCAGTGGCAGTCGCTGCCAAGCACGTCGGCAGGCCAGAATGGAAGCGCGCTGCGCTACGCGGTGACGCCGGACTACTTGCGGACGATGCGCATTCCGCTGCGCCGCGGTCGCTTCATCGACGCGACCGATCGTCCCGGTGGCCCAGAAGCGATCGTGATCAACGAATCGCTGGCGCGCCGGTTGTTCGGCGATCGCAATCCGATTGGTGAGCGCGTTCGCTTCGGCCCGGAGGTCGTGTATGACACAGGCGGCGAGCGCCCGTGGGACTACGTCGTCGGTGTCGTCGGCGACGTGAAGCAGTTCACGCTTGCGGCAGATGCGCCGGACGCCTTCTACGTCGCCAATGGGCAGTGGTGGTGGACGGACAACGTGCAGTCGCTCGTCGTCCGCACGAACGGCAACGCGGCGGCGCTCGTTCCGTCGATCGAGCACGCGATCTGGTCGGTGAACTCGAATCTCCCAATCCGCCGGATTGAAACGATGGAGCATTTCATCGCGGCGTCTGCCGGCCAGCGGCGATTTGCGCTGGTTGCGATTGAAGCGTTCGCCGTTGTGGCACTCGTGCTGGCGGCCGTGGGGTTGTATGGCGTGATCTCGGGCAGCGTGACGGAACGCATTCGCGAGATCGGCATCCGCACCGCGCTCGGCGCCGCTCCGCGCGACATCGTGCGCTCGGTCGTCGGACGCAGTGTCGGCCTGACGATCGTGGGTTCGGTGATCGGGTTGTCGGGTGCTTACGCGGCAAGCCGCCTGCTCGCCTCGATGCTCTTCGGCACATCGCGCCTCGATCCGGCAACGTACGTCGCCGTCGTGGCGGCATTGCTTGCCGTCGCGCTGCTCGGCGCATGGGCGCCGGCTCGCCGAGCGGCTGGAGTCGATCCGACGATCGCGTTGCGCGCGGAATAGCGCGCGGCCAACGCTTTCGCAGGGCCGTGTGTCCAATTCACATTCTCCGGACACACGGGACCCCCGATGCTCGACGCATTTCGGCAGGACATCCACTATGCGGTGCGCGGCCTGCGCGCCAAGCCCGGCTTCACGATCGCCGTCGTTGCCACGCTCGCATTGGGCATTGGCGCGAACGCGGCGATGTTCAGCATCGTCGACCGGATGCTGTTCAGACCACCGCCGATGCTGCGCGATCCGGCGACTGCGCATCAGGTCTATGTGTCGGAGACCTACCGCGGCCAGGTGCTCACGACGAACCCGGACCAGTACGCGCGCTACCTGGATCTCACGCGCCACATGCGGTCGTTCTCACAAACAGCCGGCTACGCGCGGCGCGACATTGCCGTCGGCGTCGGCGAGGCGGCGCGCGAAATGTCGATCGGCGCCGTGAGCGCCAGCTTCTTCGAGTTCTTTGATGCGCCGCCGGCAGTCGGCCGGTACTTCAGCGGCGCCGAAGACGCGCTACCCTCCGGACGACCCGTCGTCGTGTTGAGCCATACGTATTGGGAGACGGCGTTCGGCGGCCGAATGAGCGCGATCGGCAGCGCAATCCAGATCGGTTCGACGACGTACACGGTCATCGGCGTCGCGCCGGATAGCTTCGTCGGGTTGTGGCCGGACCGCCCACCGGTCGCGTACATCCCGATCACGAATTATGCGGGCAGTCGCGCGCCGACGATGGGATCGCTCTCGCACCGGCAGTGGTGGACGACGTACAGCTGGGGATGGATGTCGATGATCGCGCGGCGCAAAGCCGACGTATCGATCGCGCAGGCGAACGCGGATCTGACGCACGCGATGCAGCTCAGCTACCTGGCTGAAGCAAAGGAGTTCCCGAAGGCCGCGCCGCCGATCGCCCTGGCGAAGCCGCACGCCATGGTGGCGTCGATTCTCGACGAGCGCGGACCGAATGCGTCAAGCGTGTCGAAGGTTGCCGCTTGGGTCGGCGGCGTGTCGGTGATCGTGCTGCTGATCGCGTGCGCCAATGTCGCCAACCTGCTCCTCGCCCGGGCATTCAAGCGGCGGCGCGAAGTGGCGGTGCGACTCGCGCTCGGCGTATCGCGCCGGCGCTTGCTCGGCCAGCTCCTCACCGAGAGCGTGCTGCTGGCGCTGCTCGGCGGCGTCGCCGGAGTGTTCATTGCGCAGTGGGGCGGCGCGGCGTTGCGCCACGTGCTGTTGCCGCGTTCGGCGCCCGCCGGCGTGCTCGGCGACTCGAGGACGATGCTGTTTGCCGGCGCGGCGGCGCTGCTCGTCGGATTCATCACCGGCGTGGCACCCATGACGCAGGCGATCCGCGGCGGACGTACGCTCGTGGACGATCTCAAAGCGGGCGCGCGCGAGGGCACGTATCATCGATCCGCGCTTCGCGTGGGACTGCTCGTTGCGCAGGCCGCGTTGTCGGTCGCGCTGCTCGTCGGCGCCGGACTCTTCGTGCGCAGCCTGCAGAAAGTGAATTCACAGCGCCTGGGTTACGATGTCGATCCCGTAGCCGTGATCGAGCTGAACATGCGCGGCGTGAAGCTCGACAGCGCGCACGCCTATCAGCTCGAGCATCGGCTGCTCGCGGCTGCGCGGGCGATTCCCGGCGTGACGCACGCCACACTGTCGGCGTCGACACCCTTCTACGATCACTGGAGCATCGGCCTCTACGTGTCCGGCATCGACACCGTTCAGCGGCTCGGGCGATTCGAGCTGAACGCCGTGAGCCCGGATTATTTCGCGACGTTTGGCACGCACGTTCTGCGCGGGCGACAGTTCAACGCGCAGGACACGCGTATGGCACCGCGCGTCATGGTCGTGAGCCAGGGAATGGCAAAGCGTCTGTGGCCAGGCCGCGACGCGCTTGGGCAGTGCGTGCGCCTTCGTGCCGACACGATGCCGTGCACCACGGTGGTCGGCATTGCTGAGGAGATTCGCGAACGCAGCATCGCCGGCGACTCGGCGCTGTTCACCTACTACGTGCCGGCGGAGCAATTCGCGGGGAACCCCGGATTGGCGCTGCGCACCTCGGGTCCCGCGACTGCGTACCTCGAAACCGTTCGCCGTGCGCTGCAGCACGAGATGCCGGGAGCATCATACGTGACGGTGACGCCGTTCAGCAGGATCATCGGCAACAGAACGCAGGCATGGAAGCTCGGTGCGACGATGTTCGTGGCGTTCGGGTTGTTGGCGCTGGCGCTGGCGGCGGTCGGGCTGTACGGAACGATCACCTACACCGTCGCGCAGCGGACGCACGAGATGGGCGTGCGCGTGGCGCTCGGTGCGCAGGCGCGGGACGTGATTGCACTGATCGTGCGGGATGGCGTGGCGATCGCGGCGGCCGGACTCGTGCTGGGAGCACTCGCGGCGCTCGGCGCGTCGCGCTGGTTGAAGCCGCTGCTGTTCAAGGAGCCCGCGAACGATCCGTGGGTATTCGGGATCGTGACGAGTGCGCTACTCGCGGTCGCGGTGGCGGCGAGCTGGATTCCGGCGATGCGTGCGGCGCGCGTGGATCCGCAGGTGGCGTTGCGGTCGGAGTGAAGACATCCGCCGCGCGGTCGCCGCGAGCGCGATGAACGGCGCGGCTTCTCATGTCACGGTCGGTCGTCGCTCATTGCATCGCATCAGGCGCGAGCACGACGAGCTGACCGGACATCATTGGCAGGTGTGCGGCGATCGAACAGACGAACGGGTAGATCCCGCGATGCTTCGCGACGTACGTCGCCGTCGTCACCTGCTGTGGCGGGAGGGGAACGGCGAGGTCCGGCAGCACGAACGAGTGCACGTCGTCCTCCGGATTGTAGAACGTGAAGTGGATCGTGTCGCCTTCCACGACCGTGATGGTGCTCGGTGAGAAGGCGTACACTTCCTTGCCTTCGAGCACTCCGCCCTTGCTGAAATCCTGTTTCAGAAATGGAAACAAGCCGGTCTGCTCCCTTACGAGGAGCGGTACCGTGGTGATGGTGATCGCGCGGCTCCGAGGCGCGTACGGAGACACCAGCGGCTTGGCTCTGCGGGTGCCGCATGCACCGGCAGCAATGAGCAGCGCGAATGTGGCAATGTGCCGTGCGTTCCGATTCGCCACGGAGCGCGACCGCGTCGATACGGTTGCTGCAGGATTCTTGACCATCATTGCGCCGAATCTCATGTTTGCCGCTCGCGTACCCCAAACCGTTGACGGAGCGTGTGATGACGACCGTCCCTGGACTGCCCGCGCAATCGATCTTCACGCCGGACGTGCAGCGTCCGCCCTCGGAATCCGCCGATGCGCCGACGTGGAATCTGGCGAGGCTCGTAGCGTTCCGCTTCGCGCTGATCTACTTCGGCCTGTTCGTGCTGACAACCCAGATGCTCGAGTCGCTGTTCCCGCTGCCAGGGCTGGAGGTGCCGGTGCTCGGGGTACTGCCTCCGTTCCGAGGGCTCATTCTGTGGACCGGCGCGCACGTGTTCGGGATCAGCCACCCGATTTCGTATCGCGGGACGGGGAGCGGCGACAAGCTGTTCGACTGGGTGCAAGCGGGCTTCGTCCTGCTGGTCACGATCGTCGCAGTCACGGTCTGGACGGCCGTCGACGGACGCCGCGAACGCCACGAGAAGACCTACGCCTGGTTCCGGTTGTTGGCTCGATTCGCGCTCGGCACAACCCTGCTGACGTATGGGCTGGCGAAGGTGGTTCCGCTGCAGATGCCGGCCCCCTTCCTGTCGCGGCTCGTTCAGCCGTTCGGGAGCTTTTCGCCGATGGGCGTGCTGTGGACTTCGATCGGCGCATCGCGACCGTACGAGATCTTTGCCGGCAGCGCGGAATGTCTCGCCGCGATCCTGCTGTTCTTTCCGCGTACGACGACGCTCGGTGCTCTGGTTGCCCTCGCCGACGTCATCGAAGTGTTCATGCTGAACATGAGCTATGACGTGCCGGTGAAGCTGTTCGCGTTCCATCTCATCGTGCTGTCGCTCGTCGTGCTCGCGCCGAACATCCGGCAGCTAGGCGACATGCTGCTCATGCACCGGCCGGCGTCGTTGAAGCCGGAGCCGCCGCTCTCGCGAACGCCGCGCCGGCAGCGCAACATCCAGATCACCCTGACGGTGTTTGCCGCGTACGTGCTGGCGATCGGAGTGCGCGGGAGCATCAAGGCGTGGTCGCAGTATGGAGGCGGCGCGCCACATTCGGCGTTGTATGGAATCTGGGACGTGGAGCAGATGTCGATGGACGGTGAGGCCAAGCTGCCGCTGCTCACCGACAGCACGCGCTTTCAGCGCGCCATCTTCGAGCGACCCGAATATCTGACGTTCTATCACATGAACGGGTCGCAGCTCGTGTTCGGCGCCTCGATCGATACGGTGGCGCACACGCTCGCGCTCACCACGTTTGGGCGAACGAAGGCGACATATCCGATGACGTACGAACGGCCGGCCGCGGATCGGCTGATCATCGATGGAACGCTGCTGAAGCACACGCTCCATCTGGAGCTGACACGCCGCGATCCGAAGTCATTCCTCGTCGAGAACCGCGGATTCCACTTCGTGTCGGAGTTTCCGTTCAACCGCTAGGAACGCGTCAGCTCCCGGATGCCCGAGGCCGAGGCCTTGCGAACGTCGTCGAGCGCGCGGCGGATTGCCTCGCGCGTGAACGGCTTCTCGACGAAGACGATGCCGTTGGCCAGCGCGCGACCGCCGCTCACGGCCTCTTCGTTGTAGCCGGACATCAGAATCACCGGCAGGTCGGGGCGCTCGTTGTGGAGAATCGCGGCGAGATCGAGACCGCTCTGGCCGGGCATGACAGCATCGGTGAGCACGACGTCGAGACCCTTGCCGTCCGCCCGCAGGATCTCGAGCGCCGCTGCGACGTCGGTTACGGCGAC
>JAICKA010000096.1 GCA_025928185.1 Gemmatimonadaceae bacterium
CACCTGCTCGTGATCCTCGCCTTCATCGGCGCCGGTGCGATGAGCGGGCTGGGGCTCGAGCACAATCTCTACCATTATTCGTCCGATTCGGGGTCGACCTACTCGGACATGAATGGCTGGGGCCCGTTCGTCTGGCCGTTCGTGTGGTGGAAGGTGTACTGGAGCGCGTTCGCCCTGTTGATGCTCATCGCCGCGGACTTGTTCTGGGTGCGCGGCGAGGAGACCCGGTTCGGCGTGCGCGCGCACCTCGCGCGGCTCCGCTTCGGCCGCGGGGCGTGCTGGACCACCGCCGGCGCCGGAGCCGTGTTCGTCGCGTGCGGCGCATTCATCTTCTACAATACGAACGTACTGAACACGTACCGCTCGAGCAGCGCCGACCGGCACCTCCGGGCGGAGCGCGAGCGGCTGTACAAGCGGTTCGAGCACGTGCCGCAGCCGCGGATCACCGCCATCACCGTGAACGTCGACTTGTATCCGTCGAAACGGAGCGCGGTGATCACCGGCCAGTACGTGCTCCGCAACAAGACCGCGTCGCCGATCGATTCGATCCACCTCGCGGTGGATGAGGCCCTCGACATCCGGCGGCTCGGCTTCGACCGGCGGTCGATGCGCGTGCTCACCGATCGGCCGCGCCAGTATCTGATCTACCGCCTGAGCCGGCCGCTCGCGCCAGGCGACTCGATGCTGATGCACTTCACGTTGGGCCGAATTCACCGCGGATTCGCCAACCACATCCAGGACCTCTCGGTCACCGGCAACGGCACGTTCCTCGAGAACAGCCAGTTCATGCCGTCGATCGGCTACGATCCGCGGGCGGAAATCCAGGACGAAGACGCGCGGAAAAAGGAGCATCTGCCGGCGAGAGCGCGCATGCGCCCGCCGACCGATACGACCACGTGGGCGAACAACTACATCAGTCACGATTCGGACTGGCTGACGTACGACGCCACCGTGAGCACCGATACCGACCAGCTCGCGATCACGTCGGGATATCTGCAGCGCGAGTGGGTGGCCAACGGCCGGCGCTATTTCCACTACACGATGGATGCGCCGATCCTCGATCTGTGGGCCTTCCAGTCGGCGCGATACGCGGTGAAGAAGGCCAAGTGGCACGACGTCGATCTCGAGATCGACTACGCGCCGATGCACGGTTACAACGTGGACCGCATGCTCGACGCGATGAAGAAATCGCTCGACTACTACACCGCGCACTTCGGTCCATATCAGTTTCATCAACTGCGCATCGTCGAGTTCCCGCGCTACGCCACGTTCGCGCAGTCGCTGCCGAACGAGATACCGTTCTCGGAAGCGCTCGGGTTCATCGCCCGCGTCGAGAGCCCGTCCGATCTCGACTACCCGTTCTACGTCACGGCACACGAAGTGGCGCATCAGTGGTGGGCGCACCAGGTGATCGGCGCCAGCGCGCAGGGCTCGACCATGTTGTCCGAGACCATGGCGCAGTACTCCGCCCTGATGGTGATGGAGAAGGAATTCGGGCCGGCAGCGATGCGAAAGTTTCTCGAGTACGAGCTGGACGGCTACCTGCTCGGCCGCAGCACCGAGCGCCAGCGCGAGATGCCGCTCGAGCTGGGCGAGAACCAGCCGTACATCCATTACAACAAGGGCGCGCTCGTCACCTACGCCATGCGCGACTACCTCGGCGAGGACCGCATGAACGCCGCCGTGCGCGGCTTTCTGAATGCGACGAAATTCCGCGGGCCGCCGTACCCCACGTCGCTCCAGCTCGTGGATTCAATTCGCGCCGCCACGCCGGATTCGCTCAAGTATCTCATCTCGGATCTGTTCGAGCACATTACGCTCTACGAGCTGCGCACGGACTCGGCGCTCGTGCGCGACACGACCGCTGGCCAGTATGCGGTCGATCTCTACGTGAACGCCAAGAAGGTGCGGGCCGACAGCGTCGGCGCCGAAACGCCGCAGCCGATGAACGACTGGATCGACATTGGCGTGTTCGCCAAGGCGCCGTCCACGCCCAGTCCGACGATCGATCCCGAAGTTGGCGTGCCGCTGTTTCTCGGCAAGCGACGCATCCATGCGGGCGCGCAGAAGGTCACGGTGGTCGTCGATTCGCTGCCGTATCGCGCCGGGATCGATCCGCTGCACAAGCTGATCGACCGCATCACGACCGACAACACTACCGGTGTCCGCCTCCGGACTCGCCGCCCGATCGCGCCGCGCGCGCCAGCCGGTCGCGTACGCCCAGCCACGCCGGCCCGTCCGGCACCTGCTCGACGATGATGGCGTCGCAGCCCGCATCGTCGAGGTCGTGGAGCGCGGCGTAAAGGCCGGATGCATATTCGCCTGCATCGCGCGCCAGCCGAATCGTGATCGCCGCCGTTGGTGCGGGTGCATCGATGACGAGTGCGCCGGCGCGCTGGCCGCGCGCCTGCACGTTCGCGCATTGGCGCGCGACTTCCGCGGTCGACGCGATGAACAACGCCGCGCGCGGCGAGTAATGCCGATCGAGCATGCCGGGCGATGGGCGGGCCGCGTCGCTGCTCGACGCCGAGACGCGGCGCACCGGTCCGAGCACCGCCTCCAATTGCACGAGCGAGATCGTGCCTGGGCGGAGCAGCACCGGCTCCGCGCTCGTGAGATCCACGACCGTCGACTCGATGCCGACCGTCGTGGGGCCGGCGTCGAGAATCAGATCGACTGCGTCGCCGAGCGATCGCGCGACATGACGGCCCGTCGTTGGCGACAGCATCATCGAGCGGTTGGCACTTGGCGCGGCGACCGGGATTTGCGCCGCCGCGAGCAGGGCATGCGCAACAGGATGTGACGGTACGCGCACCGCAACCGACGGCAGCCCGGCGGTCACGCCATCCGGCACGACGCCGCGCTTTGGCAGCACCATCGTGAGTGGTCCGGGCCAGAACGCGTCGGCGAGACGCGCTGCGCGCTCCGGCCATTCGGTCGCGACGCTCGACACCGACTCCGCGCTCGCGACGTGGACGATCAGCGGATTGTAGGCCGGCCGTCCCTTGGCTGCGTAGATTCGCTCGACCGCGCGCGCATCGAGCGCGTTTGCGCCGAGTCCGTAGACGGTCTCCGTCGGAAAGGCGACGAGACGGCCGGCGCGGAGCAACTCCGCCGCATGCGCAATCGCGGCGGCGTCCGGGTGCAGCGGATCGATCGAAAGCAGTTCCATGAGCCGTTGAAGCTACAGGGTGCGTCGCGCGGGTGTTTGCTGCAGTATTCAGGCGCGGTCGATCGTCTGCCGCTTCCGTTCGTCTCCCGCCTCCGTCCCCACGCCTGGAGCCGTCCGTGTCGTTCTCGTTCACGTCGCATTCCACGCTCCTCACCGGCGCTGCGCTGCTCGCGTTTGCACCGGCTTTCGCGAATTCACCCGACAGCCAGGCGCACCGCGCGCCGGCCGTCACCCCGAAGCCCGCGCTCTCCGAGCCGGCGATTTCGCCGGATCGGCGCGAGATCGCGTTCGTCGCCGGCGGCGACATCTGGACGGTGCCGGCGAGCGGCGGTGAAGCGCGGTTGCTCGTGTCCCATCCGGCGTACGACTCGCGGCCGTTGTACTCGCCCGATGGAGCTCGGCTGGCATTCATCTCGACGCGCACCGGCAACGGCGACATCTACGTGCTGACGCTCGCCAGCGGACAATTGCGTCGCCTCACGTTCAACGACGTGAACGACCAGCTCGACTCATGGTCGCGCGACGGACGCACGATCTACTTCTCGTCGACGAGCAAGGACATTTCGGGCATGAACGACCTGTACGAGATCAGCGTCGACGGCGGCACGCCGGTGCAGGTGAGCGCCGATCGCTACGCGAACGAGTACTGGTCGTCGCCATCGCCGTCGGACGCGCACACGCTCGCGTTCACCGGCAAGGGTCGCACGAGCTCAGACTGGTGGCGACACGGCCACAGCCACATCGATGAGAGCCAGATCTGGCTCGTGCACGACGGCGGCGCCACGCCGACCTACGAAGCGCTCACCGATGATGCGGCAAAGGACGCGTGGCCGATGTGGAGTGCCGACGGCGGCACGGTCTACTATGTCTCCGACAAGACCGGCAGTCCGAACTTGTGGGAGACGCGGCTCGCCGGCCACGCGTCGCGCGCGCTCACGTCGTTTCGCGACGGGCGCGTGCTCTGGCCAACAGCGTCGTACGACGGCAAGACGATCGTCTTCGAACGCAACTTCGGCATCTGGACGTACGACGTCGCCTCGAATCGCGCCAGCGAGCTGCCGATCGCGCTGCGCGGCGCGAGCGCCGCGACGGGCAGTGAGCACCTCACACTGACGCAGGGCTTCCAGACGCTCGCGTTGTCACCTGACGGCAAAAAGGTCGCATTCACGACGCACGGCGACGTGTTCGCGGCGTCGGCGCGCGATGGGGGCGAAGCGGTGCGCGTCACCGCAACACCCGATCTCGAGAGCGATCTCGCCTGGGCGCCGGACAGTCGGCGACTCGTGTACGTCTCGAGCCGCGACGGACCGACGCACCTCTACATGTACGACTTCGGCACGCGCACCGAGACGCGGCTCACCGAAGGCCCGCTGAACGACATCACACCCGTCTGGTCGCCGGACGGTTCGCAGCTCGCGTATACGCGCGGCGCGCGCGAGCTGCGTGTGATCGACATGGCAACCAAGCGCGATCGGCTGCTGGCTCAGGGCATTTTCCCGCGACCTCCATCTTTTCCCGAACACGTGATCGCCTGGTCACCGGACGGCAAATGGGTCGGCTACCTGAGCGACGACGCCGACCAATTCCAGAATCCTCATGTCGTGCCCGCGGCGGGCGGCGATGCGCACGTGGTCGCCTTCCTGCCCAACGTCTTCGGCGGGAGTCTCGCCTGGAGTCCCGACGGTACGTATCTGCTGTTCGCTACATCGCAGCGCACCGAAGACGGACAGATCGCGCGCGTCGATCTCGTGCCGCGCACGCCACGCTTTCGCGAGGATCAGTTCCGGAATCTCTTCCGGGAGCAGCCGACGCGTCCCGGCACGCCCACCGAGCCGGCGCCGCAGCCGCAAGCGCCGCGACGCGATACCGCGCTCGCCCGCGGCGACTCGGTACGCGATAGCTCCGGTGCGCGCGCCCGCGCGCGGCGTCCGACGCGCATCGTGTTCGACGACATTCGCCGCCGCACGAGCATCGTGCCCGTCGGCGTGAACGCGCGGGGCGTGATCATCAGCCCGGACGGCAAGACCGCGCTGCTCTCCGCGTCCGCGGCCGGCCAGCAGAATCTCTACACGTACTCGCTCGACGATCTGGCGCGCGGACGCGTCGTGGCGCGGCAGCTCACGTCGACGCCGGGTAACAAGTCGCAACCCGTGTTCTCGCCCGACGGCAAGGAGGTGTACTACCTGGAGAACGGCCGCATCGCGGCGATCTCCGTCGAGTCGCGGCAGAATCGCATGATCCCGGTGACGGCGGAGCTCGACGTCGATTTCGACGCGCAGAAGATGGCGGTGTTCCATCAGGCGTGGAGCACGCTCGCGATCAACTTCTTCGATCCAACGATGAACGGCGTCGATTGGAAGGCGGTCGAGCAGGAGTACACGCCCTATGTCGAGGACGCCGCATCGACGGAAGATCTCCGGCGCATTCTCCGCCTGATGGTCGGCGAGCTCAATGCATCGCATTCGGGCGTGAATGGACCGAGCTTCTCACCGCAGGCCAACGTCGGCCGGCTCGGCGTGCGTTTCGACCGGGCCGAGTACGAGCGCAGCGGTCGGCTCCGCGTGAGCGAAGTGCTCGGACTGAGCCCCGCCGCGGTGAGCGGCGTGACCGTCGGCGACTATCTGATCGCGGTCGACGGCGAAGCGATCGGGCCGCACACGAACCTGGATTCCCTCCTCATGTACAAGATCGACCGTCGCGTGGCGCTGATGGTGAGCCGCGGTGGAAGCGCCGCCGGCTCGCGCGAAGTCGACGTGCAACCGGTGAACGGCGCGACCGCCAAGTCGCTGCTGTACGACGATTGGGTCGAGAGCCGTCGCGCGTATGTCGAAAAGATCAGCGGCGGGCGGCTCGGTTACGTCCACATGGCCGACATGAGCGCCAACGCGCTCACCAAGCTGTATCTGGATCTCGACGTCGAGAATCGGTCGCGCGAGGGCGTGGTGGTGGACATCCGCAACAACAACGGGGGCTTCGTCAACCCGTACGCCATCGACGTATTCAAGCGGCATGGCTACCTCAATTTCACGCCGCGCGACTTCACCGCGTCGCCGGGCCGCACGGTCGTCGGCCAGCGGTCGCTCGAGAAGCCGGTGGTGCTCGTGACGAACATGCACTCGCTCTCGGACGCCGAGGATTTCACCGAAGGCTGGCGCGCGCTCAAGATCGGGCCGGTGGTCGGCGACTCGACGGCCGGCTGGATCATCTTCACCTCGGACATCGGTCTCGTCGACGGACAGTCGACCGTGCGCATGCCCTTCGAGCGAATCACGGATCACAATGGAGAACCGATGGAGATGCACCCGCGCGGCGTAGACGTGCTGGTTCGACGGCCGATCGGCGAGAGCTACACCGGCCATGATTCGCAGCTCGATGCCGCGGTGGCCGAGCTGCTCAAGCTCGTCGGCAAGAACGCCTCGCGGGCAGGTGGCCAGTGAGGCGCGTCGCGTGCGTCGCGACACTGTTCGCTGGCATCATCGCCGCGCCGCCCGCTGTCGCACAGCAGGCCGCGTCAGCGTCACGCCGCGAGATTCCGCCCGCCGTCCAGCACTACTTCGATCTCGTGCGTCCGGAATTCTCCGGCCAGCGCGCCTACGACGTGGTCGCGTTCATGGACCAGTACTTCCGCTGGCCCGGCAACACGGGCTTCAACGCCAGCATCCATCGCGTTGAGAGTATTCTCAAGGCCGCCGGGTACGTCGAGCAGAGCACGGCAAAGCCGACGGACGTGCTGACGTATCGCATTGAGCACCGGCCCATGGCCACGCCGGCATGGGAACCGGTCGACGCGAGCGTGACGATCGTCGGCGAGTCCGCGCCGGTGCTCCATTTCGCCACGAATCGCAACATGCTGGCGATCAATTCGTTCTCGACGCCGGACACCGGCGTCGTGGCGGAGCTGGTCGACGTGGGGAAGGGCACCGCCGCCGACTACTCGCGTACTCCGGTGGCCGGCAAGAGCGTGCTCGCGGACGGCAACGTCGGGCGCGTGTTCTCCACCGCCGTGATGCGCAATGGCGCACTCGGTGTGCTCACGTACGGCATGCCTGCCTATACCGAGCCGGCGACGCACACGCACTCGATTCAATTCGGCTCGGTCACGTACGACTCCACTCGCAAGGCGTGGGGCATTCCGCTGTCGTACGATGCGGTCACTCGACTGCGCGCGGCGCTTGCGCGCGGACCGGTGCGCGTCCGCGTACGCACGGTGTCGAAGATGTACCCGTCGGACGAGATGACGCTCGTGGCCGACGTGCGCGGCAGCCGCGTGCCCGATGAACGCTACGTGCTCAGCGCGCACGTGCAGGAGCCGGGCACGAACGACAACGCCAGCGGTGTCGGCGATCTGAGCGAGATGGCTCGCGTGCTCGCGGCGCTCGTGCGGCGGGGCGCCATCCGCCCCGAGCGGTCGATCACGATGCTGTTCGGCCTCGAGATCGCCCAGACGCGGAACTATCTCGCCGCCGACTCGGCGCGCACGCGCGGCGTGAAGTGGGGATTGAGTCTCGATATGACGGGCGAGGATACGAAGAAGACCGGCGGCACGTTTCTCATCGAGAAGATGCCCGATCCGTCAGCCATCTGGACGCGCGGCAACGATCATCACACGGCGTGGGGCGGGCGCGCGATCACGAAGGCCGACCTGATGCCCAGCTACTATAACGATTATCTGATCAACCGCTGTCTGGACCAGGCGGCGTCCACCGGTTGGGTGGTACGCGCCAACCCGTTCGAGGGCGGCAGCGATCACACGCCATTCCTGCAATATCACAAGCCCGGCGCGCTGTTCTGGCACTTCACTGATGTGTACTACCACACCGACGGCGACCGGCTGGACAAGGTGTCGATCCCCGAGTTGACGAACGTCGGCAATGCGGCGCTCGTCTCCGTGCTCACGCTCACGTCCGCCAACGGCGAAACGGCACGCGAGCTGGTCGCCGAAACCGAACGCGCGGCGCTGGCGCGGTTGACCACCGAGCAGGCGCTGAGTCGCGCCGCGATCGCGGCCGGTGGAGACGTTGCCCACGAGCAGGATATTCTGAATACGTGGACCGACTATTACGTGAAGGCGCTGCACACGATGACAGACATCGAAGTCGGCGGCTCGTCACCGGCCACGATCGCGGCGATCGATGCGGCTGCGGCGCGGGTCCAGCGTACCGGCACGGCTGCCGCGGCATCGCTCGCGCACTGACGTGACGTTTCTCTGCACTTGGCTCGCGGCGCACGGCACGAGCTGCCTCGAGCTCGTCGCCGTGCTGTTCGGCATCGTCAGTGTGTTTCTGAGCGTGCGCGAGAACATCTGGAGCTGGCCGACGGCGCTGGTGAACGTCGCGCTGTACTTCGCGCTGTTCTTCCGCTCGGGCCTGTACTCGGACATGGGCCTCCAGGTCGTCTACTTCGCGCTGTCCGTGTACGGCTGGTACGAGTGGCTGTACGGCGGCGCCGGCCGCACGACGCTGCGCGTGACGAGGGTGCCCGCGCGCGTGTGGGCGATTTGTGCCGTGATCGGCGTGGCGGTCTGGGCGACGCTCGGCAAGCTCACGTCGCATCTGCCCGGTGTCGCGCTGCCGTACGTCGACGCGGCGACGACGACCGTCAGCCTGATCGCGCAGTGGATGATGACGCGCAAGCTGCTCGAGAACTGGACGCTCTGGATCATCGTCGACGTCGTGTACGTCGGCATGTTCATCTTCAAGGGTCTCTATCTCACCGCAGGCAACTACGCGGTCTATCTCGTGCTCGCCATCATGGGGCACGTGGCCTGGAAGCGCTCGTTGAATCAGACCGCCGCATGATTCGGGTCGTGCTCACCGGATCGGAGTCCACCGGCAAGAGCACGCTCGCTGCCACGCTCGCCGCGCACTACGACGCGGAGCTGGTGCCGGAGTTCGTGCGCGGCTTCGCCGAGCGCAAGAATGGCCCGATCGAGTTCGGCGATCATGGCGCGATCGCCCGCGGCCAGATTGCGCTCGAGGACGAGCACATCGCGCGCGCGGC
>JAICKA010000010.1 GCA_025928185.1 Gemmatimonadaceae bacterium
AGCCGGCCGAGCCGCCTCGGTGGCGCGATGGTCTCTCGCGCCACGAAAGCCCAACGGAGCGGTGGAGTGGGCGGAGGGCGGAGCTGACCAGGACGCCTCCACCGCAAAGTTCGGGTCTTCTGGCCTGGCGCACGGAGCTCCGTGCGCCACTCGGACCGAATTCGCGCCTCGTTCGCCAGTTTCCGCCAGATCCGCGTCCCCAAGTCAGTCCAACCCGATTCGGCGCGCCGCACTCACCCCGCGCGACAACGACGGACCACGGACCACGGACCACGGACGCCGCACTGTGACTCTCCCGCGAGTGCCCGGGTCGACTTAGCCGGATGCCCGAGCAGTGTGCCGGGCTCCTTAGGTCGAGCACAGGCTCGGCCGGCGATCGGCGCCGGCTGATTGCCCTACCCCAGGAGGCACCCCCATGAAGCGCATGTCCCTGTTCGCCGCCGCCGCGCTGCTGTTCGCCGGCGCGCAACTCCACGCCCAGGCTCAGCAGGCTGGCAAGGCGGACACCACGCACAAGCACGTCGCGTCGACGGCGAAGCCGGCGACCAAGTCCGTAGCCAAGTCCGCGAAGGCGGCCGCGAAGTCCGAGGCCAAGAGCCCGGCGAAAGCCGACGCCAAGGTGAAGACCGCCGCGGCCGCCAAGAGCACCACCGCGAGCACCAAGGCCAAGGCGTCGAGCAAGCCAGCGGCGAAGTCGCACGCGAAGTCGCACTCGTCCAAGGCGAAATCGAGCAAGGCGAAGGCGGCGAAGCAGGATTCGACCAGCACGCTGTAACGCGCTGCGATCAGGCAGCCAGCCGGTCGCCGCAGCTCACGCAATAACGCGCGTCCGGCGCGTCGACAGGTGCGCCGCACGCGGCGCACCTGTCGCGCAGATAGCGTCCGCACGTCGAGCAGTAGATCGCGTCGAGCTCGGGTCGCGGTCCGCAGGTGGGACAGGCCGCGTGCTGTGCGCGATAAGCTCGCACCACTGCTTCGAGGTCCGCGTCGCTCAACGCAGTCACGCCAGCCGGAGGCGCAGCATCCTCGCGCCGCATCGCGTCGATCGCTTGCTGCGTGTACCGCGCCTTGAGCTGCGCATAGTCGGCGTCGGACAGCTTGCCGGTCTCGCGATCGAACTCGATCTCGCGAAGCGCGACGACGGCGGACTCACGCTCGTTCTCGCGCGCCGGCGGTGGCGCGACGGTCGGCCGGCGCGCGACGCCAAAGAACACCGGGTAGAGCACGAACGTGAGCGCGCCAATCGCGAGCGCCGTGCCGATCACCAGCGCGATCATGCGTCGCCGTCGCCTCGCACCGCGGCTTCGAGTCGACGCAGCTCGTCGGGTGTCGCATCCACCGTCGGCGCAATGGCGGCGCCCGGCGCGGGATGTTCACCAGCTTTGCCCCACCGGCGAATCAGCCAGCCAACGACGACCGCGCCGACGGCCAACGCGACACCCGGCGCGAACCAGCCTACGAGATTGAATCCCGATTTGCGCGGCGACATCAGCACGCGCTCGCCATACGCGCCGACGAACGCATTGATGATCTCCTGCGCGCTGTAGCCGCCGTCGACCAGCGACATGACGTCGCGGTGCATCGCCGGCGAGACCTGGCAGGAAAAGTCGGTAGTGCGACACGTGAACACGTCGAGGGTGCACCCGCACTGACAGCGGATGCGCCGCTCGAGATCGTCGCGCTGGAGCGTCGTCATCGATGGCTTGGCGCCCGGTTTCGGCGGCAATCGCACGGGCCGCGCGGCCATCTGGTTCATCGCGAACAGATTGGTCGTGTCGGTCACCGGCACGAGACTCGAATCGTGCACGGGCCCCTGCTGCTGCGCGCCGAGGCGCGCGCCGAATACCACCGCGCCGGTTGCCGAGGCGAGGAGCGTCAGAAAGTCTCTGCGCGACGTCATACCGGAACGGCGATTTCGGCGGCGCCGGCGCGCGCGGGCGGCATCACGGCGGCGTATCCGGCCTGCGTCCGGCGACGCTCCGCCTGTGGCCACATCACGATCAATCCGCCGATCAGCATGATGTAACCACCCGTCCAGACCCACATCACGAGCGGGTTGAAGGTGACGCGTAGCGTCGCCTCGTTGTCGCCCGCGGCCGAACCCGTGTTCTGTACGCCCGCGAGCACGACGTAGGTGTCGAGCTTGGGCGTCGTGCGGATGCCGGCTGCGGTCAGAGGATTGAACAGCGGATTCCGCTGCGAATCGAAGTACTGCCGCTTCTCGCTGGTGATGAAGCCCATCGGCTTGTTGTCGCGGAACGTCTGGAGCGTGATGCCGATGGTTTCGCGGTCGCGAGTCTCCGAGGTCGACACGCCCTGGCTGATGAACCGCCACTTGTGGCCGTACGGATCGCGCACGTCGAACTCCTGGCCGGTCCGCAGCGTGACCTCGTTATCGGTCTTGAAGGCCAGACCGGCGAACGCCGAGAACAGCAGCACGATACCGACGTGCACGATGTAGCCGCCGTACCGCCGGCGGTTGCGGCCGATGAGATGCAGGAACGCCGGAATCAGAGATTCCTCATGGATCGTCCGCCGAGCGCGGACGCCCTTGTAGAACTCCTGCGTGATCGTGCCGATCACGAATCCGCCGAGCGCGTAGGCCATCGTGGCGTAGAACGAGCGCATGCCGGCGATCACGAGCGCGATGCCGACGATGAGCCCGAAGATCGCCGGACCGGCGAACTGGCGCTTGAGGTTCGAGACCGACGCCTTGCGCCACGCGATGAGCGGGCCGACGCCGGTGAGCGCCAGCAGCAGCAGGGCGAGCGGCACGTTGACCGCGTTGAAGAACGGCGGACCGACGGTGATCTTCGTGCCCCGCACCCACTCGGAGATGATCGGGAACACGGTACCCCAGAACACCGCGAACGCGATGCCGATGAGCAGGAGGTTGTTGTACAGGAATGCGGCCTCGCGACTCACCATGCTCTCCAGCTCCGCCGTCGCCTCGAGATCCTTGAGTCGTGTGCCGACGAGATACACGGTGACGCCGACGCACAGGAAGAAGAACGCGCCGAACCAGGTCCCGACCGGCGATTGCGCAAACGAGTGGACGCTCTCCACGACGCCGCTACGCGTGATGAAGGTGCCGAAGATCGAGAGCAGGAAGCTCAGCACGACCAGCACGACGTTCCACTTCCGCAGCATGCCGCGCTTTTCCTGAATCATGATCGAATGCAGGAATGCGGTGTCCGTCAGCCAGGGCAGGAACGACGAGTTCTCGACCGGATCCCAGGCCCAGTAGCCGCCCCAGCCGAGCTCGAGATATGCCCACCACATGCCGAGGATGATGCCGACGGTGAGAAAGAACCACGAGATGAGTGTCCAGCGGCGCACCACGCCAAGCCACTCGGCGTTCAGGCGGCGCGTGAACAGCGCCGCGATGGCGAACGCAAACGGAACCGCCGTGGCGACGTAGCCCAGATACAGATTGGGCGGATGGATCGCCATCGCCGGACTCTGCAACTGCGGATTCATTCCGCTGCCGTCGAGCGGAATGAAGTCGAGCCGAACGAACGGGTTCGCCTTGAAGCAGTTGGTGGCAAGGAAGAACAGCAGGATGGCCGACAGCGTGCCCGTCGCCCACGGAATCAGCTCACGGTTGCGCGAACGGCTCGTGGCGATGGCAATCGTCGAGTACATCGACAGAATCAGCGCCCAGAACAGCATCGATCCCTGCTGCCCGCTCCAGAACGCCGTGAAGACGTACAGGTTCGGCATGTTCGCGCTGATGTGCGTCGCGACGTAGGCGACCGAGAAATCTCGCGTCAGCAGCGCGGTCCAGAGTCCGATGGACGCCAGCACGATCATGGCGAATGTCGCGTACAGTCCGCGCACGCCGCTGTCCACCAGATCGTCACGGTGCAACGCACCGCCGGCGAACGAGACGGTCGTCGACCATGCCGCCATGAGCAGGCCGACCCACAGCGACAACTCACCGATAAGTGTCAATGAATTCATGCGTGGCTCGCCGCGGCTTTATAGCCGGCGGTGCTCTTGTATTTTTGTCCGCCCGGCGCGTTGTCGTAGCGCGACGCGCATTTGGCCAGCAGCTCGGTCGCGTGGAAGGTGCCGTCGGCACCCATGCGTCCGCCGACGACGACGTCGACGCTGTCGGTGAACGTGTCCGGCGCGATACCGCGGTACAGGACCGGTACCGTACGCGTACCGTCGGTGACGCGAAACGCGTACTCGGTGCCGCCTGCCATTCGCTGAATGGATCCGGGCACCACGCGCGCACCGACTTTCACACCGGTGTTCACGAAGCCCGGATCGGCCGCGATGCGCGTCGACAGCTCGGTCGGGGTGAGATAGTAGACGCCGGTCTGCTCGATCGACGTCGCCATCAGATAGGCGGCAACGCCGAGGACCACGGCGCCGCCGATGAGAAACTTGGTACGAGGCTTCATCTTGTCGTGCCCTGGAAGGCGAACGGCGAGGAGTACGCGGAGCGTCTCCCAGCCGATTCAATATATAGCGCGCCGACTAGCGTGGCGTGCGATGCAGCAGCACTCCGGCAGCCAGCATTCCGCCAGCGTCCCAGGTCAGATCCTTGAGACTCGGGTCGCCGCCGGTGCGCGCGTCGTACAATTCCTTACCGACACCTACGGCGGCGGTCGTGATCGTCGCGCCGACCAGCGATGCATTCCGGCCCAGCCCGGCAGTCCGGAAACCGCTGAACGTTACCGACTGCACGAATGCCGCCATGAAGAAGTGTTTCGCCTTGTCAGCGCCAAACCATCGATCCGCAGCGACGCCGCCGTTGCCAAAGTGCAGCGTAAAGATCAAGGCGAACGCCCGCATCAGGCCACGCTCCGCGTCGATGAGTCAGCCGTCACTCCCAGGCGCCGCAGCTCGGGCGCGATCAGCCCGAGCGCTCGCTCGAGCAACTGCTGGTGATCGTCCTGATGAATCCAACTGCTTGCTCCAGACGGATGCGGCAACGGAATCGCGAGCGACGTGCCACCTGCGTGCTCGACCTGGTGCGATTGACCAATCAGCTCGTCCAGCGGTTGGTTCGGCAAAAAGCGCGTGATCGCCAGGCGTCCGACGGGAATGAGCAGCGCCGGACGAATGATCCGAAGCTCGGCGTCGAGCCACACCGCGCACGCGTCGCGCTCCGCGGGCGACGGAACGCGATCGCCGCGACCGCTCGGGCTTCGGCCCGGATAGCAGCGCGTGATGGCGGCGATGTAGATGCTGCGGCGCGCGATCTCTTCGCTCACGCCGGCACGGGCAATCCAGCGAAACAGCGTCGCGCCGGCGCGGCCGGCGAACGGCTTGCCGCTCGAGATCTCGACCTTGCCCGGCGCCTGACCGACCAGCATGACTTTGGGCGACACGGCGTGCGACACGATCGGTCGCACTTCGCTCGCGTGGCCGCACATGCGACAATCCGCCAGTGACGCGCAGTGCGTCGCGAGTCGCGAGGATTTGCTCATCGCGTCGTCCTTTCATCGTCGCGACCCCACGCGACGGTGGCGCGCACGGCACGCCGCCAGCCGGAGAGCAACGCGCCCGCATCGCCCCGGCTCATGCGCGGCTCGAACGTCGTGAAGTGTCGCGTGGCCAGAAATTGCTCGGCGTCGCTCCACACCCCGGCAGCCAGCCCGGCGAGACCGGCGGCACCGAGCGCCGTGGTCTCGATCATGTCCGGCCGCTCCACGGGGACGCCGAGAATGTCGGCCTGAAATTGCATGAGCCAGTCATTGTTCGTCGCGCCGCCGTCGACGCGCAATCGCCCGAAACGCGCACCGCTCGCCTCGCACATGCTCTCGAGCACGTCCGCCGTGCCATACGCCATCGCCTCGATTGCGGCGCGCGCGAGGTGCGCACGACCCGTTCCGCGCGTGAGGCCGACGATTGTGCCGCGGGCGGACGGCTCCCACGACGGCGCGCCGAGCCCCGTGAGCGCCGGGACGAAGTACACGCCATCCGTCGATTCGATCGAGCGCGCGAGCTGCTCGGTCTCGTCCGCGCGCTGAATGATGCCGAGTCCGTCGCGCAGCCACTGCACGGCGGCGCCGGCGATGAAGATCGCGGCTTCGAGGGCATACACCGGTTCACCCCGCGCGCCGCAGCCGATGGTCGTGAGCAGACCGCCGGCGTTCCCGTGCGCGGGACGCGGCCGCTCCGCCCCGGCATTCATCAGCAGAAAGGCTCCGGTGCCGTAGGTGTTCTTGCCGGAGCCGCGCGCGTAGCAGCCCTGGCCGAACAGCGCTGCCTGTTGATCGCCAGCGATTCCAGCGATCGGCACTTCGACGCCGAACATCTCGCGCCGGCACACGCCGAAGTCGCCGCTCGACGGTCGCACCTCGGCGAGCAATGCGCGCGGCACGCCGAACAGCGCACACAGCTCGTCGCTCCAGGCGCGCCGATTGATGTCGTACAACATCGTTCGCGACGCGTTCGTTGGCTCCGTGGCGTGCACGCGGCCGCCCGTGAGTTGCCAGACCAACCAGGTATCGATGGTACCGGCCGCGAGTTGCTCGGGATTGTAGCGCTCGAGCAGACGCTGCTCGCGGAGCAGCCATTCCAGCTTGGTCGCCGAGAAATACGGATCGGGCACGAGCCCGGTGAGCTCGGCGATGCGCGGCGCCATTGGCGCGAGCTCGCGACACCGCTCGGTCGTGCGCCGGTCCTGCCAGACGATCGCCCGATGCACCGGCTGTCCGGACGTCCGCTCCCAGATGGCGACGGTCTCGCGCTGATTCGTGATGCCGATCGCGACCGGCGGCTTGCCGGCGGCATCGATTGCATCGCGCGCCGCACCGCGAACGCATTCGAGAATTTGCAATGCGTCGTGCTCGACCAATCCGGGAGCGGGAAAGTACTGCGGAATCTCGCGGTAGCCGCGGCCGATGACGCGCCCGTCGGGCGCGATCATGAGGGCGGTGGCGCCGGTGGTGCCGGCATCGAGAGCGAGAATGGACAAGGAGAGGGCGTCCGTGGTCCGTGGTCCGTGGTCCATGGTCCATGGTCCATGGTCCATGGTCCATGGTGAACGTAAGCGATGAAATATGGGGCGAGGACCGGGCGACGTGGGATGACTGAGCCGCCGAGACAGCGCCGCAAATCAGCGCGCGTCGCGAGACGTGCGGCGGCGTTCGGGAAAGTGGCGATCGAGAAATGCGATCAAGGCGCGCTCTTCCGGTGAGTGCGCCTGGCCGCGATTCGCCGCCGAACGCCGCGCGCGCGGCAGCGGGATCGTTTCGCCGTCATCGAGATAGCGCGCGACGACGATTGGATGCACGTACGATTTGCGGCAGATCGTCGGCGTGTTGCCGAGCTCCGACGAAACGAGTCGCATGGCCAGCGCCACATTGCGTTTCGCCTCGGTCGGTGTGCGCGCTGGTCCAATCTCCGCCAGCACGGTCGCGGCGCGCAGCGTGCCGCCCCACGTGCGAAAATCCTTCGCGCTGTAGCGTCCGAGCCGGCGGTGCAGATAGTCGTTCACGTCGCGCGCCGAGATGACCGCCCAGTGCTCGTTCTCGCGGTATTGAAAGAGTCGCGCGCCGGGTGTGTCGAGCTGGCGTCGCACGAGCCGGACGAGCGCCGGATCGCTCACGACCTGCTGCTGCCGGATGTTCCCCTTGCCGCGGTAGACGAAGCGCGCAATCCCGCTCTCCACCTCGACGTGCGACTTGCGGAGCGTCGTGATGCCGAACGTGCCGTTCTCGCGCGCGTACCGTTCACCGCCGATGCGGCAGAACGTTTCGCTGATCAGGCGCAGCACTGTTGCGGCCACCGCATCGGCGTCGAGCGACGCCGCGCGCCCGGTCGGACGCGCATCTTCGTGGAGCGCACGGCGGATGCGCGGCAGGTCCTTCGCGAGCTGCCGTACGCGGTGATACTTGCGCAGATCGCGACGTTCGACGGCTCGCTCGTTGTAGCGATACTGCTTGCGTCCGCGCGCATCGAAGCCCCACGCCTGAATCGCCGATCGCGGCGACGATGCGATGTGCACGTCGCGCCACGCCGGCGGTACGCGCAGCGCGTCAATGCGCGCCAGGGTACGCGTGTCCCGAATGACGCGGCCATGTGGATCCGCGTAGCGAAATCCCGCGCGCTTGGAGCCGAGTCGCCGAATCCAAGTTCCTGACGCGGAGCTTCCCTTCGATCTTGCCGAACCTCCCGGTGTCGATGCCATCACTCGTGGAAATCGGCAAATTCCGCTCCGCTGCCGTCGGTTGACGTCTGACGTCTGACGTCTGTGCATCTGGCGTCTGAGCAGTTGCTCTCCTCTCTCCTCTCTCCCCTCTCCCCTCTCGTGTCTAGATTCACTCCATGCCCTACGACACCATCACGTTCGCGCTCACCGATCGGATCGCGACGATCACCGTCAATCGTCCGGACAAACTCAACGCGCTCAACGATCGTGTGATCGCCGAGTTGGGCGAGGCGATCGATTCGGCGCGCGCGAACCCCGAAGTCGGCGGCGTGCTGCTCACCGGTGCTGGCCGCGCCTTCGTGGCCGGCGCCGACATCGTGGAGCTCGAGCAGCACGGAGCGGTGTCCGCCAAGGCGCTCGCGCAGCGCGGCCAGGACGTGTTTCGACGATTCGAAACGTCGCCCAAGCCCACTATTGCCGCGGTGAACGGGTTCGCGCTGGGTGGCGGCTGCGAGCTGGCGATGGCCTGTCACATTCGCATCGCGTCGGAATCCGCCAAGTTCGGGCAACCCGAAGTCAAGCTCGGATTGCTGCCGGGCTACGGCGGTACGCAACGTCTGCCGCGCCTCGTCGGAAAGGGGCGCGCGCTGCAGCTCCTGCTCACCGGCGAGATGATCGATGCCGCGGAAGCGTATCGCATCGGGCTGGTGAATCGCATCGTGCCCGCGGGCGATCTGCTTTCGGCGGCAACGACGATGCTGCAGTCGATCCTCGCCAACGGTCCGCTCGCGGTGGCGCACTGCATCGAGGCCGTGAACCGCGGCTACGACGTGACGCTCGATGAGGCACTCGCGCTCGAAGCGACCGCATTCGGCCTGCTCGCCGCGACCGCCGACAAGCGCGAGGGAACGCGCGCCTTCGTCGAGAAGCGCGCCGCGAAGTTCAGCGGCGCCTGAGCGCTCGCCGCGCGTGAGCACGACGTGACAGGCGCGTGAGGATCACGTGAGCGCCGCGCGCGCGCGTCTGACGCGTCTGTCGGTCCGCGACTTTCGAAATCTCGAACACGTCGAGCTCGCGCCGGCGCGCGAAGGCTTCGTCGTCGTCGGCGAGAATGGTCACGGCAAGACGAACCTGCTGGAGTCGATTCATTACCTCGAGATCCTGCGTTCGGCGCGCGGCGCGCGCGATCAGGATCTGGTCCGATTCGGCGCCTCCGGCTTCCACATCGGCGCGTCCGTCGAGACCGATGCGCCGCACGAGATCGGCGTCGGATTCGAGCGCAGCGGCAAGCGAAAGCGCGCGCGCATCGACGGCGTGGTGCCGGAACGGCTGAGCGACGCGCTCGGCGCGTTGCCATCGGTGATGTTCTCGCCGGCGGACGTCGAGCTGATCGCCGGAGCGCCGAGCGCGCGGCGGCGATACCTCGACATCATGCTCGCGCTCACCTCGGCTGCCTACCTTCGCGCGTTGCAGGCATACCGCGGCGCGCTGGTGCGGCGGAACGCGGCGCTGCGCGACGCGGCTCGCGGCGGACGCGACGCCGCGGCGCGCGTTGCCGTGTGGGAGCCCGCGCTGGCCGATCACGGCGCCGTGCTGATCGCCGAGCGGCGGCGGTGGGTCGGATGCGTCGAGGAACGCTTCGAGGAACGCTGCCGGTCGATCGGCGAAGCCGGACGCGTTCGGCTGCGCTATTCGAGCACCATGACGCCTGAACAGGATGGCGCGGACGCGTTGCGCACGGTGCTGGCCGACAAGCGCGCACTCGACCTGCGGCGAGGCATGACACACGCCGGTCCGCATCGCGACGATCTCGCGATCACGCTCGACGGACGCGATCTGCGCACCTTCGGCTCCGCCGGGCAGCAACGCACCGCGGCGATTGCGCTGCGCATGCTCGAGGCAGAAACGTTCACGGAGCGTACCGGTCGGGCGCCGCTGTTCCTGCTCGACGACCCATTCGCCGAGCTCGACGCCCGGCGTGCAGCGCGCATTCTCGAGTTGTTGGCAGGCGCCGGACTCGGCCAGACGATGTTGGCTGTGCCTCGCGAGACGGAAATTCCGGCTGCGCTCACGTCACTCGACCGCCTGCATATTGCCGGCGGCGCGATCACGAGCGTTCGTTGAGCATGACGGAACGGAAGAAAAAACCGGAAGCCATCGGCGATGTGGTCGCCAATTGGCTGGGCTCGCGCGGCCTGGCTGAACGCGTCGAGCAGGCGACCGTGATACCGGAATGGTCGCGGCTGGTCGGGCCGCAGATCGCCGCGGTGACGAAGCCGCAATCGATCACCAGCAATGGAACGCTGTTCGTGAACGTGACGACGAACTCGTGGATGAACGAGCTGTCGCTGCTCGAGCCGGAGTTGCTGCGGTCGTTGAACGTGAAGGAAGGACGGAAGCCGATTCGGCGTATCCGGTGGGTTCTGGGCGGATGAGCGGTAACTTATTGCCGTTGTTGTATTTGCCGAGCACAGAGAGTGTTGCGTTCACCATGAGCAGGCACTAAATTTCGAGTGTTGGCCCGAGCAGTGTTTTCGGGTTTTCTGCGGGCCTCTTTTCGGGTGACAAATGGCGACGACGAACGTGGAAGACTCCGGCCAGCGGTACGACGCTGGCCAGATCCAAGTGCTCAAGGGACTCGAGGCGGTTCGGAAGCGTCCCGGCATGTACATCGGCTCGACCTCCGAGCGCGGACTGCACCACCTCGTGTACGAGGTGGTCGACAACTCGATCGATGAAGCGCTGGCCGGCTACGCCGACAACGTGCGCGTCACGATTCACCAGGACAATTCGATCAGTGTCGAGGACAACGGCCGCGGTTTCCCCGTCGACATGCACCCGACGGAGAAGATGCCGGGCGTCGAGCTGGCGATGACGGTGCTGCACGCCGGCGGCAAGTTCGACAAGAGCAGCTACAAGGTGTCGGGCGGTCTGCACGGCGTCGGCGTGTCGGTCGTGAACGCGCTGTCCGAGCGGCTCAAGGTGTGGGTGAAGCGCGGCGGCCACGAGTACTACATGGATTTCGCCCGCGGTGACACCACGACCAAGCTCAAGACCCTGCGCGACGTGCCGAAGCGCGAGACCGGCACCAAGGTCTGGTTCAAGCCGGACCATATGATCTTCACGGATCTCGTGTATCGCTACGACACGCTGGCCATGCGCTTGCGCGAGCTGTCGTTCCTCAACAAGGGCGTGCTGATCACGCTCACCGACGAGCGGCCGGGCCAGGAGCGGGCGGACACGTACCACGCCAAGGGCGGACTGCGGGAATTCGTCCAGCACCTCAACGCTTCGCGCAAGTCGCTGCACAACGAGGTCGTGTACGTCGACACGTCGCGCGACGACGTCGGCATCGAGCTCGCGCTGCAGTACAACGACGGCTACGCGGAGACCGTGTTCTCGTTCGTGAACAACATCAACACGCACGAGGGCGGCACGCATCTCACCGGCTTCAAGTCCGCACTGACGCGCGTGATCAACGCGTACGCGCAGAAGGGCAACTTCCTCAAGAAGGCGGACTTCACGCTGTCGGGCGACGACGTGCGCGAGGGACTCACGGCGGTGTTGTCCGTCAAGGTGCGCGAGCCGCAGTTCGAGGGACAGACCAAGACGAAGCTCGGCAACTCGGAAGTCGAGTCGGCCGTGAAGACATTCGTGAACGAGTGGCTGGCCGCGTATCTCGACGAGCATCCGCGCGTGGCCAACATCGTCATCGAAAAGGCGGTGTCGGCGGCACGGGCGCGCGAAGCGGCGCGCAAGGCGCGCGATCTCACGCGGCGCAAGTCGGCGCTCGACGTCGGCAACCTGCCGGGCAAGCTCGCGGACTGCCAGCTCACCGATCCGGCGATGTGCGAGCTGTATCTCGTCGAGGGTGACTCCGCCGGCGGTTCGGCCAAGCAGGGGCGGCGCCGAGAGTTCCAGGCGATTCTGCCGCTGCGCGGCAAGATCATCAACGTCGAAAAGGCGCGCATCGACAAGGTGCTGTCGAACGAGGAGATCCGCACGATCATCACCGCGATCGGCAGCGGCATCAAGGACGAGTTCGACGTCACGAAGGCGCGCTACCACAAGATCATCATCATGACGGATGCCGACGTGGACGGCGCGCACATTCGCACGCTGCTGCTCACGTTCTTCTTCCGCCAGATGCCGGAGCTGATCGAGGCGGGCTACGTCTACATTGCGCAGCCGCCGCTGTTCCGCGTCGCCAAGGGCAAGGAGTTCTACTACGCCTATGACGAGGAGGAGCGCGCGGAGATCATCAAGCGCCTGAGCAACGGAAACAGCGACGGCAAGGTGAACCTGAACATCCAGCGCTACAAGGGCCTGGGTGAGATGAACGCCGACCAGCTCTTCGACACGACGATGGATCCCGAGCGCCGCACGCTGCTCCGCGTCGGCATCGAGGAAGCGGTGCTGGCCGACCAGATCTTCCAGACGCTGATGGGCGACGCGGTGGAACCGCGGCGCGAGTTCATCGAGGCGAACGCGCAGTTCGTGAAGAATCTCGACATCTAGCGCGGCATCGCGAGCGGAACGCACGACGGGCCCGGGGGACACTCCCGGGCCCGTCGTGCGTTCGGGCGGCCGTCGCACCGGCTGTCCCCCATTCGAGGGACGGCGGGCGCATTTCGGAAATCCTATTCTCCGCCACTCGAAATCCGGCGGCGGTGACTGTTCACATCGCGCGCCGGCGACTGCGCGGCGCGACGATCGCGCTGCGGCATCAACTCAACCGGAGCGATCGTGCACGAATCTCTGAAGACTCTCGCCCTCGCCGCCGCGCTTTGCGCTCTCGCGGCGTGCGAGGAACCAGCGCGGCTGACGTCGGCGCCGCCTCCACCGTCGCAATCGCCGGCAGTCCGGGACCTCGGGCTCGGCGGCACCACGTATCTCGGCACGCTCGGCGGGCGCCAGATGGTGGTTGCCTCGATCAACAACAATGACGTCGCCCTCGGTTACGCTGATGATCCGAACGGCAACTGGTCGGCCTGGACGTCGACCGACGGCGCGCCGATGGTCGCTGGCCCGTCTTATCTCCAGGGGATCGGATTGGCTGACGTATACGCGATCAACGACGCCGGCGATATCGTTGGCTTGAGATACCGTTTGGGAGCGCCGGCCAGCGCGTTCATCGCCCATCATGACGGCACGATCATCGATGTTCCGGCTCCGTCCGCCCCCACGGATCCCCTGGACGTCGGGAGCCAGGCATTCGCAATCAATTCTCGAGGTGACGTCGCCGGGGCTTATGTCGACGCCGCTGGTACCATGCACGCGGCCCTGTGGCGAAACGGAACGACGCTCGAGGAGCTCGGCGCGTTGCCCGGCATGGCCTGTGAGGCGCGCGGAATCAACGATGCGGACGAGGTAGTCGGGACCTGTACGTCCGAACCCGACGGCGACGAGCAGCGGCCATTCTACTGGAGCGAAGCGACCGGGATGAAGGACCTGGGGCTGCTCGGTGCGGCAGTCGACATCAACAATGCCGGCGTCGTGACAGGGTACGCCGTCTACGACTCGCGCAACGAGTCAGAGACGTTCCTGTGGACGCGAGCCGACGGCACGACGATGGTGGCGCCGCCGACCGGCTACGATCAGATGCTGCCCGAAGCAATCAACGACAACGGTCTGTTCGTCGGCTGGTGTCTGACGAGTGCCGGTGCGGGACGCGCGTGCGCTGGATCCGCTGACGCGGGGACGTGGATCGTGAGCGACTTCGGTGAACAAGCCAGCAACATTCTTTCCGTCAATAACGCCGGTGTTGGCCTTGGTTTCATCCGCATGCCGGACGCGCCGGCACGTGCCGTCGAATGGCACCTGGTGCCACCGGGTACGACCGACGCAACGTCGCCGGTGATCACACCAACAATCACAGGCATGCTTGGTCTCGGCGGCTGGTACACGTCGAACGTCTCGCTCAGCTGGGCCGAGTCCGATCCCGAATCCGGCGTTTCGAGCACGAGCGGCTGCGACAACGTGGTGGTCGATCAGGACACGCCGAGCACGACGTTCACCTGCTCGGCGACGAACGGCGCAGGCCTCACCGGCCAGGGAACGGCGAACATCATGCGCGACGCCACGGCGCCGACGATCACGTTCACGGGCAATGCCGGGACGTACACGGTGGATCAACACATCTCGATCACATGCGCGGCGAGCGATGCAACGTCGGGGCTCGCGAACAGCACCTGCGAGGATGTGTCGGCGGACGCGTATACGCTCGCACTGGGCACGAACACCATCTCCGCCACGGCGAGCGACGTCGCCGGCAATGTCGCGCGCGCGACCACGAGCTTCGACGTGCAAGTGACCTTTGCCAGCCTCGCCGCGCTGACGGACCAGTGGGTATCGAACGCGGGCGTCGCCAGTGCGCTCGATGCGAAGTTGAGCGCCGCGGCGGCAGCGGCGGCATCAGGCAACCAGCACGCGGCAGCCGGTGAACTCGGCGCGTACGTGCATCAGCTCGAGGCGTTGACGGGCAAGAAGATCGACGCGGACAAAGCGGCGATTCTCGAGCGGTTGGTCGCGGCGCTCTAAGATCGATCGCACGCGAGTTGAAAGGAGAACGGGCAGCGGTGATTCACCGCTGCCCGTTCTGCAGCATTCCGTTCCCGGGTTATCGATCCGTCAACGAATCGAGCGACACGCGCACCAGCCCCTTCGCCGCATCCGCTTTCACACTGTACCACATCGGATATCTGCCAGGTTTCTGAAAGGCGTCCGGCTGCTTCACCGGCGACGTCACGTCCGGCGAGCTGGCGAGAAAAGTCTGCGTCACCATCGGTTCGACGAACGCCATCGTCCCCTTCGTGAAGCCGTAGATGAAGGTGTGGTCGAACGTCTGTCCGGTGAACTCCGCCGAGAGCGTGTCCACCCAGTGCACGCCCATGTTCGGAACCGACTCGACGCCGCTCATGTAGTCCTTTGGCACGTACTGCGCGGGAACCGTCACCGTGTCCGCACCTGGCGTGATGGCCGCCTGCACGGCCGGGGTGATCATGTAGAAGTGAAAATCGAAGTGCGGCAGCATGTACGGCGCCGGCGGATGACCTTGCGCGTTCCAGTTGATCATCACGTGATCGAATGGCGGCACCGACACACCCACGGGCAGCGGCAGCGTCCACTCCGCGTCGCTCGTCGGCAGACCTTGCAGCGCCGAATTCGACAGCGCGACCCCGAGCGAGGTCGCCGTGCCGTTGGTCGTCATCACGTAGGCCATCGCCGTTCCGTTGCCGACCTGGATCGGTATGCCGTCGAGCTCGTGCGGAGGCGTGGGGCCCGTGTCGGAGCCGCACGCGGCGAGCAGAATGAGCGCGCCCAGCGCCAACGGCGTGAGCAGACCAGAACGGCCCCGAGCGAGCGAGGCCGATGCAGCGACCAACATACGATCCTCCGATGATCATGATCGGTAATGCGCCGGCGCGGGCGTGCGCGGACGCTGGAGGAGGATCGGACTTGACGAAACTCTGTACTATCCCCCATTTGGGGGACAGTATTGGAGCGCATATGGTGACGGAAACCGTTTATCGCAGTGTGAAGCGCCTGTGTTACGCGGGGCTGGACTCGATCTCGCTGAGGACACAGGCCATGGCGCGCATTGGCCGCGCCCTCGACTACGACTCGCATGCGTTCGGCACGACCGATCCCGACACCGGTCTGCTGAATCACTTCGTCGCGCGCGACATGCCGGCGCCGCTGGCGCTCGCGTACGTGGACCGCATCTACCCGTGGTCGTCGGCACGGTACACGATCGACGCCGCACGCCGCGGAACGCCGGTGTTCCCCGCGGGCGCTGAGACGCCGGAGCTCGCGGATTTCCAGCGCGCCAACGGTCTGCGACACGGAATCGACGTCGTCTTCGCGACCGGCGATCGCCTCTGGGGCAAGTGGTGTCTGCTCCGCGAGCAACGAGGCGCGGAGGACATCGCCGCCGACGCAGGGCTGCTCCGCCGGCTGGCGCCGCACTTGAGCCGCGGCCTGCAGCAGGCGGCGCTCGTGGATGCCGCGAAGGGGGACGGTTGTCAGGATTTGGCGGCGGCGGGCGTCGTCGTGCTCGATCACGCCGGACGTCCGGCGCTGCGGAGCGCATCCGCCACGACGATGCTGGCCGACATCGCCGACATCGGCGTCGAGTTCGACGGCGGAATTCCGGTGGCGGTGCTCGCGATCGCCCTGCGCGTGCAGCGTGCCGCCCGCGAAGCCCCGGATGGCGTGGCGGTGACGGAGACGAATCGGGTGCGCGGCCGCTCGGGCCGATGGTACGTGGTGCAGGCGAATCTCGCCGAGCCGGACGCATCGGGCCGCTCGTCGACCGTGGTCGTGCTGCGGCCGCTCGCGCCGCGAGAGATGGCCCCGATGTTGTCGTCGTTGTACGGACTTTCGCCGCGCGAGCGCGAAATCGTGGCGGCGGTGGTGCGCGGCGATACCACGAAGGAAATCGCCGCGCGCCTCGCCATCGCGCCGGCCACCGTGAAGGAGCACCTCGACCGCGCGTGCGCCAAGACCGGCGCGCGTGGCCGGCGAGCGCTCATCGCGCGGCTATTTAGAGATGTCTACCAACCTGCGCTGATGGCCTGAGCTTCGAGCCGCGGGCGTCAGCCCGCGGCCGTCTCGCCGGAAACCGCGGTGCCGCGCGACCGCGTGAGGCTGTACGCCACGCCGATCGCCATGCCGGCCACCAGCGTGCCGAGCGAATCGGTCAGGGCCGGCTTGAGCGTCATGACCACGACGACGCTCATCGCCAGGCCTGTGTTCGCCCAAGAGAGGGTGGAAATGAGCGGGTCGTGGGCCGGCGGCGCGGCCGCCGCGCCTCCCGGCTGCGACGCGAGCTGCTTCAGCTCGAGCCCGGCGCGCCGGGCCCGCGTGCCGATATAGCCGCCCACGCCGAGCAACAACACGCACGCGACGATGCCGGCGTCGATCCAGCCCGTGCTCCAGCTCCAGCCGCCGCCCGCGGTCACCATGTAGCTGCCGCTCGCAAACAGCAGGACGATGATGATCGGAAAGAATCTCGCCGCAGAGCCGGAGATCCGGTGCCACGGCACTGCCTCGCCGATCGTAGCCGCGCGCGAACCACGCGACTCGGCGAGATGTACGATCGCCGATACGGAACCGGCGGCGACGAGGGTGAGCAGGTGAATGACCAGCGCGACGTGATAACCGTCCATCGCGATCCTCCAGGGTTCAGGCTTGGTGGGGGCGAGCGGCGCGCCGCATGTGGCGGCCGCGCGCTCAACCTGAGGCCTGGCGCCACGATTCACAAGATCGGGGCGCTCACCAATCCACGTTCGGCGAGCAGCGGCTCGGGCCGCGGGTCGCGTCCGCGGAACTCGCGATAGAGCACCGCGCCATCCTCCGTCGCGCCGCGAGACAGAATCATTTCGCGAAGCCGTTGTCCATTGGCCCGCGTGAGGCCGCCGTTTTCGGTGAACCAGGCGTACGCGTCGTGATCGAGCACTTCCGCCCACAGGTAGGCGTAATAGCTCGCGTTGTACCCGCCCTCCCAGATGTGGGCGAAGTACGTCGACCAGTATCGCGGCGGCACTTCGCGCATCGCAATCGCGTGCCGCTCCAATGCGGACGTCTCGAACTCGCGAACCGCCTGCTGCGGTGCGCCCGCCGGAAGCGTGTGCCATGCCATGTCGAGCACGGCCGCCGAGATGTACTCGGTCAGTGCGAAGCCCTGATTGAACGTGCGCGCCGCGCGAATGCGGTCCGCCAGCGCGCGCGGCATCGGCTCGCCGGTGGCATGGTGGCGCGCATAGTTGGAGAACACCTGAGGCTCGAGGGCCCAGTGCTCGTTGAACTGCGAGGGAAACTCGACGAAATCGCGCGGCACGTTCGTACCGGAGAGCATCGGGAACTCGACGTCGGAGAACATCCCATGCAGCGCGTGGCCGAATTCGTGGAACATCATCGTCACGTCGTCGAAGCCGAGCAGCGCCGGCTGGCCCGCCGCCGGCCTGGTGAGATTGGCGACGTTGACGATCACGGGACGTGATCCGAGCAGCCGCGACTGGTCGACGAGATTATCCATCCACGCGCCGCCATTCTTGTTGTCGCGCTTGAAATAATCGCACATGAACAGCGCGAGCGGCTCGCCGGTCGACTCGAGCACCTCGAAGACGCGTACGTCGGAATGGTAGACGGGAATGTCGCTCCGCTCGACGAACGTGATGCCGAACAGCTCGTGCGCGGCGAAGAACACGCCGTCGCGCAGCACGCGCTCCAGCTCGAAGTACGGCTTGATCTCCGCCTCGTCGAGGTCGTACTCGGCGCGGCGCACCTGTTCGGCATAGAAGTGCCAATCCCACGGCTCGAGCGGCACGTCGCCGAGCTCGCGCTGCATCACGGCGCGCATCTGCGCCGCTTCAGCACGGGCCTTGTCGCTCGCCGGACCGGCAACGTCGTCGAGCAGCCGAATGGCGGCGGCAGGCGTCTTCGCCATCTGATCGTCCAGCGCGTACGCGGCCGCACTGGGATAGCCGAGCAGCGCGGAGTGTTCGGCGCGAAGCTGGGCAAGCCGCTGGATCACGGCGCGCGTGTCGTTCGCGTCGTCGTGCATCGCCCGATTCACCGAAGCGCCGAACAGCCGCTGGCGCACGTCGCGCCGCCGCAACGACTCCTGCGCCGGCTGCTGCGTCGTGTTGTGCAGTGCGATCACCCAGCCAGCGCTTCCCCGCTCCGCCGCCGTTTCCGCCGCCGCGGCAATATCCGACTCGCTCAGGCCGTCGAGCTCCGAACGATCCTGAATCACGAGCGCGCCGGCCTTCGTCGCGGCAAGCAGCCGGGTCTGGAACTCGTTGCTCAGCGTCGACTCCTCCTGATTGAGCGCGCGCAATCTCGATTTGTCGGCGTCGGACAGGTGCGCGCCGGCACGCACGAAATCGAGATGGTAGCGCTCGACGAGCCGCCGCTGCTCCGGCCCGAGCGCGAGCAGCTCCCGCCGGTCGTAGAGATCGCGCACGCGCCCGAACAGCCGATCATTGAGCAGAATGGCATCGCTGTGCGCCGCGAGCCGCGGCGCGAGCTCGCGCTGCACCGCCTGCAACGTGTCGTTGGTATTGGCGCCAGTCACGGCGCCGAACGCCTTGAGCGCGCGCGTGAGGAGCTGGCCCGAGCGCTCGAGCGCCACGAGCGTGTTCTCGAACGTCGGCGCGCTGGGCTGATCCGCGATCTGCCCGACCTCGGTCAGGTGTTGGCGCATGCCGGCTTCGATGGCCGGCAGATAATCCTCATCGCGAATGCGGTCGAACGGCGGCGTCTCGAACGGCAGCGCGCTGGGTTCGAAAAACGGATTGTCCGGTGAGAGGCCGGCGTCAACCGCGCTCTCGTGCGTCGTGGCCGCCACGTCAGATCTCGCGCGGCTCGTCTCCATTCGCGATGAAGAACAACTGCTTTGCCACGTACACGTGCACGCCGATGAGAGCGAGCGCGATCAGCCCCGTGGCGACCCACGCCACGACCGACATGATCGGCAGCATGCCGCCGAGCGAGGTGTGCCGGCTGAGCCACGCGACATAGGCCCAGATCACGATGAGCACGGCGCAGACGCCGAACGCGCCGAACGCGGCGAGCCGGGCAATTTTTGGCGGCATCAAATCCTCTAATCGTCGGGTGAAGAGCGAAACTTCTCCGAACGCGGTACGACACGCAACGGGCGCGCCGAAGCGGCTCAAACCTCGCCGAGCACCTCGACGCCGCGGTTCGTGACGCGATGCGACACGAGCGGAAGCGGCGGATCGGCTTCGTCCGCAATGTGAATCGCCAGACCGAGCGCGTGTCGGCCGGTATCCACCCCGGTGCGATCGCGAGCGAAGATGGTGGCGAGTGGTTCACCGACTTCCACCCAATCGCCGGGCCGCGCGGTGATCACGAAGCCGACCGCGGGCTCCACGCGATCGTCGACCTTCGTGCGACCGCCGCCCATCTCGACGATGCCACGCCCGATCGCGCGCGGTTCCACCCGCGCCACGAAGCCCCGCCGCGGCGCCGCGAACAGCTCGCACTCGGCTGCCTGCGGGAGCACCGCCGGATCGTCGACGACACCCGGATTCCCTCCTTGGGCTTCGATGATTCTCTGAAAGTGTTCCGCGGCGCGCCCGGTGCCGATGGACTGTTCCATCGCGCGCCGCGCCGCGTCGTGATCGGCGACGGTGCCGGCGAGCACCAGCATCTCGGCGCCGAGTGCGTACGTCACCTCCAGCAGATCGGGCGGCCCTTCGCCCTTGAGCGCCGCGATCGACTCCTCCACCTCGAGGGCGTTGCCGCATGCGCGGCCAAGTGGACGGTCCATCGCGGTAAGCAGCGCGACCACAGGGCACCCATGATCCGCACCGATCGCGATCATGATCTCCGCCAACTCCAACTCGCGCGGCAGCTCGGGCAGGAACGAGCCGCTGCCTCGCTTCACGTCGAGCACGAGACCGGTGAGCCCTTCCGCGAGCTTCTTGCTCATGATGCTTGCCGCGATGAGCGGAATCGAATCGACGGTCGCGGTTGCGTCGCGCAACGCGTACATCTTGCGGTCGGCCGGCGCGATCTCGGCGGTCTGGCCGATCAACGCGCAGTTGAGTCGCTCGAGCTGCGTTCGGGCCTCGGCCAGCGTGAGGTCGGTGCGAAAGCCGGGAATCGATTCGAGCTTGTCGAGCGTACCGCCAGTGTGCCCGAGCGACCGCCCCGACATCATCGGCACGGCCACGCCGAGTGAGGCGATGAGCGGCGCGAGCACGAGCGAAACCTTGTCGCCGACGCCGCCGGTGGAGTGCTTGTCCACACGGGGCCGCCCGAGATCTGACAGGTCGAGCCGATCGCCGCTGGCGAGCATCGCCTCGGTGAGCGCGGCCGTCTCGCCCCGATCGAGGCCGCAGAGATAGCACGCCATGAGGAGCGCCGCCATCTGATAGTCCGGCACGTGCCCCGTCGCATACGCGAGGGCCAGCGCGCGCCACTCGCCCGCTTCGATCCGGCCGCCGTCGCGCTTCCGTTCGATCAGCCGATGTGCGAGCATTGAGCTGTTCGGTGGTTCCCGCCGGTGTGTCCCGCTTCGCTGGAGTGTGCCATGAGACTGCGCATCATTCTCGGTACGGCGCTCGTGTGTTTCGCGCGCGCGGCCAGCGGACAGATGGCCGCCGAGCAGATCGCGTTGGGCGATCAGGATCACGCGGCGCTGCACATCGCCAGCGCGCTGTCACACTATCGAGCGGCGCTCGCGATCGACTCCACCAACTACGACGCACTCACCAAGGCCGCGCACGAGGCGGTCGATCTCGGCGAATTCAATCCGAGCCCCGACACGCGCGCAGAGTTGTATCGAAGCGCAGAACAGTACGCGCGGCGCGCCGTCGCGGCAAACCCGAACGATGCCGAGGGACATTTCGAGCTGGCACGCGCACTCGGGCGGAACGCGCAGACCAAAGGCACGCGCGAGAAGATCAAGTATGCGCGCGAGGTGCGCAGCGAGGCGCTGGCCACGCTCAAGCTCGCGCCGAATCACGCCGGGGCGCTGCATATCCTCGGCGAATGGAACGCCGAGGTGATGCGGTTGAGCGGCTTCTCGCGCATGATCGCGAAGAACTTCCTAGGCGGTCAGATCTTCGGCGAGGCGAGCTGGGACAACGCGCAGAAATACCTGGAGGCGGCGGTAGCGGCGGAGCCGGAGCGGATCACGCACCGGCTGGATCTCGGCGCCGTCTACGCCGATCGCGGCGAAAAGGCGAAGGCCATCGAACAGTACGAGTTCATCGCCAACGCCCCGGTCCGCGACTTCAACGATCCGTCTTACAAGGCCGAGGCCGCGGCGCGGCTTCAGAAGCTGCGCTGAGGCGGGCGGCGCGCCGGAATTCGTACCGCAAATCGGCCCAGGCATCGCGCCCGCGACGCTTGATACGGCGGCGCAGCCGGCGACCGCGCCGAGCCAGGTCGTGCCTTGTGTCGGAGCCGCTCTGGGGCGCGAGCAGCAGCGTCGCTCCGGCGCCAACGGCTAGTCCGAGGACCACGCCGGCGGCGATCGTAGCGGTAGCGTGCCAATCCGTAGCAGGAAGTGGTCCCGGACGACGGTCCGGCCGACGCTTATTCACGGGTCCCGCATACGACATCGCTGAGAGGCTCCCTGGCTGTGGTAAGGAAATTGCGGCGTAGCTCACAGATAAGGCTTGGAATTGCAGCATCCGGGAATGGGACATGATCCAACTGTCACCGTTCGCCGAGGCACTGTGGCCACTTGTGCAGTCCGTCACCCCTGGCTCACCGCCCGCTCCAGGACTCGAGAGCTCCCGGATCGCCGGTGCAAGGACACGCATGACCGCGAACGGAAAGACAGTTCTTCTCGTCGAAGACAACGAAGACAACCGCATCGTCTATTCCACGATTCTGCGTCACTTCGGCTACGCCGTAACCGAAGCGCTGAACGGGGAGGAGGGGATCGCGAAGGCTCGCTCGGAAAAGCCGGATCTGATCCTCATGGACATCTCGATCCCGGTGATCGACGGCTGGGAAGCGACGCAGGTGCTGAAGCACGATCCACAGACGCGCGAGATCCCGATCATCGCGCTCACCGCGCACGCCCTGGCGTCGGATCGCGAAAAAGCGATGGAGGTCGGCTGCGACGGCTATCTCGCCAAACCGTGCGAGCCGCGCGCCGTCGTCGCCGAGGTGCAACGCTTTCTCGGGAAGAATGATGGAAGTCCAGCGTGACCCCGGGTCGTCGGCGTGCATTCTGATCGTCGACGACCATGAGGACAACGTCGAACTCCTCAGGGCGCGACTCGAGTCGTGGGGGTACAGGACCGATGCCGCGGCGGATGGCGCGGAGGCGCTTCACAAGGTCGACACCGCGCCGCCCGATCTGATTCTGCTCGACGTGATGATGCCGAAGATCGACGGCATCGAGGTCGCACGGCGCGTCAAGGCGAACGAGTCCCTGCCGTTCATTCCGATCATCATGCAGACGGCGCTCGACGCCACCGAGAACAAGGTGGAGGGGCTCGAGGCCGGCGCCGACGACTACATCACCAAACCGATCGATTTCGCCGAGCTCAAGGCGCGGTTGAATTCGATGCTGCGCATCAAGCGGCTGCAGGAGGAGCTCGAGGAGCGCGAGCGGCAGCTGCTCGAGGCCAACGAGCGTCTGCGCCACATGTCGCAGACGGACGTGCTCACGGGGCTGGACAACCGGCGCTATCTCGAAGAGCGCATCGAGGAGATGTTCGAGCACGCCAAGCGGCTCAACGAGCCGTTCGCCTGCGTCATGTGCGATCTCGATCGGTTCAAGAGCGTGAACGACACGTACGGTCACCAGGCCGGTGACGCGGTGCTCAAGCAGCTCGCGCGCATTCTCCGCCACGAGGTTCGGGAAATCGATCGGGCCGGCCGATTCGGCGGCGAGGAGTTCATGCTGCTGCTGCCGGGCACCGTGCTGGATGCCGCAGTCACCTTTGCGGAAAGGGTGCGGAAACAAATCGAGGCGCATACATTCACCTTCGACGGAACCTCGATCCGCCGAACGGCGAGCTTCGGGGTGTCGGCCTGGCCGCATCCGCGCATTCCGAATTGCGATGTGTTGGTGCGCGCCGCCGACGACGCGATGTACGTAGCGAAGGAGACCGGCCGGAACCGGGTCGTTCGCTTCGACAGCGACGAGTTCAACGAACACCTCGCGGCGGATGACGGATCAGACCAACCCGAACGAGACGCTGTCTCCCATTCCCGGCTCCCCATCGCCGACGCCGGGGTCCGATGGGAGAGATGACGAACTGACGCGTCTCCGCGCGCGCGTGGCCGACCTGCAGCGCGAACGCGATCATCTCGTGGCCGTCGTCGACATTCTGCAGGAGATCTCATCCTCCCTGCACTTCGTCGATATCCTGCAGGGCATCGCCCGCAAGCTCGGCGACGCGTTCGGCCTCGATCGCTGCGCGATCTTTCTCTCCGGCGAACAGAACGAGGTGCGGCTCGTCGCCAGCTACGAGGATCCGGCGATCCGCAATCTCGTCGTCGATCTCGCGCGGTATCCGGAGCTCAAGCGTGCGTTCGATTCCGGCGAGACGGTGTTCATTCCGGATGCCGCTACGGATCCGACGCTGCGCGGCATCAAGGCGACGCTGGACACCCGCAACGTGCGCTCGATCGTCGTCGTGCCGATCCAGTGGCAGGGCGCGGTGATCGGCGCAATCTTCCTCCGTACCGATCGCGATGCCGAGCCGTTCTCCGACGCCGACGTGCACTTCTGCCAGGTCGTCGCGTCGATCACGGCCAAGGCGCTCCGCAACGCGCATCGGTTCGAGGCGTTGCTCCGCGACCAGAAGGACGCCTCGCAGAGTCAGCGTCGGACCGATCTGCAGCGCGTTGCACTGATCGCGTTCATCCGCCGCCTGCTCGACCGCTACACCAAGTCCGACGATCACGTCTGGGCCGAAACGCTGTTGCCGAAGGCGTCGGACGAAGAGCTGGAGCGGCTGGTGTCGGTCGCCATGCAGGTGATCGACGAAGAGGCCAAGGGGTAGCTCGTGGCGGACGACCTCGCGGCGCTGGCGGCGCGAGCCGGCACTCTCCGCGAGCAGCTCGAGCGCGCGGCGTACGAGTACTATGTGCTCGACCGGCCATCGATCTCCGATGCCGAGTACGATCGCCTGTTCCACGAGCTGCGGCGGCTCGAGGAAGAGCATCCGACGCTCCGTACGGCGGATTCGCCAACATTGCGCGTGGGCGCCGAGCCGGCGACGCATCTCGTCAAGCACACGCACCTGGTCCCGATGCTGTCGCTGGCCAATGCGTTCGACGAGGCCGAGCTCGCGGAGTGGGAAGAGCGCATCGTGCGCCTGGCCGGCGACGACGTGCGCCGCTCGGGCTACACCTGCGAGCTCAAGATCGACGGAGCCGCCATCAGTCTGTCGTACCGTGAAGGCGTGCTCGTGGAAGGTGCGACGCGCGGTAACGGCACCATCGGCGAAAGCGTGACGGCGAATCTGCGCACCATTCACGACATTCCGCTGCGGCTGCGCGGGTCGGACCACGCGTTCATGATGGAAGTTCGCGGCGAAGTGTACATGCCATTCAGCGGCTTCGAGCGCATGAACGAGGAGCGCATCGCCGCGGGCGAGCCGGTGTTCGCCAATCCGCGCAACGCGGCCGCCGGGGCTCTCCGGCAGCTCGACCCCGCGATCACCGCCGGGCGGCCGCTGCGCTTCTTCGGGTACGCCGTGGCAGTTCCCGACGGCGAAGACGTGCCAGCCACGACGCAACACGAGCTGCTCGAGCTGCTCGCGTCGTGGGGCATTCCCGTGGCTCCGCATCACTGCCGGTGCGCCACGCTCGACGACGTGCACCGTTGGGCACACGACGTCGAGCATCGCGTGCGCGGCACGCTCGATTTCGCCATCGACGGCGCGGTGGTGAAGGTGGATGCGCTCGGGCTCTGGCCCGACCTCGGCGTGGTCGGCGGGCGCGAGCCGCGATACGCAATCGCCCGGAAGTTCGCACCGGACATCGCGGAAACGAGATTGCTGGCGATCGAGGTGAACGTCGGCCGCACGGGCACGATCAATCCGTACGCAGTGCTCCAGCCGGTGGAGATCGGCGGCGCCCAGGTGAAGCTCGCGACGCTGCACAACTTCGATCTCGTGGCGCGCAAGGACCTGCGCGTCGGCGACATCGTGCAGGTCAAACGCGCCGGCGAAGTCATTCCGCAGATCATCGGTCCGGTGCCCGACCAGCGCGATCCGTCGGAGCCGCCGGCGCCGTTCGTGCCGCCGACACACTGCCCCGCCTGTGGCACGGCGCTCGTCACGGGCAATGAGCAGGGCATGCTCTACTGCCCGAATTTCGAATGCCCCGGCCGCCGGCTCGAGGGATTGGTGCACTTTGCGTCGCGCGGCGCGATGGACATTCGAGGACTCTCATACGCGCGCCTGCGGCAGCTCGTCGACGCCGATCTCGTGCGCGACGCGGCCGATCTCTACGATCTCACCGCGCAGCAGCTCGCCGATCTCGAGCGGCTGGCCGAGAAGAGCGCTGACGCGCTCGTGGCGGCGATCGACGCATCGCGCGCGCAGCCGCTCTCGCGCCTGTTGTTCGCGCTCGGCGTGGAGCACGTCGGCGAGATTGCGGCGCGGCAGATCGCGCGTCATTTCGGGTCCATGGACGCGCTCGCCGCCGCCAGCGCCGATGACATTCTGGCGATTCACGGGATCGGCGACACCATCGCGAACTCGCTCGCATCATGGTTTTCGAATCCGAACGCGCGGCGGCTCGTGCGACGCCTGGCCGAGCGCGGCGTGACGATGACAGAGCCCCAGGCGTCGAGTGGCGGCGCCCTGAAAGGTCTGTCGATCGTCATCACCGGCACGCTGCCGACGCTCTCCCGCGAGCAGGCGATCGCACTGGTGGAGGCGAACGGCGGCCGCGTCACCAGCGGCGTATCGAAGAAGACCAGCTTCGTGGTGGTCGGTGCCGATGCGGGCAGTAAACTCGACAAGGCGCGGACGCTCGGCGTCGAGACGATCGACGAAGCCGAGCTGCTGCGCCGCGTTGCCGAATAACTCGAGGAGATTCTGATGCCACATTCGATCGACCTGCCGGCGAACGGCTTCATCGCCCTCACGCGTGATGGAATGCTCGCGCTGCGCTCCGCGCTGTTCCGCGACATGGGCGCGAACGCCGCGGCGGCGCTACAGGAAGCCGGCTTCGCCGGCGGCGGTGCCGTGTTCGACGCCTTCGCGCGCTGGCTCGCCGCACACGGCTCGCCGTCGCCCGACGCGATGCCCGCCGCCGAATTCGGCGCGAGGGCCGGCGAATTCTTTCGAGATCTCGGATGGGGACAATTCGACGTCACGCCGCTCGACGGCGCAGCCGCGGTCGACACGTCGGACTGGGCCGAGGCCGATCCGGAGCATCCGCTGGAGTTTCCCGGCTGCTACTTCACCGCCGGCACGTTCGCGGAGTTCTTCGGCCGTCTCGCGGGCCAGCCGCTCGCCGTGATGGAAGTGGAATGTCGTTCCATGGGGGCGGAGCGCTGCCGCTTCCTCGTCGGCACCGCCGAAACGATGCAGCATGTCTACGAGGAGATGGGTCGCGGCGTGAGCTACGAGGACGCGCTGCAGGCGCCAGCGTGACGACCGCGCGGCGCGCCTAGAGCGCGGCGCGCAGCGCGTCGGCGTAGAGCGGATTCGGCAGCAGCTCGCCGTCGATCAGCACTTCGCGATCCCACGGCAGCACGATCGTGCTCTCGGTCGCCAGCGCACGAAAGTCCGGCGTGTAGGGACCGGTCTGGAACGCGACGGCGGTGCGCACCTCGCTCGCCCCCGCGTTCACCATCGCGGCCACTGCGAGACGGATGGTATCGCCGGTGTCGCACGTCTCGTCCACGACGAGCACGCGCCGGCCGCGCACCGACGACGGCGCCGCGCTGAGCACGGCTGGCGTCTCGCGCACCGTCTCCGCGCCAAACCGGCGGCTCACGACCATCGAGTGGAATTCGCGATTCAGAATCGCCGCGATCACCGCGCCTGGCACGACGCCGGCCGTCGCAATGCCGATGACCAGCTCGGGGTCATACTCGCGCGCGACCTTGAGCGCGAGTCCGCGCGACAGCTCGCCGAACAGCGGCCACTCGACCTCGAAGACGCCCTTCGAAAGTTCGATCGTCGTGCGACGTGGTGTCATGCCGGAATGTACCCGTCGGGCGAGCAGCCACGAAGCGTGCCGCCACACCGCGAGCCCAGCGGTTTCCGAGGCAGACCATGCTGTTGCCGTGATTGAATTTACGTGGTAGCTTTGCCCAAGCCGCGTCGTTCCTCTGGCGAGCCTTGCGCAGGCTCTGTTTTGTCGTCCCGCACACCCCCGAGCCGCATGTCCTGGTGGAGTCGCCTGATCGGCGGGAAGTCTGGTGCCGATGTGAAGCCCCAACGCCTGGATTATCTCAGCGAGGCGATGGCGCTCGAGCGACAGGGAGACTACGACGCCGCGCTGACGTCGTATCGGCTCGCGCTGCGCGACCGGCCAAACGACACGAAGATTCTCCAGAACATGGCGATCGCGTTCACCAAGACGAATCGGCCCGAAGAAGCGATTCGATGCTACCGCCACGCCCTGGAAATTGCGCCGTATCTCTCCGGCGCGCACTACGGCCTCGCCTTTCTGCTGCTCAAGCGCGGTGATCGCACCGGCGCCGAAAAGCATCTCGACGCGTTCCTCGCGAAGCCGCCCGTCGGGGCGGAATCCGAGCGGTGGATTCGCCACGCCGAGGAAACGATCGAAGCGCTGCGCAGCGAAGTCGTATCCGAGGACCCAGAGCAATAGCGTGCCTCGCGTTCTCTCGGTCGTCAGCCAAAAAGGTGGAGTCGGCAAGACCACGACGGCGATCAATCTCGCCGCCGCGCTGGCGCGCATCGGCATGAAGACGCTGCTCGTCGACGCCGATCCGCAGGGCTCGGTGCGCTACGGACTGGGCCTCAATTCCGGCACCACGCGCATCGGCCTGTCCGATTTCATCTCCGGCACGCTCGATCTCGCCGACGTCGTCCGCGCGACACCGCTGCCATGGCTCCGAGTGGTACCCGCCGGCGGCGTGACCGACAGCATGACGCAGGACACATATTACCGCGAGCTGGCCGAGTCGCCGCGCACGCGCGAGCTGTTCGACCGGGCGCGCGAGCGCGGCTACACGGTCATCGTGGACACGCCGCCTGGACTTGGCCCGGTCGTGCATCGTGTGCTCGCTTGCAGTCAGCGCGTGCTGGTGCCCCTTCAGTGCGAGCCGCTCGCGCTGCAGACGACGGCTCAAATTCTGCGCGGCATTCGCGGCGCGCTGGCCGAAAACCCGGAGCTCGTGATGGAGGGCATTCTGCTCACGATGATGGACGCGAACAATCCGGCGTCGGAGCGCGTGGCCAGCTACGTGCGGGAACAGTTGCCCGCCGGTCTGGTACTGGATGTCGCTGTGCCGCGTACCGCGGGATCGGTGGAAGCATTCGCGGCCGGACAACCGATCGTATTGCGCGATCCGGAGGATCCCGCCGCGGTGGCCTATCGGGCGCTGGCCGAACGTCTCGCGCCGCATCTCGAATAACAGCCGGAGCGCGCCGGATGCGCCGTTGCACCATGCTCGTCGCCAGTGTCGTCGTCGCGTTCGGTGCGGCGTGCATCGACATGTCGGCGCCGTCGGGCGGACCCGCGTCGATCTCGCTGCTGCAGCTGCCGGCGGGATTCGTCGTGGCCGGCGACGTGATGCGCGACAGCGCCGGCGATCCGGCGGGAATGAGCGTGATTGCGTACGACGGATCGGGCGAGCCGATCGCCGATGTGACACCGCAGTTCTTCGTTACCGACAGCAACGCCGCGGCGCACATCGAATCGGGAAATCTTCTGGTCGGCGACACCATCGGCAACGTGCATGTGGTGGGTCAGGTGGGCAATCTGCAAACCGCGGTGATGACCGTCCCCGTCACGGTCGCGCCGACGACGCTCGTGGCGAACAGCATCGATACGCTCGTGGCGCCGCTCTCCGGTGACACGGCGGTGCACGGGACGAAGGCGGTCGGCTTCACGGTCACCGGCTCGTCGGGCGCGACCGTCCAAGGCGTGATCGTGCACTTCAGCCTGATCGACACGTTGCCGTCGACCGATGACGCGCGACCGTCGGCATATCTCGTCAACGATCAGGCGACCATGTCGGGAATCGACACGACCGATTCCGGCGGCAACGCATCGCGTACGCTGGTGGTCGTCGCGGCGCGGATTCCGCAGGGGACTCCGATGCCGACGACGCTCCGCGTGCAGGCGACCGCCACCTATCGCGGCGTGCAGCTCGGCGGCTCTCCGGCGATCACGACGGTCCCGGTCATCACCCGGCTCACACCCTGAGCGGCGTGGTTACCTCGCGCACCGGCGCGCGGTAAGTTGCGGCATACAACCGCTCCAGAGCGAGGACGTCGATGATGACGACCGGTGGACCGCGCGTGGGCGGTCCGGGCACGCTGAACCAACTCTTCTTCGACGCGGTCGAGCGTTACGACAAACCGAATGCGCTGCAGGTCAAGCGCAACGGCCGCTACGAACCGATCTCTCACCGCACGGTGCTCGAGCGCGTGCGCCGCGTTGCGCTCGGGCTGCAGGAGCTCGGCGTGCGCGCCGGCGATCGCGTGGCGATTCTGTCGGAAAACCGCCCCGAGTGGGCCATCGCCGATTTTGCGTGCCTGTCGGTTGGCGTGACGGACGTGCCGATCTATCCCAACCTGCCGGCCGACCAGGCCGCGTACATGCTCCGCGACTCCGGCTGCGCGGCGATCTTCGTGTCGGACGCTGCGCAGGCGGCAAAGGTCGGCTCCGTGCGCGGAAACTGTCCGGCGCTGCGACAGGTCATCACCTTCGCCGATGCGGTGGCCAACGCCGATCTCACGCTCGCGTCGCTCGAAACCCGAGGCGCGGCCGTGGATCACGACGACCGCCGCCGCATCTACCGCGAACGCGCGCTGGCGGTCCGGCCGAACGACGTCGCAACGATCATCTACACGTCGGGCACCACGGGCGAGCCAAAGGGCGTGATGCTCACCCACGACAACATCTTCTCGAATGTGCAGGCGGCGTGCACGGCGATTCCATTCACCGGCGAGGACGTGGGCCTCAGCTTTCTGCCGCTGTCGCACATCTTCGAACGGATGGCCGGCCACTATCAGATGTTCGCGACGGGTACGAGCATCGCCTACGCGGAGTCGATGGACACCGTGCCGGAGAATCTCGTCGAGGTACGGCCGACGCTCGTCCTGTCGGTGCCGCGGCTGTATGAGAAGATGTATGCGCGTGTGCTCGACACGGCGATGTCGGGCAGTGCGGTCAAGAAGCGGATCTTCATCTGGGCGCGCGACGTGGCAGATCAGTGGGCGAACGTCGTGCTGGCCGGCGGAACTCCGCGCGGTGCGCTGGCGATGCGCTATCGCATTGCCCAGCGGCTCGTGTTCTCCAAGCTGAAGGCGCGGACGGGCGGACGGCTGCGTTACTTCGTCTCCGGCGGCGCACCGCTCGCGCCCGAGATCAACAAGTTCTTCTACGCCGCGGGCCTCGTGATTCTCGAGGGCTACGGCCTCACCGAAACATCGCCGGTCATTTCGGTCAACACGCCGTCGAATTTCCGGATCGGAACGGTCGGCAAGCCGATCGCCGGGGTGGAAGTGTCGATCGCACCCGACGGCGAGATCCTGGTGCGCGGCCCGAACGTGATGAAGGGCTACTTCAACAAGCCGGCGGCGACGGCGGAAGCCATCGATGCCGACGGCTGGTTCCATACCGGCGACATCGGCGAGCTGCGCGACGACTTTCTCTCGATCACCGACCGCAAGAAGGATCTCATCGTCACCGCGGGCGGCAAGAACATCGCGCCGCAGCCGATCGAAAACCTCATCAAGACCAACAAGTACGTGAATCAGGTCGTGATGCTCGGCGACAAGCGGAAGTTCCCGATCGTGCTCGTCGTGCCGAACTGGGACACGCTCGGCGCATGGGCCGCGACCCAGCACATTCCGGCGACGAGTCACGCCGACCTGCTCGCCACACCTGCCGTTCGCGCCAAGATGGAAGCGGAAGTGATGGGAACGGTGCAGCATCTCGCGCATTTCGAGATGCCGAAGAAGATCGGGCTGCTCGAGCACGAGTTCTCGATCGAGCGCGGCGACCTTACGCCCACGCTCAAGGTGAAGCGCCGTGTCGTCGATCGCACGTACAAATCGCTGATCGACTCGCTGTACGCCGAGCCGGTGCCGGGCGGTCGGGCTACGAGCGCCGGCGCAGCGGCTGAATCGGCGGACTGACGACGCCTGCCGGCGCTTCGGCCACCCAGACCTCGCCATCGCGCACGAGCTCCGTCAGATCCTCCGGCATGCCGACGTCGAGCGGCGCCAGCATCCGGCCGCGCGGCTGCAGCGCACGCCGCAGCGACGCGCGCATGGCGCTGCTCGCCGCGGCGTCCATCGCCACGGCATTTGCCGAGGCGCTCGCGAACGGCGCAACTTCAGCGAGCACGATCGAGATGCCGTCACCGGCTTCCACGCCTTCCGGTGGATTCACGAGCAGCAGTCGTGACGGCGAAAGTCCGCGAACGATCGTCGCGTGGGCACCCCATGCGCCGTGCAGCACCGCGATGGTACGCGGCTCGGTGAGCTCGAGCGCCGCAGCCAGCCGCATCGCGTCCTGGTCGGACGGATCGCGCCACGCCATTCGCGGCGCGTGTTCGCTGAAGTACACGATGCCCTCGCGCACCGGATATTCCGCCGAGCAGATCGGACAGCCGATCGTGCCGGTCATGATCTGACGGGCTTCCACGCGGTCCATTTGCGCGACGAGCCAGGTGTCCTCGTGCGGATTGGGACAGCGCAGCAGATCGACCAGCTCGATGAACATCCGTCCGTCAGCTATGCGAGAGCCGCAGCTCGTCGATGTTGACCGCCGCCGGTTGCATCACCACGTAGCGCACGGCCTCGGCGACGGCGGACGCGGACAGCATCTCGCGCCGCGGCGTGAATCCCGGACGCGTATCGGGGTCGATCTCGTCCCACAGCGCCGTATCGACCGGCCCGGGCGAAACGAGCGACGCACGCACGCCGCTGCCGCGTAATTCCATGCGCAAGGTCTCGTGCATGGCGCGCGCGCCGAACTTGCTCGCGGCGTACGCCGCGTTCTCCGGGAACACGGCGCGATCGGCAATCGACCCGATCGTCACGATGTGGCCGCTCGCCCGCGCGCGCATGTCGGCGAGGAACGCGCGCACGATGAGAAACGGCGCGACGAGATTCACGTCGAGCGCGCGTCGAAACGCGTCGGCGCTCGTCTGTTCGACCGGCGCGAGTTGAAAGACGCCCGCGCAATTGACGATCACGTCCGGCGAACCGGCAAAGGCACCCCGCACCGTTCGCGCAGCCTGCTCGACCGCGTCCGCGTTTCCGACGTCGCACGGTACGGCGATCGCGCGCTCACCGATTTTCGCCGCCGCGGCGCGCAATGCGCCTTCCGACCGCGCCAGCATCGCCACACGCATGCCCTCCGCCGCGAGCACGCGCGCCACCTCGAGGCCGATGCCGCGCGACGCGCCGGTCACCAGCGCGGCACGACCGCCGAGCTGCGGCGCCCCGGTCACTTGCCGTCGTACTCCACGTAGTTGTTTGGCGTTTCCCAGAGCACCAGCCGCGTCAACCGCGCCGGCCGGATCGCCGGCTCGAGCACGCGCCACATTCCGACGACGATGTTCTCCGTCGTCGGGATCACACCGTGCATGAAGTCGACCTCGAGATTGAAATTGCGATGATCGACCTTGTCGATCACCTCACGCTCGACGATGCCCTTCAACCGTCCGAGATCGATCACGTAGCCAGTGCGCTCCTCCACCGGACCGGTCACCGACACGTCCAGCGTGTAGTTGTGGCCGTGCCAGTTCGGGTTGTTGCACTTGCCGAAGGTGGCCGCGTTCTCCTCATCGGACAGCGCGGGATTGTGCACGCGGTGTGCGGCGTTGAAGTACAGCCGGCGAGTGATCGTGACCTGTGGCATGACGAACGATAGCCGGAGTGGCGGACGAAAGAACGAGCCCCGTGGCGTGAACCACGGGGCTCGAAGATTCGGTCCGGAGAGGGTTTTGTGAAGCCCAGTCGAATAATGAGGTCCTCACCATGAACCTTCCGCCTTCCCCCGCACTGGGGGCATGACGTCAGTGATGGATTATCGAACCCACTCGGTGGACTTGTTGGCTCAAAAACGGAGTTCTCCGAGCCGAGTGTTGCATCTGCTCTGTCGCAAAGCAATTTAAGGACCAGTCAGGAATGCGTCAATTCAAATTTCGGCGGACATCACATGGATCTCGGTCTCGGCATCGGCGTCGCGCTCATCGTCATCTGGGCCATCGTCGCCCTCGGCTTCAATGGGCCGGGATGGATTCACCTGCTGCTCACCGTCGGTGTGTTCATCGTCATCTGGCGCATCGTCGTGCGGGGCGACCGACGACATCCAGTTCCGAAGTGACGTCGTACCGCACGCGAGGGCGCGCGGTCGCGGCCGTCGCCGTCAGCCGCTGGTGAGCACGATCATCGCGATGCCCCAGCACAACGTGAGGATCGTGACCGGCACGCCGGCCTTGAGATAGTCGACGAATCCCAGCCGTTCGCCTTTCGCTTCCGCACGCTCGGCGACGATCAGATTCGCCATCGAGCCGAGCAGGGTGAGGTTGCCGGCGAACGTCGAGCTCATTGCCATCACCAGCCAGATGAAGTGTGGCGCCGCGAGCGTGGGCACGACCGGCAGCCACAGGATCACCGCGGGAACGTTCGACACGAGATTCGACAGCGCGGTCATCGCGCCCGACGTGACGAGCGCATCGTGCAGCGGTGCTCCGCGCAGCGCCGCGGCCGCCACCGAGGTGAGCGAGGCGACGACCGGCAGATCGCGTGCACCGCGCATGACGACGAACAGCGCGGCGAAGAACACGAGCAGCGGCCAGTCCACGAGGCGAAAGGCAATCGCCGGATCGCGCCGCGCGATCAGCAACAGTACCGCCGCCGCGGCGATTGCCACGAGCGGCAGTGAAAGGCCGGCGAGCCAGCAAGCGAGCGCGCCGGCGAAGACGAGCGTCGAACGGCCGACGAGTCCGCGATCGAATGGAGACTCCGGCGCGGCGGCATGGCGTGCCATCGGCACGCGCAGCTGGCGGCGAAACACGACGCGCAGCACGCCGAGCACGATTGCCAGGCCGCCGAGCGATGGCAGCACGAGCGCCGCGACGAATTGCCGAAAGGTCAGGCCACTCGCCACGGCAATGAGCATATTCTGAGGATTGCCCGTCGGCGTCATCGCGCTGCCGACGTTCGCGCTCAGCGCAATGGCGAGCAGAAAAGGCAGCGTGTCGAGCGCGAGCGGCCGAAGCACCGCGATCATGAGCGGCGTCAACATCAGACAAACCGTGTCGTTGACGAAGAACGCCGACAGCACGCCGCTCGCGATCACCACCGCGGTCAGCAGTGCCGCGGGCGACGTCGCGCGCGCCACGATGTGCCGCGCCGTCCACTCGAAGAACCCTCCGGCCTCGAGATATCCGGTGATCACGAGCACGCCGAGCAGAAAGACGATGACGTTCAGATCGATCGCGGCGAGCGCATCACCGAACGGCAGTCGTCCAACCGTCACCATCGCCACGGCGCCTGCGAGCGCCGCCGCGGGGCGATTGAGCCGCAGGTACGGCACCCGCGGAAACGCGATCAGCAGGTAGGTGACGACGACGATGACGAGCCGCGCCGTCGCCACACGTCGTCAGTACGGGTCGTGGACGGTGACCGTGCTCTGGTTGAGCAGCGGCATGATGCGGAATTCCACGACCTGACCCGGCGACGGGCTCACTCCAGGAAAGGCGAGCGCACGCCCGCCGCCGATCGGATCGCCGATCAGCTCCACGGGCGAGGTCGCCACGACCGACCACGCCACGCTGAACTTTCCGCTGCTGTTCCCGACGACGGTGCCGAGCCGTCGCGAATAGCCGTTCGTCGACAGCCGGACGTCCATGTCGAGATAATTCTCATTTCTCACGAGCACCGTAATCGGCGGCGGCGGCACGTACGGTTCTTCGTTCTTCTTGTTGTGCGCGCAGCCGGCAACGATCGCCAGGAGGAGCGTGGCCGCGCCGATGTTCATCCTGGGTGCCTGTCGCATTGGATCTCTCCACCGGTGAAGGTGCGCCACCTCAGATCTCCCAGTTGGACAACACCATTCCCTGCCGCGGGCGTTGCTCCTCGTACCCCGCCACCGCCATTCGAAGATCCGTCCAGCGCACGTGGCCGCCCATCGCGATCACCTGCGCATACGCGCGATCGAATTCGCCCTGCATGCGCAGCGCGACGCGCCGAGTACCGCTCCGGCGGGCGAAATCCGACACCGCGCGCACGAGCTCCAGAAACCGGGTCTCGTCCTCGACGACGAGCTTGAGCACACGTAACTCTTCGCGCGTGCGCCCTTCGACCAGCGAGGCGGTGTGCGCCAGCGCGAAGCCGGCCAGTCGATCGCGGTCGTACAACAGTACGGTGTCACCCAATCCGAGTTCCGCGGTCAGACTGATCTCCCGCGTGTAGTCGTAGCCTGGCGACAGACGCTGCACCAACGCCTGGCATTCCGCGATCGCGTCGCTGCGACCGCGCCCCGACGTCCGGCTGAGCAGCCGCGCCGGCTCGGTTCCATACGCCGCATCCACGGTCGTGGTGATGGTCAGTCGGCCCGGCGCGAAGCCGAGCCGCGAATAGAATCCGATGTTGTCCATCGTGCGCGGCATCGTCTCGAGGCCGATGACGCGCGCCCCCTGCGATTTCAGCCACTCCACACCGCGCGTGACGATCTCCTTTCCGGTGCCGCTGCCCTGCATCTCGGTGCGCACCGCGAGGGGGCCCATCCATCCTTCAGCGCCGGAGCGATGGACCATGTTGAAGGCGACGATCCGACCGCGCTCGTCGCGCCACAGCATCGCGCCGTCGGCGGCATCCTCGATGGCGTAGCGCCAGATCGCCGGATTGAGATAGGGCACGCGGACACCCACCATGCCGTCGCGACGATAGCGTTCCGTGAACGCTTCGCTGAACACCTGGTTCAACTCGGCGACTTCCTCGAGGCGCGCGCGATGCGGACCGTCGACGGTATGCTGGCGCCACGAGCGCGACACGGCCATCAGTCCGCCGCTCCCGCTTGCACGTCGAGCGGCTCGCCGGCGCCGGACTCCGTCTCCACGCGCGAGGTGCCCGACTCCTCGTCGTAGCGCACCGTGACGACACGGTCGAGACCCTCGCGAACCGACTCGATGTGCGTGATGAGGATCACCTGCTCGAAACGGTCCTGCAGCCGCCGAAGCAGATCGACGACGTTGTGCCGCCGGGCTTCGTCGAGTGAACCAAACACTTCATCGAGAATGAGCAAGGAAAACGCCTGACCGGCACGTTCGGCGATCATCTCGGAAATCGCCAGTCGGAGCACCAGGTTCGCCAGATCCTCTTCGCCGCCGGAGATCACCGGCTTGGGGATCGCGTCCTCGAGCACGATGATGTTGTACTGATCGTCCAGCTCGATTTCGGAGTATCGACCGTCGGTGAGCTCCCGAATATACCGGCTGGCGAGATCGGACAACTCCGGCCGGAGCGCCTGATTCAAATCGGTGCGCAGGTCCGTGAACGCGCGATCCAGCTCCTCGTGCAACCGGCGGTCGGCGACGAGCACACCCAGTTGCGCCTCGTTGCGCGACAACTCGGCGCGTGCCTGGTCCGCCGCTTCGAGCGCCGCGCGCGCCGACGTGAGCTCCGCGTCTGCCGACACGGCGCCCAGCTCCGACGATCGCAGCTCGGCCGCCGCCGTCTCGTACGATTCGCGCATGGAGGCAAACGACTGCTCGGAGAACGCGAGCGCATCGCGCCGTGCAGACAGCTCGGCGGTCCGCGCCTGGATCTGCTCGAGCGTCGCGCGCACCCGATCGCGTTCCGCGGTCAACTCCGCCGCGCGCTCGAGCTGCACGGTGAGCTTCGACACCTGCGCCGCCATCGGCTCGAGTCGCTGCACGAGCCGGCGAACCTCTGCATGGCGCGCAGCGTCGTACTGCACCGAGATGCTCGCCAGCTCCTTGGCGAGCGCCGCGGCGCGCTGCTGCTTGGCCTCCACGTCCTGCGTGAGTGTGTTCAGCTCGATGACTGCGGCCTGCACCTTCGCCATGCGCCGCTCGAGCTTTCCAACCGTTTCGAACAACGCACGCCGGCGCTCGTCGCACGACTGCACCTGCGGCGGAATGGCCTCGAGCTGCTCGATGCGGGCGCGATAGTACTTGCCGTCCACCGTGATCGTGTCGATCTGCGTGTCGAGCACCTCGAGCACGGTGCGGAAGTGCGTGCCGAGCGGGCGCGCGCAGATCGGACACGTCCCGCTCTCGCCGAGCTCCACGATCTGCTCGCGTTGATGATTCACGTCGCGCAGCTGATCGAGCAACGCCTGGCGTTTGGTTTCGGCCTCCTGACGATCGCGCACCCACTCGGTCTGCGCCGTCTCGAACTGCGCCTGCGCCTGCTCGAGCTCCGTACGCGCCTGCACGAGCGCAGCAGCGGCTTCCGCTTCGAGAGCGGGAGCCGTTTCGATCTTGCCGAGCCGGTCGCGCAACCGCGCGAGCTCCTCGCCGAGCGAGCGTTCGGTGTCGGCGAGCGTCTGTCGGCGGCGATCCTCGTTGCAACTCTTTTCCAGCTCGCGCAACTCCGCCTGCAATGCGGCAAACGGCACCAGCTCCGCCGACAGCCGCTCGATTTCGTCGCGGGCGCGGGCCGCTTCCTCCAGGCCGCGGTCGATGCGCGTCCCGTCGCGCTCCGCCGCGATCCGCTCGCTCTCCACGACCCGCAATTCGGCGGCGAGCGCCTGCAGCGCGTCGCGCTCGCGCTGCAGCGCTTCCCACCTGGGCGCGAGCGCATCGAGTGCCGCACGCGCCGCGGAGCGCCGCGACGCCGATCGCGCCGCGCGTTCGCCTGCTTCGGCGACATGACGCTCGGCCTCGGCCAGCGCGCGATTGACGACTTCGGGATCGGTCATCGCCGAACGCAGCCCACTGGCTTCCGCCACGATCGTCTTGCGGCGCTCACGCACCAGTCCCTGCGCCGTGCGCAGCCGCTCGTAGCCCAGCACGCGCGACAGGAACTGTGCGCGCTCGGCTGGACCCATCGCGGCCATGACGCTCAGCTCTTTCTGGCCGGTGAAATACGTATTGAAGAACTCATCATGGCTCATTCCGAGCCGCCGGCGCAGCACGTCCGTGACGCCGGTGATGGACGTCGCGATCGGCACGGGCGCGCCGTCGAGATACAGCTCGGCCGTGGTGAGGCCGCGCGTAACGAGATAACGATGGCCGCCGAGCTCGAATTCCAGCTCGACCTTGACCGAGGCGCGTGCCGCGGCGCGGTAGGAACGGATCGAGTCGCGAGTGCCGCGCGCGGCCGGATTCCCGTACAGTGCCCAGGCGATCGCCTCGAGAATCGTCGACTTGCCGGAACCGTTGGGGCCGATGATGCCCGTGATGCCCGTGTCGAAGTCGATCCGGGTATCGATGTGCTGGCGGAAGTTGCAGAGACGCAGCCGATTGATCCGCATTCAGCTCTCGACCAGCGCGGGTGTCGGCGCAGCAACGAGTTGCGCTTCGTCGAGATAAGCCAGCGCGCGCTGCACGAGCGTCTCGCGATCGATGCCAGCGTCGATCGGGCGCACGAGCAGCTTCTCGCGCACGATCTCGTTCAGCGACGGACGCCGACCCGGCGCTCCCGTGCCGTGCAGGCGCAGCGGTTCCGGGCGGCGTTCGGTGATCTGGAAGTTGAGCGCCCGGCGCTTCATCTCGCGAATCGCCTTGTGATCGAGCTCGCGGGCGACGTGCCGCGGCAGATCGCGGATCGTGAGCCGCACGATCTTGTCGTCGATGCCGCCGTCGCAGGCCTCGACCGTGGTGCGAATTCGTTCGTCGAGGTCGGGCGCGGTGAGTCCGCGGGCGCTGATCGGGGGCAGATCGATCAACGGCCGGGACGGCGGCAGCGGATGGAAGGTCTGTCGTCCCGTCTCGAGATCGCGCTCGACGAACCCCTTGCCCGGCAATCCCGCGATGCGCTCCTCGTACAGCTCACCCCACGGATTCGCGCTCGTATAATCGATCGATCCGCTGTAGAAGGCGTTCGGTGCGATCTCGCGGTACACGTGGTAGTGGCCGAGCGCGACATAATCCCAGCGGGCGGCGCCGAGCTCTTCGTGCGAGATCTCTAATGCGGCGCGGTCGGCGGCAGCCGCGCTCGCCGGCAGCATGCCCTGCACCTCGCCATGCAGCACGAGCACGTTGCGCCGTGCGTCGCGATCGGGGACGAGCGCCGGGCGCACCAGGCCCGGCACATCGGGCACGGCCAGCACCGACAACCCCCGCTCCGGAAAAACGAGACGCCGCGCTTCACGGTCGACCACGTGCAGCCCGAGCTGCGCGAAGAGCTGGAGGATGCCGCCCGTTTCCGCCGAGCGTGGCGTGTCGTGGTTGCCGGCGACGAGCACGACGATGCTGTCCGGCAATGTCTGGACGAGGCGGCCGAACTGAATGAAGGCGTGCAGAATCGCCTGATTGGTCGGCCGTACGGTGTGGAAGACGTCGCCGGCAATGACGATCAGCTCGGGCGCGAGCGCGATGACGCAGTCGATCGTCGCGCGGAACGTCGCGGCGACGTCCGCCTCGCGCTGATTGACTCCGCCGGGCGTGAGCCGCTGGTATTGCCGGTAGCCGAGGTGAAGATCGGAGAGGTGAACCAGGCGCATGCGGCGGAGGTGGCGTTCCGGGAAATCTAACGTCGCGGCATGGTCAACATGTGCTGGGTAATGCGCATCTGGACGTGCATGGACACGATGCCCGTCGACGGGGGCGGCGTCACCATCGAGTTCACGACGATGGTGAATCGGGACTCGGTGAGCCAGCCGCGCTTCTGGTCGATGAGCATGACTCCGTCGACCAGCCCATTCTCGAGCACCGCTCCCGACGCCGCGCCCGGTCCCGTGGCCGGCCGCATGGTGCCATGCATGGAGACGTATGCGAGCCCGTTGTGGTGCGTGACGGAATCCAGGCGAAAGGTCACGTGCAGGCGTCCCGAGAGTTGCGCACCGAGCTGCGTGCCGGACGGCAGCGGCATGTCTCGCGTCCACGCTTCGCCTACGGCGATGGGCGTGCGCGGGAACGCGGCCGGCATCAGCGATACGGCCTGCGCGACTTCGCCGTGACCGGCGCTGTCCGGCTGTTCATCGCCGTTCGGCTGGAGCATGCTGACCGTTCCGTCGGGGGCCACGCGAAATCGAACGCGCTGTCCGCGCAGCTGTGCCTCGGCCTGAGCCGCGAGTGCATCCGATGCATCATCGCTCGTCGAGAGTTGCACCGAGTCGGTGACCGCGAGCACGGTGCGACCCTCGTCCGTTCCGCCCTCGACGATGGCGCGCGAGAACATGTGCATCGTGTTCACCATCATCGCGCTCGACTCGGAAGTGCGCGTGCGGCGAACGCCGGTCATTTCACTTTCCTGATCCAGCCGCATGCGCAGCGTGTCCCCGACATGCGGCTTGATCTCGAGGCGAATCCGTTGCGCGTGCGCGCGGGGCGCCATCAACCCGACCGCCAGCAGCACCATTGCCGAACCGCGCATCGACCGCATCGGGATCAAAATCGGCATCAAAAGCCGTACGGATCGTCGGCGGGAGCCGACCGCACCGGCGAGGCCGCTGTACGTACCATCGTTTGCGCCGCGACGACCGGCTTCAGCTGCGCCAGGAAGAACTTTCGCACGTCGGAAGGACGCTCCCGCAGCGTCGCGTTGCGCGCCCGGATGATCTCGTCCTCGTCGCGGATGCCCACAGCGTCCTGCACCCAGCCCATGGTGATCGACGGATCGAGCGTCCGGAGACTCCGCAGCACCGCCGCATCGAGGTCCACGTCGACCGCCTGCGGATATCGCTCGGCGCCATCGCGGCCGCGCATCACCGCGGGCCGCGGAAAGCGCACGAAGATCGGTTGCGTGAAGTGCGGATGCCGCACCATGAGCTGTCCCTTCTCCAGCGTTGCGAGTTTGGTCTTCACGGCCGGGCTGAGCACCGCATAGCCGGGCGTCGCCAGCTCGTCCCCGTCCATGCGGCCGTAGAGCGCCGTTCCCGAGTTGCCGACGACGCGGCGGTGTACCTGCGATCGAAACTGCTGCGCGCTGAACAGCACGAGGCCGAGATAGCGGCCCCGCTCCGCGAGATCGAGCAGCATTTTCCGGACATAGGTATCCTGACCGTCGTTCGGCGCGTACTTGTTCAACTCGTCGACGAACACGACCACGTGATTGACGCCGAGCTCGCGTTTTTCGAGCTGCTCGCGAAGCTTGGTGACCACGCGCGCGAAGATCAGATCCTGCGCCGCTTCCTCGAGGGAGGCGACGTCGATGACATACACCGTGCGATCCTGAAAGCTCCCGAACGGCAGATCGCTCACGGCGCCGTCGTCGGTGACGAGGCCCGCGCAGCGCGTCGAGATGTTGGAGAGCCGATTTCGCACCTTGCGAATCGTCGCGACGTGGTGCGTGCGCCATCCGTCGCTGTTCTTCCCTTCCAACGCCGACAGCACGTCGCGAAACCATTCGTCCAGGTCGGCGAACGAGCGCACCAGGTAGTGCTTCGACCCGAGCAGCTGATCGCTGAAGTCGCGGTCGACCACGCGCTCGCGGATGAAATCGATCAGCGCGTCCGCCTTGGCGTCGACGTCGTCCTTGTTGAGCAGCACTTCGGCGTACTGCAGCACTTCGCGCAGTCCCCAGGTGAGCGGGGACACGTTGTCGAGGAGCGCCTCGTTGGAACGGAGCGTGTTAAGCGAGAAGCCGTCGGGCTTGAAGGGCGCGAAGTACTGCACGTGCTCGAACGGCGCGGCGGGCACGCCGCAGGTGCGGTAGAGCGATTCGTCGGCCGCGTCGATCGTGCCGGGCTGATCGAGAAAACAGAGATCAGGCCCTTTCACGTTGAAGCACACCGCCGCGACGGATCCCTTGCGCTCGGGGAAATGCGCGAAGATGGACGACAGGATCCACTCGATCGCGCTCGTCTTCGTCGCCAGGCCCGACACGCCGCTGATGTTCAGATGCGCCGCCTCCGGGCCGATGAGGAAATCAGCATCGAGATAGATCGGCGCCTCCGTGCCGCCGGCGCGATACACGCCGATCGGAATGCCAGTCCGCGCGCCCTCCTTGAGATAGCCGTCCATACGCAACGCGACGGCGACGTCGTCGTTGTCGGCGAGATACACCTGGCCCATCGGCACCGGTTGCAGCGGCTCTTCGGGCACCTGTCGCAATACCGCCGCGGTGTAGAGCCGGATCTCCGTGCGCTCGGTTGCCGCCGTGGACGCCGAAGCCGGCGAGCCGTCATGGCCGAGCACATCGTGCAGCGGCGACAGCAGATCCGTGTAGCTGAATCCTTCGACGACGATGCCGTAGATGCGCGGAATGTGTCCATTCACCGGCTCCCGCCCTTCCACGCGTACGATCGTTCCGATCCCGACCGGCGAATCGAGGGCGGTCCAGAAGTGGAACTCGTGCGGCGTGTTCGGGCGGCGCTCGGTGGCGACAATGCGGCCGAGAGGGGAGAGGGGAGCGGGGAGCGGGGAGGACAGCGAATCGATCATCGGTGCGGCAAAATGGTTGTCCAATTCGAGTTCGGCATGACAACATGGGCCCATGCCGGGCGCATCCTATCGCGATCTCCTCGTGTGGCAGAAGGCGATCCAGCTCGTGCTCGAGTGCTACGCCATCACGGAATCACTGCCCGCGACCGAGCGATACGGCCTCAGCGCTCAGATCCGGCGCGCAGCCGTTTCAATCGCATCAAATATCGCTGAAGGCCACCGGCGAGGCTCGCCGGGCATGTTCATTCAGTTCCTCTCCATCGCCAGAGGTTCGGTGGCAGAGGTCGAAACGCAGCTCGAGATCGTCACCCGACTCGGCTTGGCAGTTCCCGAGCTCCTCGAGCGTCCGCTGAAGCTATGCGACGAGATCAGCCGAATGGCGAGCGCGCTCCAGCGCGCGAACCGGCAGCGTCGCGGAATTTGAGCCCTGATGTCCCGTCTCTGACCTCTGACCTCTGACGTCTGATGTCTGATGTCTCGGTAGTTCCCTCCCCTCTCCCCTCTCCCCTCTCCCCTCTAGCTCCTCAACACTTCCTCACAATCCCTCACCCCATACACCATCTTGTCCCACCGCCCATCCGGCAACGCGAGCGGACTCACCTCCGCCAGCACCCACCGCGAAATCTCATCGGCGCGCTCCGTGATCGCCGCGGCCGTCGCGCCGCGCGGCTCGGCCGTCTCCACGCGCACCAGCCCCCACATCGGATCGCGGCCCGTCCAGTCGCGCAAGCGGAGATACCAGCTCGCGACCGTCGTGCGGCGCTTGGCCGACGTGATCCGGAACACCGTGCTTCGCTCGCCGGCATCGAGCCTGAGCACGCGCTGCAAGTCGGCGCCGCTCGCGTAGAGCGTGCGATGGCTCTTCACCACCCCGGCCAGACAATCCTGTGACGCAGTGCGCTCACTCCCGCCGATGCCGCCATCCACGAACAGCGGACCCGACATCACGTTGCACCATTGTGCGGCCAGCTCCTGCTCCAGCCGCTCGCGATCGCGCTGCACGAAGTGTCGCGCTGCGTCGGCCACCGCGAACGGATGCTCGACGGACGGCGCATCGGTCGATTCGGCGGCTGTCGTGTCGACCACCGGCATCACCGGCTCGAGCGCACTGAGCGCGGCGTTCATCGAGGCGCTGAGCAGTCGTCGCGGTGCGTAGACCCGCGCGCTACGATGCAACCGCCACGTCGCCATGCGGCGATTCTTTCGAACGCGGATGACCGCGGCCACCGTACCGTGCACGATCGGCATGCCGCCGTCGTACCAGGCAACGCGGCTCGTCTGCGTTCCGTCGAGAAAGGCGACGAATCCCGCCGCGGGTGCGCCAGGCACCCGCACCGCGCGCAGACTCCCGCCTTCGATCACCTCGGCCTCGATCAATCGCGGCAGCTCTGGCGATTCCGACGTGAGCTCGAGCGACAGGCCGCTGGCACAGCGACTCCAGTCGACGGACGCCGGAAGGTGCGCCGCGAGGTGACGATGCAGCGTCCGCAAGCTCGTATCCGGCACGGCACCAGCTGCGACGGCCGGCTCGATGGCCGAGCCGGCGACGCCGTCGCGCACGTCCAGCGTCATTCCACCCCGATGTCCCAGGCTTGCTGAAGATCCTTGCGCGAATAGGCACGGAATGCCGTCAGCGTCTGTGTGCGCTGCAAGCCGGGCACGGTGGGAAAGACCTCCGTCACCACCTGCGCGATCTGGTCGTATTTCGGAACGCGAACGATCGCGACGAGATCCCAATCGCCCGAGACCGAATACACCTCGGTCACGCCGTCGACACCGGCGAGCATGTTGGCCGCGGTCGGGATGAGCGACGGCTCGACACGGATGAGCACGATGGTGGTGATCACGGGCCGACGGGAAAGAGAAGGTCGTAGAGGCGTGGAGTGCGCTGACTCAGCTAAGATATACGCGCCGCGCCGGACCGCCGCATCCCTGCGCCAGCTGCACGCGTCTCCCGGCGATTGGAGCCGCCGACGATCGCGGACTATACTTCACCGCGATCGTGGAACCGCCGTCGAAGAACGAAGTCGACGAGCGACCCCGCGAACTAACGTCGTTGACGGGGGGATTTGGTGGAACAGGACGGTCAGGCAGCCGGATCGGTGTCGCGCAGTCAGAACGTGGTGTACGTCCTGCCGCACGACTGGACCTCGATGTCGCAGTTCCTCGGGCCAATGCTCGACCGGGTGGATGATGCATCGCAGAGCGTGCAGCTGCTCGTGCTCACCGCCGATGCGGAAGCCGCCGCCGCGGTGATGGCAGCATCGGTTCGCCTCACCGAGGGACGGTCCATCGGGCTGCTCGCCGCGACCTCGTCCGCACGGGCCGCACGACTGATCCGAATCCGACCGGCGCAGGTGCTCGCGGGCACCCCCGACACGATCGTCGACCTGGTCCGGTCCACGGCGCTCAAGCTGGATGCCGTGAAAGGCATCTGCATCGCCTGGACGGACGAGCTGATCGCGCAGGGCGGCGCGCCGGCGCTGGAAACTCTCATGGCCGAGCTGCCGAAGGACTCCGCGCGCACGATCGTGACCGCGGAGCTTTCGCCCGAGGTCGAGGCGCTCGTCGAGCGCTACGCACGGCGTGCCCGTCGCGTCGTTGCCGCGCCGAACGAAACGGACCAGCCGATCGCCGTCGAATATCTCGCCACGTCGAGCAATGCCCGGCTGGCCGCGCTGCGTCGCGTGCTCGATGCAATTGACCCGAAGTCCGCAGTCGTGTTCGTGCGCGACGAGAACAGCAACCGCGAGGTGCGCGACATGCTGCGCTCGCTGGGCTACTCGGGCGCCGATGCCAGTATACGCGTCGAGCTCGCCGCGCCGCCGGACACGGCGCTGGCGATTCTCTTCGATCTGCCGGCCTCGCGCGCCGAGCTTCGCGAAGCGGCTGCCGGCGCCCAGCGTGCGATCGCGCTGATACAGCCGCGCCAGCTGAGCAGCTTGCGCGCGCTCGCCGCCGGCGGCGACGTCAAGCCGTTCGCCCTTCCCGAATCGGGAGATCGAGCGCGCGCCGCCGAGCTCCGGATGCGAGAGCAGATCCGCGACACGCTGGCGAATGGCAATTTCGCGCGCGAACTGCTCGCGCTCGAGCCACTGCTCGACGAATACGACGGAATCGAGATCGCGGCGGCGGTGCTGCAGCTGCTCGGCCGTGAGCGTTCGGCGCGCGCCGCTGTCGTCGGCGCGGCGACGACGCCGGCGCCGGCGTCGTCCGGCACGATGGCTCGCCTGTTCGTGAACGTCGGTGCGCGCGACAACATCCGCCCCGGCGATTTGGTCGGAGCGATCACCAATCAGGGCGGACTTTCGAGCGCTCAGATTGGCAAGGTGGATGTGCGCGAGTCGCATTCGCTCGTCGAGGTCGATGCCAGCACGACGGCGTCGGTCATCGACCGATTGACCGGATCGATGATCCGCGGCCGTCGCGCGGTGGTGCGGCTGGACGAGGGACGCGCGCCCCGTCCGGCCGGCGGCGGCGGCGGCGATCGCCGCGAGCGAGTATCCGCTCGGCCGCGGCGCGGGGAGCGCGAGTGATCTCCGACGGCTACTACTCGAACGGCACGTCGGGCTGGATCGAGGTGATCTGCGGCGTGATGTTCAGCGGCAAGAGCGAGGAGCTTATTCGGCGCGTGCGCCGTGCGATCATCGCGCGGAAGAAGGTGCAGGTATTCAAGTCGCATCTCGACGAGCGCTACGCGGGCATCTACCACATCTCGAGCCACGACGGCCGGACGGTGGAAGCCGTACCGGTCGACACGCCCGAGCAGATCGCCCAGCTGATCGAGCCCGACACACAGGTTGTGGCAATCGACGAGGCCCAATTCCTCGCGCCGACGGTGGTCGACCTCGCGACGTCGCTGGCCAATCGCGGCACGCGGGTGATCGTTGCCGGCACGGACAGCGACTTCCGCGGAGAGCCGTTCGGCGCGATGCCGCAACTGCTCGCGGTCGCGGAAGTCGTCGACAAGCTGCACGCGATCTGTGTGATCTGCGGCAGCCCGGCGAGCCGCAACCAGCGGCTGATCGGCGGCAAGCCGGCCCGCTACGACTCGCCGACGATCATGGTGGGCAGCACGGAAGCCTACGAGGCCCGATGCCGCGCCTGCCACTCCGTGCCGCGCCGCGACGAAGACCAGGTGCGGCTGCTATAGACGGTGGAACGGTGGAACGCTGGAGCGGTGGGCCGGGGCCGTCGCGCCACACCCAAAACGGCACTCGCCTTTAAATCCGTTCTATGCGTCCCATCCGTGTCATCGCTGTTCAACCTGTTGCGGCTGGGTCAGCGTCATTGCTTCGGAGAGAGTCGCGAAGCTGCGGAGAACCGCGGAGAACCGCAGAGCACTGCGGAGAATGACTGAGAGGACTTCAATTGTGAGGTCTTGAGGAAGCCATCGGCGACCGCAGGTTGCCCGTCGCTAGCGCCATGAGGATCTCGAGCGTCATTCGTGGTGCAGTTGTCCATCATGCCTCAACACCTCCCGCCAACGCCGTCTCCGCGCCTTTCCGCAGTTCTCCGCGACCCCTTTCCTGTCCCCGAGATGTAGCCGGCCGCGCCACAGAGGCCGCAACGGAACTAAGGTCTTGGCTTCGTCACTCGGCGCGCGGAGCTCCGTGCGCCACTCCGACCGCATTCGCGCCTCGTTCGCCGGTTTCCACCAGATCCGCGTCCCAAAGACAGTCCAACCCGATTCGGCGCGACCGGCTCGCCGCCCACAAGCAACGTCATCTAGCCCGTCGACCGTTGCCCGTGCGCGAGGGTTAGAAATTCGTCGCGGGTGCGTGAGTCGGACCGGAACAGGCCGCGCACGGCGCTCGTGATCGTGCGAGAATTCTGCTTCTCGACGCCGCGCATCATCATGCAGAGGTGATACGCCTCGATCACCACGCCCACGCCTTGCGGGTGCAACGCTTCGTCGATCGCGCCGGCGATCTGCTCGGTGAGTCGCTCCTGCACTTGCAGCCGCCGGGCAAACACTTCGACGATGCGCGGCAGCTTGGACAAGCCGACGATCTTGCCGTCGGGGATGTACGCGATGTGCGCCTTGCCGAAGAATGGCAGCATGTGGTGCTCGCACAGGCTGTACAACTCGATGTCGCGCACCATCACCATGTTGGTGGCGCCTTCCGAATCGAACAGCGCGCCGTTGATCACCTGATGCACGTCGAGCTCATAGCCGCGCGTGAGCCACGCGAGCGAGGTCGCCACCCGCTGGGGCGTGCGCAGGAGGCCCTCCCGATCCGGATCCTCGCCGATCAGCTCGAGCTGACGGCGCACCGTCTCGCGAAACTCCTCGTCGGCGCTCTCGGCCAGCCGCCCTGGTGCCAGTTCATCCACGCTCAAGTCCTCCACGATTAAATTAGCGACGTATAAAGGGTAACCCGGGCGTCCGTCGTTGACGATCCTGGGCCATGGCCGTAGGTTGGGCACGCCTCAACGACCCCACGCCATACCACGAATCCCGCATGCTCCTGGTTGGACTCACGGGCAACATCGGCAGCGGCAAATCGACGGTTTCGCGGATGTTGGCGGCGCGGGGCGCCACGATCATCGACGCCGACGTCCTCGCCAGGCGTGCCGTGGAGCTGGGAACGGTGGCGTTCGACCGGATCGTGGCCCGCTGGGGCGAGACCGTTCGCGCGCCGGACGGACATCTCGACCGCGCGGCGCTCCGCCAGGTCGTGTTCGCCGATCAGGAGCAGCTCGATGAGCTGAACGCGATCGTGCACCCGGAGGTCGAGCGGCTCCGGAAGCGTCTGGTCGAGCAGGCGCGCGGACGCGGCGACCGCGTCGTCATCTGCGACATTCCGCTGTTGTTCGAGCGGCACATGGTGGAACGGTTCGACCGAATCATCCTCGTCGACGCGAACCGCGCACTTCGGCTGGAGCGACTGGTCAAGGATCGCGGCCTGCGAGAAACGGAAGCGATGGACATGATCGCCGCGCAGATGCCCGCCGAGCTCAAACGCGCCCGCGCCGATTTTCTGATCGAGAACGACGGCACGCTCGCGCAGCTCGAGCGTCGGGTGCAGGACGTGTGGGCGGCGCTGCTACGCGACACGGAATCGCCACGGAGTGCCGCCGCGCTTCCTTGACACCGATTTTCGCCCCGGATAGACTCCGCGCGCACGACCGACATCTATCGAACTTGGAGCGCGCAGTGGCCGAAATCCCGAAGGACCTGCTCTACACCGAAGACCACGAGTACGTGAAGCAAACCGACGATCCGAACGTGGTCGCCGTCGGGATCACCGATTACGCGCAGGGCGAGCTCGGGGACATCGTCTACATCGAGCTGCCGAAGGTCGGCACGACGATCGGCGCCCACGACGTGTTCGGCACCGTCGAGGCAGTGAAAGCGGTCTCCGAGCTGTACGCACCGCTCGCCGGCGAAGTTGTCGCCGTCAACGACCGTCTCGACAAGGAGCCGGCGCTCGTCAACTCGTCACCGTACGGCGACGGCTGGATGATCCGGCTTCGGCTGAAGAATGCCGACGATAAGAAATCGCTGATGAACGCGAGCGCCTACGGCGCGCACGTCGGCGGCTGACCGTCAGCCAGCTTCAGCCGCCGATCGGCGCGGTATCGTAGGCTTCGATCGGCGGACAGGCGCACACCAGATTCCGGTCGCCGAACGCACTCTCCACGCGGCCAACGGCCGGCCAGAACTTCGACTGACGCGCCCACGGCACCGGGAACGCGGCACGCTCCCGACCGTACGCGTGGTCCCACGCGTCGCTCACCACGCGCGCCATCGGGTGCGGCGCGTGCTTGAGCGGGTTGTCCTGCCGGTCAGCCACACCTAATTCGATATCTCTGATTTCCTGGCGGATCGAGATCAGCGCGTCGCAGAACCGGTCCAGCTCCGCCTTCGATTCGCTCTCCGTCGGCTCGATCATCAGCGTGCCGGCCACCGGGAACGAGACCGTCGGCGCGTGGAATCCGTAGTCCATCAGACGCTTCGCGATGTCCTCCACTTCGATGCCGGCCGACGCCTTGAGCGAGCGCGGGTCGACGATGCACTCGTGCGCGATCGTGCCGTGCGTCCCCTTGTACAGCACCGGATACGACTCGTCCAGCCGCTTCGCGATGTAATTGGCATTCAGGATTGCGATCTTCGTCGCGCGGGTGAGTCCCTCGCCGCCCATCATGTCGATGTACATCATCGAGATCGGCAGGATGCTCGCGCTGCCCCACGGCGCCGCCGAAACCGAGCCCACGGCGTGCGAGCCGCCGACCGGCACCACCGGGTTGCCCGGCAGGAAGTCGACGAGATGCTTCGCCACGCCGATCGGTCCCATCCCCGGGCCGCCGCCGCCGTGCGGGATGCAGAACGTCTTGTGCAGGTTGAGATGACACACGTCGCCGCCGATGTCGCCCGGGCGCGCCAGGCCGACCATCGCGTTCATGTTCGCGCCGTCCAGATACACCTGGCCGCCGTGCTCGTGCACGATGCGGCAGATGTCGGTGATCGCCTCCTCGAACACGCCGTGCGTCGACGGATACGTCACCATCAGCGCCGCCAGCTTGTCGGCGTTCGCCGTGGCCTTCGCTTCGAGATCGCCGACGTCGATGTTCCCGGCGTCGTCGGTCTTCACCACGACGACGTTCATGCCCGCCATCACGGCGCTCGCCGGGTTGGTCCCGTGCGCCGACTGCGGAATGAGGCAGACGTTGCGATGCGTGTCGCCGCGCGATTCGTGGTACTGCCGGATCACCAGCAGCCCCGCGTACTCGCCCTGCGATCCCGCGTTCGGCTGCAGCGACACCGCCGCGAAGCCGGTGATCTCGCACAGCGCCTTCTCGAGACGCGTGAACAGCTCTCGATAGCCCTGCGTCTGCTCCGCCGGCGCGAACGGATGAATCTTGCCGAACTCGGGCCACGTGATCGGATACATCTCCGCCGTGGCGTTCAGCTTCATCGTGCACGAGCCGAGCGGAATCATCGACGTGGTGAGCGAGAGATCCTTCGCTTGCAGCCGGTGCAGATACCGCAGCATCTCCGTCTCGGAGTGATAGCTGTTGAACACCGGGTGCGCGAGGAACGGCGTGGTGCGCGCGAACCGTTCGTCGTACCGCGCGTCCACGGCCGACGCGAGCGCGTCGACCGTCGGCGCCTGCGCGCCTTTCGGCGTGAACGCGGCCAGCACATCGTTCACGTCGGCGGCGGTCGTCGTCTCGTCCAGGGCGACGACGACGCGCGAGTCGCCCGCCGCGCGCAAGTTGATTCCGCGCCCGCGCGCCGCATCGATGACGTCCGACGCCTTGCGGCCGCCGACATCGACGGCGACGGTGTCGAAGTAGTCCTGCGAGGCGAGCGTGTACCCGAGTCGCTCGACGCCGGCGGCAAGCGTCACGGCCAATCCATGAATGCGGCGCGCGATCGCCGTCAGGCGTTCCGGCCCGTGATAGACCGCGTACATGCCGGCAATCACCGCGAGGAGCACCTGTGCCGTGCACACGTTGCTCGTCGCCTTCTCGCGGCGGATGTGCTGCTCGCGCGTCTGGAGCGCCATGCGCAGCGCGGGATTGCCGTCGGCGTCGCGAGACACGCCGATGATGCGCCCGGGCAGCTGTCGCTTGAACTCGTCCTTCGTGGCGAAGAACGCGGCATGCGGACCGCCGAAGCCGAGCGGCACGCCAAAGCGCTGCGAGTTGCCGACGCAGACGTCGGCGCCCCACTCGCCCGGCGGCGTGAGGAGCGTCAAGCTCATGAGGTCCGTCGCCGCCGTGACGAGCGCATTCACCGCGTGCGCGCGCTCGCAGAACTGGCGGTAGTCGTACACGGCGCCGTTCGTCGCCGGATACTGGATCAGCACGCCGAACACGTCGTCGCCGATCGGCGCCGTGCGCCAGTTGCCGACCACGACTTTCACGCCGCGCGCGTGCGCCCGCGTCTTCACCACGTCGATCGTCTGCGGGTGACACTCGTCGGAGACGAAGAACGTCTGCTTGCCCGGCTTGCCGCGCACCGCATACGACATCGCCATCGATTCCGCCGCGGCAGTCCCCTCGTCGAGCAGCGACGCGTTGGCAATCTCCAGCCCAGTCAGATCGATGACCATCGTCTGGAAGTTGAGCAGCGCCTCGAGGCGCCCCTGCGCAATCTCCGCCTGGTATGGCGTGTACGCCGTGTACCAGCCGGGATTCTCCAGCACGTTGCGCTGGATCACGGGCGGCGTGAGACAATCGTAATAGCCAAGTCCGAGATACGAGCGGAAGATCCGGTTCTTTTGCGCGATCGTCCGCATGTTCGCCAGCGCTTCGTGCTCGGTCATCGGCGCGTGAATCGCGAGCGGCTGCCGCATGCGGATGCCGCGCGGCACGGTGTTGTCGATCAGCGCGTCGAGCGAGTCGTAGCCGAGCAGGTCGAGCATCGCCGCCACGTCCGCGTCGGACGGGCCGATATGGCGCGGAATGAAGCTCGTCGCGTCGGCGGCGGACATCTCGTCACTCTGTGTGGGCATGTAATCCTCAGGGGCCCAGGGCGGCCCGGATCAGCGGTTGGAGTGCCTTGAATTTATGTTAGGGGCGAAGCCTCCGTGCAGATCTTCCACCCCCCGTGCGCGCAGCCACATGTCCGGAGTTCACTGGCGCCTGTTCATCGATTCGCCGGCTTCCGGCGCGGAGAATATGGCGCGCGATCACGCCCTGATGGAACGGGCGGCGGCGAGCGGTGAATGGATGCTCCGCGTCTACGCCTGGCGCGCGCCCACCATCTCCCTCGGCCGCAACCAGACGGCACGCGGCCTGTACGATCTCGAACGCATTCGCGCGCGCGGCATCGGCGTGGTGCGCCGACCGACTGGCGGCCGCGCGATTCTGCACCATCGGGAAATCACCTACAGCGTCACTGCGCCCACGGAGGCCGCGGGCGACCTGCACGCGTCCTACAAGCGCATCAACCGTCTGCTGGTTCACGCGCTGCGCGGCCTGGGCGTGGACGCGCGCATCGCCGCGCCGACGAGTCGCGCCGCCTCCCCGGGGCTCGCGCCCTGCTTCGACGAACCCGCCGCGGGCGAGCTCACCGTGAACGATCGGAAGCTGGCCGGCAGCGCACAGTGGCGGGCCGACGGCGCGCTCCTTCAGCACGGGTCCATCCTGATCGCCGATGATCAGAGTCTCCTGAACCAGCTCACGATCGCCGAGCAGCCGCGGATTCCGACGCCCGCTACGCTCGGCGAGGCGATGGGCCGCGCGCCCGAATTCCGCGAGATCGCCGGTGCGCTCACGGAAGCCGTCAGACAGCTGGAAGATCCCGCTGCCGAACCGTTCACCGCCAACGAAGGATTCCGTGCCCGGACGTCGGCTCTCGTCGTCCGTTACAAGGACGACGCCTGGACGTGGAGGCGCTAATCCTCTGCTCATCCGCGGCTCCTCCTCCCTCCCACCTCCCCTCTCCTCTCTCGACCATGCGCTTCCCGGTTCTCCTCCTCGGATCAGCCGTACTGCTGTCGGCGTGTACGTCGAATGAAACGTCGCGGGCGAGCGCGGGACCGGACGGCGGCACGCTGGTGATCGACGTGCCGGGCGACGCCGGCACGCTATTCCCGCCGCTCGTGTCGGAGGAAGTCGGACGCATGATCACCGACCAGCTGTTCGATCGGCTGGCGGAGATCGACTCGAGTCTCGACGTGATCGGCGACAAGGGATTCGCGCCGCGGCTGGCGAAAAGCTGGACATGGGCGCCGGATTCGATGTCGATCGCGTTCTCGATCGACCCCAAGGCGCGGTGGCACGACGGCAAGCCGGTGACGGCATCGGACGTCGTCTACACGTTCCACGCGTTTACTGATCCGAAGCTTTCATCGCCCTCGATGACGCTGCTCTCGAACATCGACTCGGTATCGGTCCGCGATTCGCTCACCCCGGTGTTCTGGTTCAAGAAGCATACGCCCACCGAGTTCTACGACGTCGCGTATCAGCTCGTGATCATTCCGGAGCACGTGTATGGCGCGGTGCCGTTCGACAAGCTGGCGACGTCGGACGTCGTGCGGCATCCGATCGGTACGGGGCGATTCCGCTTCGTGCGCTGGGATGCGGGGAGCCGCATCGAGCTGATCTCGGACACGGCGAATTATCGCGGTCGCGCGAAGGTGGATCGCGTGATCTACACGCCGGCCAGTCCGGCAACGGAGATGACGCAGGTGCTCACTGGCAACGCCGACTTCATGGAAGCGTTCCCGAGCGATCAAGTAGCGAAGCTCGATAGCAGCACCGTCGCGCGACCCATCGTGATGCCGCTGCTCGCATACACGTACATGGCCATGAACATGCGCGATCCGGCGGCGAAGAGCCGGCCGCATCCGATCTTCTCGGACGTTCGCGTCCGGCGCGCGTTGTCGATGGCGGTGGACCGCGTCGGCATGCTGCACAACGTGTTCGGGAACAACGGCAGTCTGGGTTACGGTCCATTCCCGGCGACTCTGTCGTTCGCCGACACCACGCTTCCGGTGCCGCCGTACGACACCGCGGCCGCGGCCGCACTGCTCGACTCGGCTGGGTGGCGACGGCCGGCATCGGGTGCGGTGCGACAGAAGAATGGCCGGCCGTTGCGCTTCACGCTGCTCGTCCCCTCGAGCAGCCTGTCGCGCCGGCGGTACGCGGTGCTGATCCAGGAACAGCTCCGGCGGATCGGCGCGCAGGTGGATATCGACGAGCTCGATCCACAAACGATGAATACGCGCATGGTGAATGGAAACTTCGACGCCGTGCTGAACCTTTTCGGCACCGATCCGGCCGTCGGCGGCACTGAGCAGGCATGGGCGACGTCCGGTATCGGTCCGATGGGGCAGAACCACATCCACTACTCGAATCCGGCAGTCGACGCACTGCTCGACAGCGCGTCCGCGTCGTTCGATCCGGCCAAGAGCAACGCGTACGCCAGGCGCGCGTTCGCGACGATCATCGCCGATGCCCCGGCGATCTGGCTGTACGACTGGACGAACGTCAACGCGATCAACCGCCGCATCACGACGGCCACCATGCGTCCCGACGAGTGGTGGGCGAATCTCGCCGACTGGTCGATTCCCGCCGACAAGCGCATCGCGCGCGACCGCATCGGGCTCGCCGCCGCCGCGCCCTGACCCGTGCGGCGACAGCTCGCCGCCAGGCTCGTCCAGTCGCTGGTCGTCGTGTTCATCGTCACGACGATCAGCTTCATCGTCATTCGCCTCGCGCCCGGCGATCCGTTCTCGTACGAGTCGTCGCGGGTCACGCCCGAGGTGCGTGCACACTGGCGCGCCCAGTTCGGCTACGATCGTCCGATCCCAGAGCAGTTCGTGCGTTACGTCGCCAGCGCGGCGCACGGCCAGTTCGGTTACTCGTTCTCGATGCACGAGCCGGTGTCCACCGCGCTTGCCCAGGGCGTGCCGCGTACGCTGCTGCTCACCGGCATCTCGCTCGGACTGAGCTTCCTGCTCGGGCTCGTGATCGGCGTGACCCAGGCGGCGCGCCGCGGCAGCTGGTTCGACCGCGCGAGCGGTGCTGTCCTGCTGCTCTTCTATTCGCTCCCGGACTTCTGGCTCGCGCTCATGGCGCTGCTCGCGTTCGCCTACTGGTGGCCGGTGCTGCCGGCCGGCGGGATCGTCGATCCGGTGTTGCACGAGTACATGAGCGGCGGCGCAGCCGCCATCGATCGATTACGACATCTCATATTGCCGGCGCTGACGCTCACCCTGCTCACGGCGGCCGCCGTCGCGCGCTATCAGCGCACCGCCATGCTCGAGATCCTGCCGTCGGACTACATCCGTACCGCCCGCGCCAAAGGCGTTCCCGAACGACAGGTCATCTGGCGACACGCGCTGCGCACGGCACTGACTCCGCTCATCACGCTCCTCGGACTCACGCTGCCCGTGCTGCTCGGCGGCGCGCTGTTCGTCGAGAAGGTCTTCTCGTGGCCGGGCATGGGCATGATCGCCGCCGACGCGATCGGCTCCCGCGACTACGATCTCGTCACCGCGACGGTGATCGTCGGCTCGCTGCTCGTCGTCGCCGGCAACCTGGCGGCCGATCTGCTCCAGATGGCGGTCGACCCGCGCGTTCGTGAATGAGATGACGCGCGCCACGTCGGTCTGGTCGCGTCTCATTCGACATCGGTCGGCGCGATGGGCGCTCGCCATCATCGCCATTCTGGTCGTGAGCGCGGTGATTGGTCCGATGCTCGTGTCGTACGGCGGCAGCCAGCAGCTCGACATCGTGCGGCTTCAGAATCGTCCGCCATCGTGGGCACATCCCTTCGGCACCGACCAGTACAGTCGCGATCTGCTCACCCGCGTGCTGCTCGGCGCGCGCATCTCGCTGCTCATCGCCAGCCTCGCCGTGCTGCTGTCGATGACGATCGGCACCGCGTACGGACTCGTCGCGGGATACGCTGGCGGCGCGATCGACGATATCATGATGCGCGTGCTCGACGGATTCCTGTCCATTCCACGCGTGCTGCTCCTCATCGCCATCCTCACGCTGTGGAACCCGGTACCGCTCGCCGGACTCATCGTGCTGCTCGGCGTAACCGGCTGGTTCGGCGTGTCGCGGCTGGTGCGCGCCGAAACGCTCGCCGCGCGCACGCTCGATTACGTCGACGCCGCGCGCGCGCTCGGCGCGGAGGACGCCCGAATACTCTGGCGGCATCTGCTGCCGAACGTCATCTCACCCGTGATCGTCGCGGCCACGCTGTCGGTCGGCAACGTAATCGTGCTCGAGGCCGGTCTGTCGTTCCTCGGGGTCGGCGCGCGCGAGCCAACGCCGAGCTGGGGCTCAATCTTCATCGACGGCGTCGATTTCTTCGCCGGCAACTGGTGGGTCGTGCTGTTCCCCGGCATCGCGATCGTCGCCACCGTGCTGGCCTTCAACGTGCTTGGGGACGCCTTGCGCGACGTCCTCGATCCGCGGCAGCTTGACGGAGCGCGGCCGGCGCACGATCCCGCGATCGCGACCATCGACCAGGATTGAACACACTGAATGGCTGAGCCGCTGCTGCGCGTCCGCGACCTTCGCACGTACTTCTATACCGGCAACGGCGTCGCGCGGTCGGTGGACGGCGTGAGCTTCGAGATCGCCGGCGGCGAAACGGTCGGGCTCGTCGGCGAATCTGGCTGCGGCAAGTCGGTGACCGCGCTTTCGCTGCTGCGGCTCATTCGCCCGCCCGGCCGCATCGAGCCGGGCAGCGAGATCCTGTTCGACGGAGAGGACCTCGCGACGATCGGCGAGTCCGAGATGCGCGCCATTCGCGGCGAGCGGATGGCGATGGTCTTCCAGGAGCCGATGACCGCGCTCAACCCGGTGTTCAAGATCGGCGATCAGATCGCCGAGGTGGTGCGCGTACATCACGGAGGCTCGCGGCAGGAAGCGAACGAGCGCGCGGTGAAGATGCTGGAGACTGTCGGCATTCCCTCGCCCGAGCAGCGCGCGAACGAATATCCGCACCAGCTCTCCGGAGGCATGCGGCAGCGCGTCGTGATCGCCATGGCGTTGGTGATGAACCCCGCTCTGGTGATCGCCGACGAGCCGACGACGGCGCTCGACGTCACCATCCAGGCGCAGATCCTCGAGCTGCTGCGCGAGCTTCAACAGAAATTCGGAACATCGATCCTCCTCATCACGCACGACCTCGGCGTCGTCGCCGAAACGGTGTCGCGAGTCATCGTGATGTACGGCGGCGAGATCGTGGAGCAGGCGCCGGTCGAGGAGCTGTTCGCGCACGCGCATCACCCATACACCGAAGGTTTGCTGAAAGCGATGCCGCAGGTCGGGCAGGCGCGCGAGCGGCTGGCGACGATTCCGGGCGCCGTGCCGCCGCCGACGAGCTGGCCGACGGGCTGCCGGTTTCACGATCGCTGCCCGTACGCCTGGGAGCGGTGCCGCGCCGAACATCCGCCGCTGTATGAGATTGCTCATGGCCACGTGTCGCGCTGTCACCTGGCCGACGAGCCGCAGCGTCGGGCCGACAAGCACGAGCCGCTGGTCGTGCAGCGCGCCGGCGATGGCGGAGTGGCACGCGTGGCCAGCCTCGGCGAACGCGAGAACGCTGATGAGAGGAAGGCGATCTCATGACACTGTCCTCTCCCAACTCTCCTCTGCTCTCCGTCCGCGATCTGACCAAGTTTTTCCCGATCAAGAAAGGCCTGTTCGGCAAGACGGCAGGCGCGGTGCGCGCTGTCGATCATGTCTCGTTCGACGTCATGCCCGGCGAAACGCTCGGCCTCGTCGGCGAGTCGGGCTGCGGCAAGTCGACGACGGGGCGCATGATTCTTCGGCTGATCGAGCCGACCGCCGGCTCGGTCGAGTTCGAGGGCATCAACCTGCTGTCGCTCGACCGCAAGGCGCTTCGCAAGCTGCGTCGCAAGATCCAGGTCATCTTTCAGGATCCGTTCTCGTCGCTGAATCCGCGCATGACCGTCGGCGCGATCATCCGCGAGGGGCTCACGATCCACAAGCTCGCCGAGGGCGCCGCCGCCGATGCGCGCGTGCGCCAGCTGCTCGACGAGGTGGGGCTGCGCGCCGAATACATGACGCGCTATCCACACGAATTCTCCGGCGGCCAGCGCCAGCGCATCGGGATCGCGCGTGCGCTCGCGGTCGAGCCGACCTTCATCGTCTGCGATGAACCGGTGTCGGCGCTCGACGTGTCTGTGCAGGCGCAGGTGATCAATCTGATGCAAGATCTGCAGCGCGACCGCGGACTCGCCTATCTGTTCATCGCCCACGATCTCTCGGTCGTCGAGCACATCGCCGACCGCGTGGCGGTGATGTACCTCGGCAAGATCGTCGAGCTGGCGAAGTCGGAGGATCTGTATCGCGAGCCGCTGATGCCGTACACGCAGGCGCTGCTCTCGGCCGTGCCGGTGCCGGATCCCACCGTGAAGAAATCGCGCGTCGTGCTGCACGGCGATGTGCCGTCGCCGGCGAATCCACCGTCAGGGTGCGTGTTCCATCCGCGCTGTCAGCATCCGGCGAAGGACGCCGCGTGCGCCGAGATCGTTCCGCCGCTCGAGGAAAAAGCGCCGGGACATTGGGCCGCCTGCATCAAACAGCCGCCGACGGGGGTAGACTGGAAAGTTCAGCAGGCGGCCGGCGGAACGAAGCCACCGGTGCGTTCGCTGCCCGTGCTCACTCCCACCGCGTAGCTCCCGGTCGTACGCCGGTTCGCAGTTCCCTCCAACTCGCCCGCCATGTCGACGACGATCGATATCGCCACGACCGCCACCGATCGTCCGCCTGAGCTCGACGACCGCGCGTTGTTCGGCCACCCGCGAGGACTCGGACTGCTCTTCATCACCGAGATGTGGGAGCGCTTCTCGTACTACGGGATGCGCGCAATCCTCGTCCTGTATCTCGTCGACCGGCTCAAGTGGGATACGGCGCGAGCGACGAATCTCTACGGCACGTACACGATGCTCGTGTACCTCACGCCCGTCATCGGCGGCTACCTCGCCGATCGAATCATCGGGACCCGTCGCTCACTCGTGATCGGCAGCATCGTCATCTCGCTCGGCCATTTCACGCTTGCCATGCCCGGCATGACGGCGTTCTACGCCGGCTTGACGCTCATCATCATCGGCACGGGCTTTTTCAAATCGAACGCGTCGACGATGGTCGGTCAGATCTATCGCGACGACGACGCGCGCCGTGACGCCGGATTCACGGTGTTCTACATGGGCATCAACCTCGGCGGATTTCTCGGCCCGCTCGTGTGCGGCGGCCTGGCGCAGAGCCAGCGCTTCGGCTGGCATTGGGGTTTTGCGGCAGCGGGCGTCGGCATGCTGCTCGGCCTCGTCGGCTACCTGTGGGGACGCGACAAGTATCTGCCAGGCATCGGCGTGCGGCCCACGCGCCCGAGCTCGACGGTGTTGCCCGACGACACACGCACCCGCGCCGCGCGCGGACCTGACGGCAATTCGCTCGTGCACGGCGGCATTGGGGCGGTCGTCGGCGCCGTCATCGGCTGGCTCCTCGGCAGCGGCAACATTCAAGCGGTGCTCATGGGCATCGTCGTCGGCGCCGCGCTTGGCGTGGCGCTGCTCGGGACGCGCGGCGAAGAACGCAAGCGAGTGATTGCGCTGTGCATCGTCGTGTTCTTCGTGATCTTCTTCTGGGCGGCGTACGAGCAGGCAGGCAGCTCGATGAACCTCTTCGCCGACAAGAACACGAATCTTCAGGCCGGATCGTTCAGCATTCCGTCGAGCTGGTTCCAATCAGTGAACTCGTTCGAGATCCTGATCTTTGCGCCGATGTTCGCCGCGCTGTGGACGTCGCTCGGCCGCCGTCACTGGGAGCCGTCGACCGCCCTGAAGATGGTTCTCGGGCTCGCACTGCTCGGCGGCGGATTCGTATTCATGGTGATCGGCGGCGCGCACGTTGATCGCGGAGTGCTCGTGAGTCCGTTCTGGCTCGTCGCCGCGTACACGTTCCACACCTGGGGCGAGCTGTGTCTTTCACCGGTCGGCCTGTCGTACGTGACGAAGATTGCGCCGGTGAAGTTTGCCTCGCTGCTGATGGGCGTCTGGTTCCTCGCCAACGCCGTGGCCGACAAGATCGCCGGCGCACTCGCCGGCTTCACCCCAACACCGGGCGAAGTCCACGCCGGCGCGACGAGCGGCATCGCCGCATTTCTCCAATCAGTGAGCGGCACCTACCACGGCTTCTACACGATCTTCCTCGTCGCCAGCTTCGGCGCCGCCGCCGTTATGCTCCTGTTCGTCCCGCTGCTGAAGAGACTGACTGCGAGTGTGAAAGCCTGAAACGGTGGAACGGTGGAACGGTGGAACGGTGGAACGGTGGAACGGCGGAACGGCGGAACGGCGGAACGGCGGAGCGCTCGAGCGCATCCGTTCAATCCGTGCCATTCGTGTCATCCGTGTTTTGAGTCAGTTGCGGCTGGACCAGCATCATTTCGATGCAGAGAGTCGCGAAGCCGCGGAGAATGGCGGAGCACTGCGGAGAACGACGGAGAGGGCTTCAATTGTGAGGTGTTGAGGCAGCTATCCTCGACAAAGGATTGCACTTCCGAGAACGCGCCAGGAATCTCGAGTTTCAGGTGCGGTGCAGTTGTTCATCATTCATCACACCTACGGCAACGCCCCTTCGCGCCTGCTCCGCAGTTCTCCGCAGTTCTCCGCAGTTCTCCGCAGTTCTCCGCAGTTCTCCGCAGTTCTCCGCAGTTCTCCGCAGTTCTCCGCAGTTCTCCGCAGCCTCTACCCTCTCCGTGCGAGGTAGCTGGTGTAGCCGGCCCCGCCGCTCACCCGTTCATCCGCTTCTTGAGCTCCTCCAGCC
>JAICKA010000080.1 GCA_025928185.1 Gemmatimonadaceae bacterium
ATCGGCGATGGTCCGCGCCACGCGCAGCACGCGGTGATAGCCTCGCGCCGAGAGCTTGAGCGACTCCATCGCCGCGCCGAGCATCTCGCGCGCCTCGCGGTCGATCGCGCCGTGCGCGAGCAGCCAGCGGCCGGCCGCGTGGGCATTGCAACGCGTCGCCGGCAGCCGCGCATACCGCGCGCGCTGGAGCGCGCGACTCGCTTCGACTCGCGTGCGGATCGTCGCCGACGACTCGCCATCGCTCGGCTGCTGCAGCGCCTGTGTCGGCACCGCGCCGAGCGTGACGTGCATGTCGATGCGGTCGGCCAACGGGCCGGAGAGGCGGCTGCGGTATTTCACGATCTCTGATTCGGCGCACGTGCACACGCGGGTCGGCTCGCCGGCGTTGCCGCAGGGACAGGGATTCATCGCCGCGATCAGCGAGAAGCGCGCGGGAAACGTGACGCTGAGTGCGGCGCGGGCGATGACGACGCGGCCGTCTTCCAGCGGCTGGCGCAGCGACTCGAGTGCACCGCGCGGAAACTCCAGCAGCTCGTCGAGAAAGAGCACGCCGTGGTGCGCGAGACTCACCTCGCCCGGCCGCGGCGAGCCGCCGCCGCCGACGAGACCCGCGGATGAGATGGAATGATGTGGGGCGCGAAATGGCCGCGCGGTCAGACAAGTGCCGGACGTCGGCAGCAGGCCGGCCACCGAGTGAATCGCCGTGACCTCCAGGGCTTCCTCTTCGGTGAGCGCCGGGAGAATGGATGGCATCCGCCGCGCGAGCATCGTCTTGCCGGCGCCCGGCGGGCCGATGAGTAAACACGCATGACCGCCGGCCGCGGCGATCTCGAGGGCGCGCTTGGCCGTGTCCTGCCCGACGACATCGGCGAAGTCGTCGTCGTCGTGCGCGGTCGCAACAGCAGGCGTCGACGATCGAGCCGGAGCCAGCGCGTCTGTGCGCAGCGCGTCGACGAGCTCGCGGAGCGTCGAGTGGGCAACGAGCGGCAAGGATCGGACGAGCCCCGCCTCGTCGACGTTCGCCGGCGGCAGCACGAGACCGCGCGGACATTGTCCGGCGAGGTGCCGCGCGACGGACAGCACGCCGCGCACGCCGCGAATGGCGCCGTCGAGACCGAGCTCGCCGAGGATGGCGAGATCGCGGACGTGATCGGGGCACAAGACGCCGACGGCGACGAGCAGGCCGATCGCGATGGGAAGGTCGAAGCCGGTTCCAGATTTCCTTCGATCGCCCGGCGAGAGTCCGATCGTCACGCGACGCGGCGGCAGCGTGAAGCCGGAGTTGGCGAGCGCCGCGCTGACGCGCTCGCGACTTTCCTTCACTTCGCCGGACGGCAGGCCAACGATCGTCCACTGAGGCAAGCCGGGCGCAACGTCGACTTCGACGCATACATCATATGCGTCGATGCCGAGGACGGCGGCGGAGCGAATGGCGGCGAGCATGCCAGCACGTTATTGACGCGTCGCCGGTGCGCGACATCACAGCGACGCGGATCGCATCAGAAAATTTCGATTGCCGGCTGGTCCGCAAATCCGGCCGGGTCGGCACGCGTCATCGCTGTTCGCCACGAGGGACATTCGATTTCGCATACGATGAACATCTGGTGGCGCGCGGTGTGCGCGACGAGGGCCGGCGATGTCGATCGATGCATGTGCGGCTGCGCAGTATCGACGGATCGCGACCGAACGCCCAGCCGGGTGTACGAAATCGTTACGGATATGCCCGCTGGGCGTCCTGGGACGACACCCGCGTACCTGGGTGCGAGTTGAATTCCCATCCCAACACTCGAGGACCATACTGCATGCGCAAGCTCATCCCCGTCGCCGCGCTCGCGCTCGTCGCCATTGGCGGCGAGGTCAGCTCGGCACAAACCGCCTCCACCATGTCGTTTCGGCCAAGCCTCTACGCCGGCGCCGCGATTCCGACGGGTGATATCGGCAATTCCCTGAACACCGGATTCACCGTCGGCGGTGGCCTGGATCTCCACACGGGCCCGTCGCCGCTGTCGTGGCGCGGTGAGGTCAGCTACACGCGGTACAACGCGAAGGATGACGGCAGCGGCACCACCGGCAACTTCAGCGACGTCTCCGGCCGCGTGAACGCGGTGGTCGGCATGCCGGCAACCGGCTTTGCGCCGTATCTCATCGGCGGCGTGGGCATCTACCACCTCAGCGCCAGCGAAACGAACAGCGGGTTCACGCTGTCGACCTCGGACAACAAGTTCGGCTGGAACATCGGCGCAGGTGTCGACATGCCGATCGGCGACATCGCCGGCCGCCTCGAGGTGCGCTACAACAGCGTGTCGGAGGACGGCGGCAACTACACGTACGTTCCGATCACCTTCGGCATCCGTTTCTAATCGCTGAACGGATCGCCTGGTCCGGCAAACGGGCCGCCGGTGTGGAGCACTGACTCCGCACCGGCGGCCCGTTCGTATTGGCACTCGTCAATGCCAGAAGGCTCACGAGCACCCTAGTATCGGCACCTTATAACGAGAACTTGAGTACCCTGGGACGTGTTACGCCGGGTCGAAACGACCCGTCCATGTACGACACCCCGAACCCGGGTGCATGCACGTAACTCTCTCAACCTCGAGGTTTATCGTATGCGTAAGCTCATCCCCGTCGTCGCGCTCGCGCTCGTCGGTGTTGCGGGCGTCAGCTCGGCCCAGTCGCCGCTGAAGTTCTCGCCCAGCATCAATGCGGGCATCAGCCTTCCGACCGGTGACGCCAAGAATTCGCTCAACGCTGGCTACACGGCAGGTGCCGGGCTCGACATGGGCATCTCGATGGTGCCGGTCGGCTTCCGCGCCGATGTCAGCTATTCGCACCTTGGCGTCAACATCCCTGGCGTGACGGCGAGCACGAACGACGTGTCGGGCCGCCTCAACGCGGTGCTCGGCCTGCCCATGGTGCTCATCCACCCGTACTTCATCGGCGGCGTTGGCATGTACCACATCTCGTCGACCGGTGAGGACGCGTTGAACAAGTTCGGCTGGAACGCTGGCGTGGGCATGGACGTGCCCCTCGGCCCCATCGGCGGCCGCATCGAAGCCCGCTACAACAGCGTCTCGATGGACAACGGCCAGAAGTACACGTACATGCCGGTCACGTTCGGCATCCGCTTCTAATCCAGCGGTCGTACGCGATTCGAGCGGGCTGCCGGCATCGCCGGCAGCCCGCTGTTCGTTTGCCGGACTACGGCACCGCGAGAAACCGCCGAATCGCTCGCGCCACCTCGTCCGCGTTGCTCACGAACAACCAGTGGTGCGCCCCATGTACCTCGACCACGCCGCCGTGCGACACATGCGAGCGAAACTGGGCGCGTGACGCCGCATACAGCGGCGCCGAGCGGCGGATCTGTTCCCGCCAGACCGCCGCGTGCGCCGTGTCGTCGCGCTGCCAGGGCTCGAGCTGCGATACGGAATCCGTCACGGCGTAAATCGCGAGCGCCGGCGCGCGCACGTGAGCGTAGTCGGGATGCTCGACGACGATCGCGCGATATGCCGGTGTGATCTCCTCGTTCCAGCCGTCGTAGCGATAGCGCGCGCGAATGTCCGCCTCGGGAATGTTCACGCCGCGCGTGCGATGCACGAACGCCACGTACGCGGCAGCGGTCGCGGTGTCGGCTGCATCTGGCGCTGGCGCCGGCGGCAGCGCGAGCGGCACCGGATGCGATGCCGTGAACATCGAGTCCAGCGCGACGCGACCGTACGCGGCGTCGAGATAGACGAGTTTCGACACGCGATCCGGATACGTCGCGGCAAAGCGCGTCATCTCCTCGCCGGCGATCGAATGCCCGATGAGAATCACGCGGCCGAGGTGCAGGCGGTCGATCGCGGCGCGAATGTCCTCGACGAGCCGGCGCGTGTCGTAGCCGTCCGGCGGATGCGAGGATTCGCCAAAGCCTCGACGCGTAAGCGCGACGACGTGAAAGCGGTCGGTGAACCGCGGCGCGAAATCGTCGAAGGCGTGTGCGGTATTCCCTTGCCCGGCGAGAAACACGATCGTCTGCCCGGTGCCGCCCCAATCCAGATAGTGGAGCTGCACGCCGTTGCCGACGGGAACGAATCCGCTGCGGTGGGGCGATGGATCGCGCCAGGCACTCGTGTCCCGCCGGGCACCGCTCTGCGCAGGACGTTGCGCGGCGCCAATGCCGGGAGCGATGATGGCGGCCACCGCAAGCGCGATCGAGCAACTCCGCCATGTCATGCGCGGAATCTGCCGCCACCGCGCTGCTTGAGCCAGAGCGTGCGGCGCGCTAGCATGGCGTCATGCCACATACACGCACGATTCTCACGCACGCCGCCGCCATCTGCGCGTTGACGTTCGGCGCCGCAGCGGCGCTCCCGGCGCAGCAGCTCACGCCGGTCGAGCAGCGGATTCGCACCTATCTGCAGCAGCATCAGGCCGACGAGATCGCGCTGCTCGCCAAGTCGGTCGACATCAAGAGCCAGACGCTCGACTTGCCGGGCGTACGCGCGGTTGGACAATTGTTCGCCGAGCGTCTCGCGGCGCTCGGCTTTCACACACGCTGGGTGCCGATGCCAGCATCGATGCACCGCGCCGGCCATCTCGTGGCGGAACGCACGGGAAGCTCCGGCAGGCGACTGCTGCTGATTGGCCATCTCGATACGGTCGTGGAAGGCGACAGCCTGAATTTCGCGCGGATCGACAGCGCGACGGCGCGCGGCGCCGGCTCCAGCGACATGAAAGGCGGCGACGTCGAGATCATCGAGGCGCTCGAGGCGTTGAACAGCGTCGGCGCGCTCGCGAACAAGACGATCACCGTCGTGATGACCGGCGACGAGGAAGCCGCGGGCGATCCGCTCTCGGTGGCGCGCGCGCCGCTCATTGACGCGGCGAGGCATAGCGACATCGCGCTGGCGTTCGAGGGTGGCAATCCACACGACGCCACGGTGGCGCGGCGTGGTGCGAGCAGCTGGCTGCTCACCGTGCACGGCCGCGGCTCGCACTCGGCCGGCATGTTCAGCCGCGGCGCCGGCTACGGCGCCATCTACGAGGCGGCGCGCATCATCAACGAATTCCGGTCGCAGCTCGCCGGCGAGCAGTACCTCACCTTCAGCCCGAGCGTGATCGTCGGCGGCACGGACGTGACGTACGACTCGACGACGGTGAGCGGCACCGCGAAATCCAAGCTCAACATCATCGCGAGCAACGTCACCGTGAGCGGCGACCTGCGCTTCCTCACGGAAGGCCAGAAGGATTCGACGCGCGCTCGCATGCGCGACATCGCGACGCACGACAATCTCGCCGGCACGTCGGCGGAGATCACGTTTGCCGATGAGTATCCTGCAATGGCGCCGACGCCGGCCAACTACGCCGTGCTCGCGGTGTACGACTCGGCCAGCCGCGCGCTCGGCTACGGTCCAGTGACGGCCCTCGATCCAGGCCGCCGTGGCGCGGGCGACATCTCCTTCGTCGGGCCGATGATCACCGGCCTGGACGGCCTCGGCGCGATGGGCTCGGGCTCACACACGCCGGCGGAGCGCGTCGATCTGGCAACGTTGCCGATGCAGACGGAGCGGGCGGCGATACTCATGTACAGATTATTGCGATAGAGGGGCGTCCATGGTCCGTGTCCATGGTCGATAGAGGACTTCGCGCGGGGTCAGTGTGGCGCGCCGAATCGGGTTGGACTGACTTGGGGACGCGGACTTGGCGGAAACTGACGAACGAGGCGCGGATTGCCTGCTACTGGCGCACCGAGTCCGTCGCGCCACTCCCCAAAAAGCATTTGGTTTTTTGATCGGTTCAATTCGTCCCATCCGTGTCATCGCAGTTCAACCCGTTGGCGCTCGTGTGGCGCGATCGACCGTCGCGCCACCAGGTTCCATGGAAGGGACTGCGGAGCTCGCGGGGGGCCGGCATGGGGAGTTGGCCGGGGCGCTACAACGTCGAGAGTTTTTGCTTACGGACCAGCTTTATGCCGGCAGCCGTTTTCTGATTTCCTTCGCCCCTGCCGCGACACCGGTTCCTACGCCGGCGCCGAACAGGATGGCGGTGCCGGTGCCAACCACGGGAAGCAGCCAGACGATTGGCGTCGCGATCAAGGCGGCGCCGATGCCGGCGAGGAGCGGGACGCTCGCGCGGTGAACAGCGTCCACGTAGCGCAGCTTGTTCGTCGTGAACTGGCGCGCCTGCCAATAGCCGATCGCGGTCGCGATCACGGTGATGGCCACGCCGGCGACCGATACGATGAAGTGGAACACGGAGCTCCTCCGGTGACGTGCGCCGCTGCGAACGCGCGGCTCGGGAGAATATACGGGTACGCGCGCACAGAGTTTCATCAGCGCGCTGGTTTCCGGGTCCGGCGGCGAATAGCTTAACGCACGTCACCGTCCGCTCCATTCACGCGAGCCTCGAGCGTCCGATGGTCGTCTTGCACATCGTCCGTCATGACCGGCACGAGCACCTCCTCGCCGAGTGTCAGAGCGAGGTCGTTCCGGCGCGCGGCGAGGTCATCCAGCTCGACACGCTGGATGAAGCGGGCGAGCAGACGCGGCCCAGCACGCTCTGGCGCGTGGTCTCGGTCACGTTGCACGTACCCTCCAAGGCGTCCGCCGCACCGAGCGACGGATCGCCGCTCACCGTGCGACGCGTGGACGTGAGCGTGCTGCCCGATATCGCGCTCATGCCGGAATTCGCCGCCGCGGCGGCGCAGATCCTCTCCGAATCGAAGCTGTGAACCTCGCCGCTTCGCCCCGCTCACGATGAGCGAAACCGAACCGCAGATGTACAGCACCACGCGCGAGCTGCCGCCGCATCTCCGCGAGTGGCAGCTTCCGCCTGGCTGGAGCTGGGGCGCCGATGGCCTCAACACGCAGTACCGTCACTATCAGGAAGTGATCGACGCGCTCGGGCGCTCGCTGTCGCTCGTCACCGCGCCGGATCCGGCGCACCACGAGTGGCTGCACCACGAAGCACGGCGGCTGGCGCATCGCAATCACACGGCGATGCCGACGACGTACCACTACTGGGCGTCATTCGCCGAGAGCCGGCATGGACCAGGCTATCTGCGGCGGTGGATCGCCGGCGAAACGATCGGGGCGCGCCTTCGGCGCATGAACACCGACGACGTCCCCGGCGTGCTGCGTCTCATGCGCGAAATCGGATCCGCGCTGAGCTACCTGCACGACCTCGGCACCACGCACGGTTGCATGTCGCCGGAAACGGTGTGGAACACACCGATGGGTCGGCTGTGGATCATCGGCTGGCAGTGGGCAATGCCGCTGAACGAAATCCCGCCCGGGCTCACGCCTGATTTCCGGTTCATCCCCGTGCCGCCGGAATGGACGGGCGGCGGCTGGCTGCCGACGCCCCTCACCGATCAGTGGCAGCTCGCCGCCACGTGCTTTGCCGTCCTCACCGGAGAGCTGCCGTCAGCCGGCGACGTTCCGCCGATTCAACTCCTGCGTCCGGACTGCCCACAGTCCGTGGCGCAGGTGATCGATCGCGCGCTGAGCGTCGAGCCCGTAGCTCGTTTTCCATCGATTTCATCGATGCTGCGCGCGGTCGACCGCGTCGTCGGCAGCCGCACGATGGTGATGCTCGCCGGCGACGAGCCCGGCACCACGTACACGACGGAATCCGCCGAGGTGCGGCTGCGCTGGGCCCTGGCCGATGATTATGAAGCTCTCACGGCTCTTGGTTCCGGTTCGTTCGGCTCGGTGTGGCGCGTGCGCGACCTGTCACTCGGTCGCGAAGTGGCGCTCAAGCTGCTGCACCCGCACGTGGCGCGCGACGAACGCGTCGTCGCGCGCTTTCGCCGCGAGGCAAAGCTCGCCGCGCAGCTCGCGCATCCGGCGATCGTGCCGATCTTCGACTGGGACAGCCGCGGCGACGTGGCGTGGTACACGATGGAGTTGGCGGAAGGCGGATCGGTGGCCGACCTCCTCACGCGCTCCGGCCCGCGCCCGCTCACCGAGATCGCGCCACAGGTCGATTTCGCGCTCAGCGGGCTCGCCGCGGCGCACGCGATCGGCATCGTGCACCGCGATCTCAAGCCGGAGAACGTGCTGATCGATCGCTACCGGCGCTGGCGTCTGGCGGACTTCGGCATCGCCAACGTCACGGGCGAAGAAACCACTGGCGCATCCGGCACGCCCGCGTTCGCCCCGCCGGAACAATTGCTCGGCGAAGCACAGGACGCGGCGGCGGACTGCTTTTCGCTCGCGGCGATCGTTGCGTTCACGTTGCGCGGCGCACCGCCATTCGGCGAACGCGACAGCGCGTCGATTCTCGCGCGCGAGCTGCAGGGCGACGTCGACCTGTCGTCGTATCCGCCCGAGATCGCCGAATGGCTGCGGCGTGGGCTCGCGCCGGCCGCAACGGAGCGGTTCGAGGACGCCGCCACGATGCAGGTCGCGTGGCGCGAAGCGGTGCAGGCGGTGCTCGAGCGCGAACGTCAGGTGCCGTGGTGGCGTCGCTGGTTCGCCAGCGATGGCGCGGGAGTCGCGTGGACTGGAGACTCGCTGTTCACCACCTGAGACCACGCCATGCCAATTGAAACGATCAATCCCGCCACCGGCGAGCGCATCCGCGCGTTCGACGAGCTGACGCCGCGCGAGATCGAGGAGCGCGTCGCGCGCGCACACCAGACCGCCGCGCGATGGCGGCGCACGCCGCTCACCGAGCGCCTGCGTGTCGTGCGCCGCGCAGGCGAGCTGCTGGACGAGCGCAAGGCGAAATACGGCAAGCTGATGACGCTCGAGATGGGCAAGCCGATCGCCGCGGCGGTGTCGGAGGCGACGAAGTGCGCGACGACCTGCCGCTATTACGCCGACCACGCCGCCGATTTTCTGGCCGACGAGCAGGTGTCGGCCGAGGGCGAGCGCAGCTTCGTCGCCTTCGAGCCGCTCGGCGTGGTACTGGCCGTCATGCCGTGGAATTTTCCGTTCTGGCAGGTGATCCGCTTCGCCGCGCCGGCGATCGCCGCGGGCAATGTGGGGCTGCTCAAGCACTCGTCGAACGTGCCGCAGTGCGCGCTGGCGCTCGAGGAGCTGTTCGTCGACGCCGGAGCGCCGGCCGGCGTGTTTCAGACTTTACTCATTGGCTCGAAGGCCGTCGCTGGCGTACTGGCCGACGAGCGCGTCGCCGCGGCGACGCTCACCGGCAGTGAAGGCGCGGGCAGCAGCGTGGCCTCGACGGCCGGGAAGCACATCAAGAAGACGGTGCTCGAGCTGGGCGGGAGCGATCCATTCATCGTCATGGCGAGTGCCGATCTCGATACGGCGGTGAAGGCCGCCGTCTCGGCGCGCACGATCAACAACGGGCAATCGTGCATCGCGGCCAAGCGGTTCATCGTGGCCGAGCCGATCGCCGACCAGTTCACCAGGCGGTTCATCGACGGCATGCGCGCGTTGAAGATTGGCGATCCGATGGACGAGCGCACCGACATCGGCCCGCTCGCCATGCCGGCGATTCGCGACGATCTGCACGATCAGGTGCAGCGCAGCGTGGCCGCCGGCGCGACGCTCGCCCTCGGCGGCAAACCTCGCGACGGCGCCGGCTGCTTCTACGAGCCGACGGTGCTCACCGACGTACCGGAGCACGCGCCGGCGTTCTGCGAGGAGACGTTCGGGCCGCTCGCCGCGATCGTGCGCGCGAAGGACACGAGCGACGCGATTCGCCTCGCCAACGCGACCCGATTCGGACTCGGCGCGTCGGCCTGGACGCGCGACAGCGCGGAGATGGAGCGATTCGCGCGCGAAGTGGACGCCGGCAGCGTGTTCGTCAACGCGATCGTCGCGTCGGACCCGCGCTTTCCGTTCGGCGGCATCAAGGCGTCGGGCTACGGACGCGAGCTGAGCGCGTTCGGCATTCGCGAGTTCGTGAACATCAAGACCGTACGGATCAAGTCCGGCGATCGCGGAGCTATTCGGGATCGGACGCACGAAGCTGAATGAGCACGGTGGTGCCCTGCCCCACCGTGCTGTCCAGCGTGATCGATCCGCCCCACCCTTCCACGAGCTGACGGCTGATCGCCAGCCCGAGCCCGCTGCCGCTCGTGCGCGTCGAGAAGTGCGGCTCGAAGACGCGCGGCAGCACGTCAGCCGGAATGCCGCGTCCATCGTCCCGCACCGAGATCGTGAGCATGCGTTCACCATTGTCGGCCGGCGCAAGCTCTACGGACACGCGCACGGCGTTGGCGCCGGCGAGACGTGCATTCTCCAATACGTTGAGCAGCACTTCCTTGAGCTCGTCGGCCCGCGCCAAGCCGTGTAGCGGCGCATCGGCACCGGCATCCTGCCACTCCACGTTGGATTCGGCGCCCATGCGCTCGAGCGACACGACTTCCCGCACCACCGCCGCCACGTCGAGGCGCGACGGCGCGCGGCGCTCGTCCGGCGCGGCGCCGTACCGGCTGAACGCGCGGGCGATCTCGTCGAGGCGGTCGATCTCGGCAAGAATCTGATTGACGTTCTGCTCGAGCACGCGATCGAAGTCGACGCGCGCGTCGGCGCGCGCACGCCGCAGGTGCTGCACGCCGAGGCGAATGGGCGTGAGCGGGTTCTTGATCTCGTGGGCCACCTGGCGCGCCATCTCGCCCCAGGCGAGCACGCGCTGCGCGCGCGCCAGCTCGGTCACGTCGTCGAGGGTGACGACGGCGCCGCCGCGCGCCAGGCGGGTGAGCGTGCCGCGAAGCTGCTGCTGATCCAGCGCCAGCTCGAAATCCTCGCCGTCGTCCTCGCTCTTTATGAAACGCTCAACACGATCGGCCAGCGGCGGCACGAGTCGGGCGAACGGCGCGCTCGCTGGCAGCGAGGCGCCGAGCAGCGCCTCGGCGCGCGGATTCGCCAGCGCCACGCGCCCGTCCGCGTCGACGGCGACGACGCCGCTGGCGACGTTCCGCAACACGGCGGCCGTGCGGCGCTGCGCCTCCTCGAGGGCGGTCCGGCTCGCGCTCAGGTCGTCGCCCATGCGGCGGAAGGCGCTGAACACGGGATTGAACTCGATCGTCGGCTCGGATTCGAGCGGCGGCATGCGGCCGCCGCCGGCGATCGACAGCGCGGCTTCCCGGAGCACGGCGATCGGCCGGGCGAGCTTGCGCGCGGCGATGCCGCTCAGCCAGAGCGCGGCGAGCGCGCCGAGCGCGGTGGTGAACAACACGAGAATGCCGAGATCGCGGCGGCGCCGGCCGAGCGCGAGCGCGTCGGCGCGCGCCGGCGCGGCGAGCACGGTGAGCGAGACGCCCGGCTCGTGAAACGCGCGGTAGCCGAACAGCGTCGAGCCGCCGTCGATGTCCTCGAGCCGTGTTGCAGTTTCCTCATTGCGCACGGCGAGCGTGAGCTCGATGTCCGGCTCCAGGAAGCGGCCGCTCGGCGCGAGCTGATCGTACAGTGGATCGCTCGCTTCGCGCAGCTCGCCGCCGCGATAGAGGAAGAGCGGCGTGTCGAGGCGGTCGCTCTCTGCCGGGAGCCAGAGTGGCGCGACGGGAGGCGGCGTCGCGGCGCGCAGCGTCTCGTTCACGAGCACCGAACGCGACTCGCGCGCATCCGTCGCGAGCTCGCCGTAGGCCCATAGTGCGAACGCGATCGCCGGAATGACGAAGAACGCGAACAGCGCGAGCGACAGTTGCGCACGATAGCTGCGGCCCCACCGGCGGCGGCGGACCCGCAGCCACCGCCCCGCCCCGCCATCAGCGACGACGCTCGCCAGCCAGAGCAGCGCAACGATCGCCAGGTCGAGCAGCAGAATCAGCGCGCCGCGCTGCACGAGCGCG
>JAICKA010000282.1 GCA_025928185.1 Gemmatimonadaceae bacterium
GAGCGTCGACCCGTGCCACATCGGCTGCGCGTCGTTGGCGTTGTCGTGCGTTATGTTCTTCGACGCGCCGGTGGTGAGATCGAACGTCCAGATGTCCGGCGCCCAGCCGCCGCGGTAGCGCTTCCACGTACGCGCGTCGACCGCTTCCGGCAGATAGGCGACCGTGTGGCCGTCGGGCGAGAACGAAGCGAACTCGCCGTACGGCATCGGCAGCTGCGACGGCAGTCCGCCCGTATTCGAGATCTTGAACAGCTTGTCGTAGCGGTTCGTCTCGCTGGTGCGCGACGACGCGATGAGCAGCGACTTGCCGTCTGGGTACCAGGCGACGACGCGGTCCTGCCCGGGATGGTAGGTGATGCGCAGCGGCTCACCGCCGACGACCGGGATGGTGTAGACGTCCTGGTTGCCGTCGTAGTCCGCGGTGAACGCGAGCGTGCGGCCGTCGGGCGAAAAGTGCGGGAAGCTCTCCTCGCCCAGTGCGGTGGTCAGGCGTTGCGCGGTGCCCCCGGCCTTCGGCATGATCCAGATGTCGCCGCCGTAGACGAAGGCGATCTGGGTAGCCGACACCGCTGGTTCGCGCAGCATGCGGGCGTCGATCTGGGCGTGGAGCGGGGCCGCGAGCGCGAGCAGAGCCGCCGGCGCGAAAACGTGGAGGGGGCGCATTGGCCGAGAGGAGAGACGAGAGAGGAGAGAGGACAGAGAATGGAATGGGCCGATCAACTTGAGCGCAGGCCACGGGAGTGTCAACTATGAGCATCTGCTTACAACGCGCTTACCGGCTGATGACCCTGTGCGTCCCGCTGGCGGTGGGCGCCGGCCGCGTCGCCACGGCCCAGAAGCCGGAGGCGCTCTGGTATTCGGTCGACGGCGAGGCGAGCACGCAGAGCTTCCTGACCCACGCGGACCGAATCTCGATCGTCGCGCCCCAGGTGTTCTCGCTCGACAGCGCCGGCGTGATCTCGGGCGGCGTCGACCCGCGCGTCGTGGCGGCGGCGCGCCAGCACCACGTCCAGCTGATTCCGCTGGTGATGAATCCGGGCTTCGATCAGGCGGCGATCCACCGCGTGCTCAACACGCCGGACGTGCGGCGGCGGGCGGTGAGCAATCTCGCCGCGCTCTGTCGCGACCAGCACTTCGACGGACTGCAATTCGATCTCGAGAACGTCAACATCGTCGATCGCGACGCTTTGACGGAGTTCGTGCGTGAATCGGCGGCGGCGCTGCATGCCGTACACTGCACGCTCTCGGCCGCGGTCGTGCCGCGGACGAGCGACTATCCGGGACCGACGAGCTTTCATCGCTGGATCTTCGAGAACTGGCGCGGCGTGTACGACTACCAGGCGCTCGCCGACGCGATGGACTTCATCTCGTACATGACGTACGCGCAGCACACGGGCGGCACCACGCCGGGTCCCGTCGCCGGCTACACGTGGATGGAACAGGCGCTGCAATTCGTGCTGTCGACCGGCGTGCCGCCGTCCAAGATCTCGCTCGGCATTCCGTCCTACTCGGACTGGTGGTACCCGACGTACGACGCGACCGCCGGCTCGCGCGTGCGCGGCAGCGACATCTCCTACGAAGCGGCGATGGGCATCCTCGCGCGCCACGACGCCA
>JAICKA010000077.1 GCA_025928185.1 Gemmatimonadaceae bacterium
GATCAGAAATGCTGTCATGCTCGGCGTGCTCGCGTTCGCCGGCTCGTTCGAGGCGCCGCGGCTCGCCCATGCGCCGCTTGCGGCGGCGACGACCGAGCTCGTCAGCGCGCCGTCGGCGATCAGCCACGCCGTTACTCAGGTGGCTGACAACGTCACGGGCAGTCATCTCGGCTTCGACACGAACGTGTATCCAGGCGACAAGGCCATGGCAGCCTGGAAGCGCTCTGATCTATATGAATGGGTCGGCTACTACCTCAAAACCGCCTGCCATAAGGACGGTTCGTGGAGCGGCACTCGCTCGCATCTGATCGATCAGGGCTGGGGACTCGCCGTGATCTACGTCGGCCAGCAGACGTGGGGCCGGAAGGTTCGCTCGACGAAAACGGGAAGGTCGAGCAACGTCGACTGTTCGTCAAAGTACCTCACCGCCAGGCAAGGCAGGCTCGACGCGGCAGACGCGATCGCCAAGGCCACACACGAAGGATTCAAGCCTGGCACGGTGATCTTTCTGGATCTCGAATACATGGACGTGATCCCGCACCAGATGCGCGATTACTACAAGGCGTGGACGCAGGCGGTGCTCGACAATGGGATGTTCCGACCCGGCTTCTACGCGCACACGCACAACGCCACGGCGATTCACTCCGACGTGAAGCCGCTGTTCGCGGCCGCAGGGGAGCAGGGCGATCCGCCCTTCTGGATCGCAAGCGAGGATGGCTTCTCGATCGACAGTCCGCCGACCGACGTCGGTCACACGTTCGCCGACGTCTGGCAGGGTATGCTCGACGTGGTGCGCACGCACAACGGCGTTCGCCTGCCGATCGATATCAGCGTCGCCGCCGATCCGTCGCCCAGCGTGGCGGTGCAGTAGGCGTCAGCAGCCGGGCGACTGAACGATTCAGTCGCCCGGTTCCGCGACCGGCTGCGGCGCATGCGACGGCGCGGGCTTTCTCCCGCGGAACCGCGCGAACAACCGCTCACGCCATTCGTCGAGAATTTCGTAGATCGTCGGAATCACGATCAGCGTGAGCACGGTCGACGTGATCACGCCCCCAATCACCGCTCGGCCGAGCGGCGCGCGGAAGTCGGCGCCTTCGCCGAGGCCAAGCGCGACCGGAATCATGCCCGCGATGAGAGCGAGCGTCGTCATCAGAATCGGACGCAGCCGAATGCGTCCGGCCTCGATCAGCGCCTCGCGCAGCGGCACGCCGCGATCGGTGTGCGCCCATTTCGCGAAGTCGATCAGCAGAATCGCATTCTTGGCGACGATCCCCATCAACAGGATCACGCCGATCAGACTCATGAGATTCAGCGTGTCGTTCGTCACCAGCAGCGCCAGCACCACGCCGATCAACGACAGCGGCAGCGAGATGAGAATCGCCAGCGGATCGAGGAACGATCCGAACTGCACGACGAGAATGAGGTACATCAGCATCACCGCAATGCCGAGCGCGGCGAAGATGCTGCCGAACACCTCGTTCTGACTCTCCGCCTCGCCGCCCTGCGTGATGTGATAGCCCGGCGGCAGCGCGATCTTGTTCACGTTCGACATCACCGCCTGCAGTACGTTGCCCAGCGACGCGCCCTCGATGTTGGCGCCGATCGTCACCACACGCTCGCGCTGATAGTGATCGATCTGTGACGGACCATAGTTCGGTGTGATCTCCGCCACCTGGCTGAGTGGCACGAACGACGGTACGCCGGCGGGCACCTCGCTCGTGCCGGCCGCCGGCGCGGCCGGCGCGCCGTTCACCATTACCGGAAGCTGACCGAGATCGGCCGCGTTCTCGCGCGCTTCCGGTACGAGTCGCACGTGCACGTAGCGCGAGATGCCGGACGGATCGATCCACGTGCCGGCGTCGACGCCGGCGAACGCGAACCGCAGCGAGCTCGCCAACTGGCTGAGACTCACGCCGAGCGTGCCGGCGAGTCCGCGGTTCACGCGCACGTTGAACTCCGGCTTCTGCCCGCGCGTCGACAGCCCGACGTCGACCGCGCCCGGAGTGGAAGCCATCACCTGCTCGATGCGCATGGCGTACGCGTTGAGCGTCGCCTCGTCGGGACCCTGCAGCTGCAATTGCAGCTGCTTCTGCGCGCCGCCAAAGCCGGATGCGTATGTGTACGCCGTTGCGCCGCCGACCTTGCGCATCTGCACGCGCAGGATCTGTCCCAGCTCGTCCTGGCTCAGCTTGCGCTCGGACTTTGGTTTGAGTCGCGCGTAGACGCTGGCGTTGTCGACGTCGCCAGCGCCCGACGCGTTTCCGGCCGTCGTGTAAGTGTACAGCACCTCCGGCCGCGTCCGAATCATTCGCGCGATCTCCTCGGCCTTGAGCGTCGTGTACTCCAGGCTCGAGCCGGGCGGCGTTTCGATCGCGATGTTCAACTCGCTCTGATCGCTCACCGGCACGAACCCGAATCCTCCAATCGCAATCTGAAGGAAGATGGCGAGAACGAACGACGCCGCGGCGATCGCGACCATCCACCAGCGATGATCCAGCGCCCAGCCGATCAACCCCTTGTACCGCTCCGCCTGGCGATCGAACCAGAGATTGAAGCGCTCGAGCGCGCGCGCGACGGCATTGCGGCGCTCGTGTGCCTCGAGCTGTGGATCCGGCCAGTAGGCGGATAGCATCGGATCGAGCGAGAACGAAACGAACAGCGATACGAGCACCGCACACGCGATGGTCAGCGCGAACGGCTTGAACCACTGGCCGGCGATTCCGGGCATGAACCCGACGGGCACGAACACCGACACGATCGAGAACGTCGTCGCGGCCACGGCGAGCCCGATCTCGTCGGTACCCTCGTGCGCGGCGTGCATGTGGTCCGCGCCCATCTCCACGTGGCGCACAATGTTCTCGCGCACGACGATGGCGTCATCGATGAGAATGCCGATCGCCAGCGAGAGACCCAGCAGCGACATCGTGTTCAGCGTGAACCCGAAGATCGCCAGCGGAACGAAGCTGGCGAGCACGGAGACCGGCAACGCCATGCCGGTGATCACCGTCGAGCGCCACGAGTTGAGGAACAGGAACACGACGAGCACCGTGAGAATGGCGCCCTCGACGAGCGCTTCCTCTACGTTGCGCACCGAATCGCGCACGCGTGCGCCGGCGTCGCGCACAATCTCGATGTGCGTCTGTGGAGGCAGCGTCAGCTCGAGCTGCGCGATGCGCGCCTTCACGGCGTCGGCAACGGCGGTCGTGCTGTACTCGCGCGATTTCACGATGTCGAGCCCGATCGCCCGCGTGGAATCGTACAGCGCCGACGATTTCGGTTCGGCGGCGCCGGCCTGCACGTCGGCCACCTGCCCGAGCGTGATCAGCTGCCCGTTGCGCTGCGACACGACGAGCGACGCGAAATCCTCCGGATGGTCGAGCCGCCCCTCGAGGCGGATCGAGCGCTGCTGCATCGCGCTGTTCACGTTGCCCACCGGCGCGGCGAGATTCTGCGACCGGAGCGCGTTCACCACCTGATCGATGCCCACGCCGAGCGCCGCCAGGTCGTGCGGCCGCACGTTGACGTTGAGCTGCGCGCTATCGCCGCCGACGACGTTCACCTGCGCCACGCCGCCGATCGCTCGCAGCTCGCCGGCGATCGTCTGATCCGCCAGCTGCGTGAGCTGCGGCGTCGACAGGACCGGCGACGTCACCGCCAACGAGACGATCGGCAGCTGGTTCGGATCGAAGCGCTGGATGATCGGCTCGATGATCTCCGTCGGCAGTTGCGCACGGACCGCGGAGATGGCGTCGCGAATGTCCTGCGTCGCTTCGGTCACGTCCTTGGAGTAGACGAATTGCACGATGATCTGCGCAAAGCCGTCGGTCGACGTGGAGTTGATCTTGTCCACGCCGCTGATCCCCGAGATCTTATCTTCGATGCGCGTCACCACCTCGCGCTCCACCACATCCGGTGCGGCCCCGGGGTATGCAATGGCGACGACGACGATCGGCGCGTCGATTTCCGGAAACTCGTCCGTATCCAGCTGCGCCAGGGACGCGAGACCGAACACGACGAGCGCGATCATCGTCACGATGGTGATGATCGGCCGGCGAATGGCAAAATCAGAGATGAACATGTCGCTCCAGTCGACGGCGCGAGGGCTCGTGGCGCGCGCAGCCCTCCGCCGGGTTCGGCCAGAAAGTTACACCGAGTCGGCCCGCCGGTTGCACAACGCCACGCGGTGACTGCACCCGCAGAGACGGCGCCAAACCGCCAGCGACCCAAGCTCCTTCGCGCGCTCAGCTCGCGAAATTATCGCCTCTTTTTTGGCGGCCAGAGCGTCTCGCTCATCGGCACGTGGATCACCCGGATCGCCACGAGCTGGCTCGTCTACCGCCTCACCGGCTCCGACCTGCTGCTCGGCGTCGTCGGCTTCTGCGGACAGATTCCGACGCTGGTGCTGGCGCCGTTCACCGGCGTGTTCGTCGACCGGCACAATCGCCACCACATCCTCATCGCCACGCAAGTGTTCTCGATGCTCCAGTCGCTCGCGCTGGCGATCCTCGCGCTGAGCGGCACGATCACCGTAGCCTGGATTCTCGTGCTGCAGGTGGCGCAGGGCATCATCAACTCGTTCGACACGCCGGCGCGGCAGTCGCTCGTCGTCGACATGGTCGAAGACCGCACGCACCTCGCGAACGCCATTGCGCTCAACTCGTCGATGGTGAACGGCAGCCGGATCATCGGTCCATCCATCGGCGGCGTGCTGATCGCGTTGTTCGGCGAAGGCTGGTGCTTCATGGTCGACGCGATCTCGTATCTCGCCGTCATCGGCTCGCTACTCGCCATGCACATGGCGAGTGAGCCGCGGGTGAAGACGGGCAGCCGCGCGGTCGACGATCTGCGCGACGGATTCGTGTACGTCACGCAGTTCGCGCCGATCCGTTCCGCGTTGATTCTGCTCGCGCTGGTCGCGACGATGGGCATGCCGTACAGCGTGCTCATGCCGGTGATCGCCGCGCAAGTGCTGCACGGCGGCGCGCACACGCTCGGCTTTCTGATGACGGCATCCGGCGTCGGCGCGCTCGCCGGCGCGCTGTATCTCGCCTATCGGCAATCGATCGTCGGACTCGGCAAGGTCATGGTGCTGTCGACGTTCGTGTTCGGCATCGGACTGGCCGCGTTCGGATTCTCCAAGACACTCTGGCTGTCGCTCGTGCTGCTGACGGTCGTCGGCGGCGGCATGATGATCGAGATGGCGTCGACGAACACGATCATCCAGACGATCGTCGAAGAGCGGCTGCGCGGCCGCGTGATGGCGTTCTACGCGATGGCATTCCTCGGCACGGCGCCGATCGGCAGTCTGCTCGCCGGCGTGCTCGCCGATCGCATCGGAGCGCCGGCGACGATCGTCATCGGCGGGCTGGCGTGCATCGTCGCCGGCGTCTGGTTCTCGCGAAAGCTGCCGGCGCTGAGCGAGTTGGTCCGGCCGATCTATGTGGCGCGCGGAATCATTCCGGATTCAACGGACGCGCCGCGTTCTTTATAGAAGGCGACGCGTTCGACCGACGCCGCAATCTCGACGTCGCGCCCGACTCAGGGCGACGCCGAGACCGTGCGGATGAAGATCACGCCATCATAGTTCTGTGGAAACTCGATCGGCGTGTCGAACAACTGCGGCACGTCGGGCGTGTACAATCCGCTGATCAGACGCATGGCGTGGGGGCCGTGCAGCCACTGGCCGGCGCTGTCCGACGGCAGCGCGCGCAGATCGAGCCAGTACGCCGCGCTGGCCGCGCGCGCAAACACTTCCTCGTACGAGTCCGGGTCCGGCACCTGAATGCGGATCTTTTCGACGCCGCCAGGCTGACCGCCATTCCCCGGCCGCCGCGTGCGCAGCGTTCCGCCGCCAACGGCAAACGCGATCGCGCGGTAACCCGCGCCGAGCTGTTTGCCGAGCGGCACACCTGTCTGCACCGTGCGACCGCTGAGCGTCAGCCGGCCCATCTCCACGTCACCGCCCCACACGAGCAGCCGCGCGTTGGGACCGAGCGCGTCGGCGAGATACATGACGTGCGCCGCGTTGCCTTCCTCGCGCGGCAGGTGCCGCAGACCCGTCGTCACGTAATGCTTGATGAGCCGGGCCATCTCGTCCGCGTAGGCAACCGCCGCCGCGTTGCTCGACGCAGCGCTCACGCGTGCGCGGAGCGCGGCGACGCTGTCCGCGGCGTGCGAGACCAGCGTGCGGCAGCGATTCCAGTACGTGCTGTCGGCGGCGCGACCTTCCAGACCGAAATGCGCCGCTTCATCGGTGGCGACGCAGGCGTATTGTCCACGCAGCCACGCCTTGAGCGGCGCCCCGGTCACGGAATCCGGTAGCGCGAGCACCACGTCCACCGCGTGCGCGCCGGTCGGAATCTCGAATCCGTAAAAGCCGAGCTGCCGATCGGAGCCGTGCGTCTGATTCCAGGCGCGAATGGACGCGATCAGCGCGAGCATCCCGGGATTGTCCCACCGGTCCTGGCCGATCGTGCGCAGCAGTCGCCGCACGTCGCCAACGCCGGTGCGCACGTATCGATCGATCTCCATCGTCTCCGGCATCGGCGCCTGAATGGCCAGGCCGCGCACGCCGCTGTCGGCCAGCGCGAACAGCGCGCGCCGGACGACGAGTGGAAATTCGTTCGTGCCTTCGGTCATCTCGCTCAAGCCGATGATCCGCGCACCGGCCGTCAGTGTGCGCAGCGCCTGCACCTCGCCGCTGGCGGGAGTCGAATCCGATGTCGACGCGGGCAGCGCGTGAGCATTCACCCAGCCCAGCGCCGCCGTCTCGGAGTCGGTGAGCTGGCGTGGCGCCGGTGGTGGCGGCGGCGGCGCATGACTGCACGCGACGGCGAGCGTGAGCGCGGCGCCGACGAGCGGCGCAATGCAGGCGGCGATGATGGATCTGCGAGTGTCGTGCATGCGTTCTCCGATCACGAATCTACAAGGTCCTGAAACGATTCCAGTCGCCGGTCAGCCAACGCCCGACGCGTCGGCCGAGCTGTACCCGCCGCCGCTTTCCGATTCCAGCGCGCTTTCGGCCAGCAGTCGCTCGAGCTCCAGCGACACCGCGCTCGAGACGCGCCCGCGCATGCGCAGCTGCGTGAGCGTGCGGCGTATCTCGAGACCCTCCACCGAAAGAATGGCCAGCTTGCCGAGCGCCAATTGATCGGCGGCCGCGGCGCGTGAGACGATGGCGAGACCGAGGCCGGCCGCCACCGCCTGCTTGATCGCTTCGGTGCCGCCGACGCGCATGGTGTCAGTCAGATGAATTCCGTGTTTCGCGAGCGCGCGCACGCTCACCGTGCGGGTGCCCGAGCCGGGCTCGCGAACGAGAAACAGCTCCTGCTCGAGCCTCGACGGTTGCACGGGCTGTTCCGACACGAGCCGGTGGCCCGGTGGGGCGATGACCACCAGCTCGTCGTCCCGCCACGGAATGATCTCGACCCGCGGATCCGACACCGGTCCTTCGACCAGCGCCAAGTCGACGCGCGACTCGAGCAGCATCCGCAGCACCGCGCGGGTGTTGGCGCTGGCCGTTCGGATGCGCACCCGCGGATGCCGCCGATGAAAGCGGCCGAGCACCGCTGGCAGCAGATAGGTGGCGATGGTCGTGCTGGCGCCGATTCGCAGCACGCCGCGCTTGAGCCCTCTCAGCTCGCGAAGCTCCTGCTCGGCCACCCGCTCGACGCCGAACAGCTCGCGGGCCCGGGCGTGGAGCGTTCGTCCGGCCTCGGTGAGGCGGACCGTCCGGCCGCTGCGATCGAGGAGATTGACGTGGAGCTGGCGCTCCAACTCGGTGAGCGACTTGGAGATGGCGGGCTGGCTGAGGTTGAGCCTCGCCGCGGCGCGGGTGAACCCGCCTTCGTCAACGACGGCGGCGAACAGCCGGAGGTGATGGAGATTGATCGCCATAACCAGAGCTTATGGAATCATGAAAACAATGTACTGGCATCATAATGAGCATCGCGGCTACGATCCGCCATGGGCATTTCCATTCCCCAGCCGGCACCGACACTCGCCCAGCGCTTCGACCGCTGGCGCAGTCTGGTTCCGGGGCTTGTCGTCGTCGTCGTGGTCTCCGCGCTCTCGATGCTCGGCGGACGCCTTGAAGGCCTCCTGTTCGGCCGCCCGATCATCGAGCCCCTCGTCCTCGCGATCCTCGTCGGCATCGCCGTGCGCACGGTACGCGGTGGCGTCGCTCGCGAGGCAGCCGGCAACCGCTTCGCGGCGAAGCAGCTGCTCGAGGTCTCGGTCCTTCTGCTCGGCGCCACGATGGACGTGCCGCGACTGTTCGCCTCCGGACCGGCGCTCGCCGGCGGCATCGTGCTGGTGGTGTGCATCGCGCTCACCAGCGGCTTCTTCGTCGGCCGCGCGATCGGACTCTCGCCGCGGCTGGCCGTGCTCGTCGCCTGCGGCAACGCCATCTGCGGCAACTCGGCCATCGCCGCGGTCGCACCGGTGATCGGCGCCGACGACGGCGAGGTCGCCGCGTCGATTGCCCTGGCCGCGGTACTCGGCGTGATCGAGATCCTCGCGTTGCCGCTCCTGATCGTGCCATTCGGGCTCTCGCACTACCAGTACGGCATTCTCGCGGGACTCAGCGTGTACGCGGTGCCGCAGGTGCTCGCCGCCGCCTTTGCCGTGAGTGCGCTGAGCGGTCAGGTGGCGACGGTCGTGAAGCTGGCGCGCGTGCTGATGCTCGGCCCGGTGGTCGTCTTTCTCGCCATCCGGAGCCATCGCGCCGAGCGCGCGTCGGCGGCGGTCGGTCGCAAGCCGACGCGCGGCCTGGCGATCGGCCGCATCGTGCCGTGGTTCGTGATCGGCTTCATCCTCCTCGCCACGTTGCGATCGACCGGCGCAATTCCGGACGGCGCGGCCAGCGCGTCGAAGACGATCGCCGGCTCGCTGATGATCGCCGCGATGGCCGCCCTGGGCCTCGCCGTCGACGTCGGATCCGTTCGCCGCGTCGGCGCCCGCGTCGCGACGGCGATCGGCGGCTCGCTCGTCGTGCTCATCGCGCTTTCGATTGCGCTGATCAGGATCGCGGCGTAGCGGGAGCGGGAGAACGCTCGCGGGCGTCTGGTCCGGTGCGCTGAGTTGGGGGACGCGGATTTTGCGAAAACCGGCGAATGAGGCGCGAATTCGGTCCGAGTGGCGCGGCCGGCATCCTCGCAAGGAGAGGAAAGGGGTCGCGGAGAACTGCGGAGAACTGCGGAGAGGCACAGAGGGGCGTTGCTGTCGGTGTTGATGGATGATCAACAACGAGTGCACCGCGCGTGACACACGAGATCTTGGGGGACTTCGCTGAATTGTACCCCGGTCGCCGATGGCTTCCTCAACACCTCACAATTGAAGTCCTCTCAGTCGTTCTCCGCAGTTCTCCGCCGTTCTCCGCAGCTTCGCGACTCTCTCCGAAGCAATGATGCTGACCCAGCCGCAACAGGTTGAACAGCGATGACACGGATGGGACGAATCGAACGGATCTAGAACCCAAATGCTTTTCGGGTGTGGCGCGATGGACTCGGTGCGCCAGTAGCAGCCGATCCGCGCCTCGTTCGCCAGTTTCCGCCAAATCCGCGTCCCCCATTTCAGTCCAACCCGATTCGGCGCGCCGCGCGCGATACGCGCGACGGCGCCGAATCGATTGGCTCAATCGTGGTCGCCGCCGTGGCCGCCGTGATCGTCGTGGTTGTCGTGATCGCGATCCTCGAACGCGCGGAATGATGCACGGATCCGGTTGCGCACGATCTGCATCAGATCCGAGTTGCCGGCGATGGTGTTCGGATCGAGCAGCGTGCCGTCGCTGTTGATGAACCAGAGATCGAACGGCACGTCGACCGTCACCGAGGTCGCCGTTCCTTCCGTCACGACGAGCGGCGTCGAGAGCGGCACTTCACCGCGCATGTGCACCGGCAGCGTCACGTCGAACGGCGTGTCGTTGTACGTGCCGACGACGTGCACGTCGGCGAGCCGCACTTCGATGTCGCGATACGTGCCGGCGGGAAGCACGTCGGCAGGCACCTGAACGAGCGAGCCGTCGACCGGGATGTCGACCGAGAACGCTCCGGTCTTCACTTCCGCGCAATCGTTCGACGTCGTCGTGGGCGGCGTATCGCCCGCATCATCGTCGTCGTGATCGTCGCTCTCGTCGGCACACATGACGCCCTGCTGCGGCTTCAGCTCGGCGCGGGACACGTCGAGTGTCACCTGCGTGAAATTGATCGTGTTCCCGCCGATCGTGATCGGCGTCAACGGCGTCGTCGCGAGACTTGCGTCCGTCGTCGCGGTGGTCGACGCACCGAAGGCGAGGTGGCTCGCATTGGCCGGTTGCGGTCCGGCGGAATCGGATGAACAGGCGCCGGCCATGGCCAGGCCGACCAGTCCAACGACGGCCGCGGCGGTGCGCGGCTGAATGAGCATTCTCTCACGAAAGCTGTGCGACATCGATGCTCCTGCGTAGGGGTTGCCGTCGGCCGGTTTCCGTCCGGCCGGAGCGGCGGCGCGATGCATGAGAGCATCCCGCCGCCGTGCTGTCACGCGGGTGACGTATGCAAGAATTGGAGAGATGGTTCCACAAAGAAGTGCCGCGTGACGCAGCGCACGTTCGCTCCGTGACCACGCGTACCTCGAGCTTCCCGCACACCGGTCCGCCGTCTAGCTTGTGAGACCAATCACCGGAGCATCTCGCCCATGGAACCCAGGCAGGAGTACGAGTCAGCGGATGTCGGTCGGCATCGCGGCGCCCCCTCGCCGGAGCTCGGGCTCGATCCGGCACTGCGCGCACGGCTCACTGCCTTGTTCGATGATGGCTGGGCGATCTGGGACCGGTTCGACATCGAGGTGCGCCGCGAGCACTGGCACCCGTTCGTCCCCGCCGACTACGCGCTCGTGCTCGACGCCCTCCTGCCGCTCCGCGCGCCGAACATTCGATTTCTCGAATGGGGTTCGGCCACCGGTGTCGTCTCGATCATGGCCGACCTGCTCGGCTTCGACGCCACCGGCATCGAGATCGACGCACAGCTCGTCGCCACGTCGCGCGACCTCGCCACGCGCTACGAATCAAGAGCGCGGTTCGTCGCCGGCAGCTTCGTTCCGGCCGGTTATCGCTGGAAACCGCCGACGGGCGACGGCCGACTCGGCACGATCGGCGACGGCACGTCGGCCTATCCCGCGCTCGGTCATCCGCTCGAGGACTTCGACATCGTCTACGCCTACCCGTGGATCGGCGAGGAGGCGATGATGCTCGACCTCATGCGCTGCTACGGCCGCCGCGGCGCCCGGCTGCTGCTCCACGAGAACGATGGAGTCCGAATCTACGAGCCGTAGCGCCCGAGCGTTCCAGCGTTCCAGCGTTCCAGCGTTCCAGCGTTCCAGCGTTCCAGCGTTCCAGCGCTCCACCGTTCCTCAGCTCCGCACCAGCTTCCGATACGCCACCCGGTGCGGCTGATCCGCATCCGGCCCCTTGCGCCGCTTCAGATCTTCTATATAAGAAGCGTAATTGCCTTCGTGCCACACCACCTCGCTGTTCCCCTCGAACGCGAGAATGTGCGTGGCGACGCGGTCGAGGAACCAGCGGTCGTGCGTGATCACCACCGCGCAACCGGCAAAGTCCACCAGCGCATCCTCCAGCGCCCGCAGCGTGTCGACGTCGAGATCGTTCGTCGGCTCGTCGAGCAGCAGCAGGTTGCCGCCGCTCATCAGCGTTTTCGCAAGATGCAGCCGGTTCCGCTCACCGCCGGACAGCTTCCCCACCACCTTCTGCTGATCGGTGCCGCGGAAGTTGAAGCTCGACAGATACCCGCGGCTGTTCAGCTCCTTCTTGCCGACCATGATCATCTCCTGGCCGCCGGAGATCTCCTGCCAAGCCGTCTTGCCCGCATCCAGCGTGCGGTTCTGATCGGTGTACGCGATCTGTACGGTCTCGCCCACCTTGAGCGTGCCGCTGTCCGGCTCCTCCTGATCGACGATCATCTTGAACAACGTCGTCTTGCCGGCGCCGTTCGGGCCGATGATGCCGACGATGCCGCCGCGCGGCAGCGCGAACGACAATCCGTCGATCAACAGCTTGTCGCCGAAGCCCTTCCGAAGCTCGCGTGCCGTCACGACGTCATTGCCCAGCCGCGGCGGCGGCGGTATCACGATCTCGTGCTGCAGCACCTTCTCCGCCGTGTCCTGCGCCGCCAGCTCCTCGTACTTCTGGATGCGCGCCTTGTTCTTGGCCTGTCGCGCCCGCGGCGCCAGTCGCACCCACTCCAGCTCGCGCTCGAGCGTCCGCTGCCGCGCCGACTCGGTCTTCTCCTCCTGCGCGAGCCGCGTCCGCTTCTGCTCGAGCCACGA